>DAHXOK010000149.1 GCA_027364935.1 Vulcanimicrobiota bacterium | reverse complement strand
GGCTTGTCCTTATCAGCCGAAACGACCATTTCCCTGAGCAGCAGGTCATCCTCGTCATTGGCCAACGGTTTTGCGTTTTTGCCGGCCGACTTTTTGTTGCCTGTCGATTCCGGTGTGCCGGCGACTGCTTCAGTCTCGGGAACTGCCACCGCATCCTCCGCATATGCAGCTTCCGCGAACGATATGGATAACATGAGCGACATCGCGTTCACGACAACAATTCTTGTGTTCATACACTCCCCTTGTATTTGCTCTTGATAAATCGGGGCGGATGCTAAAACCATCCTGCAATTGCGGGAATGTGGCATATTGTCGCGCGTCGTTTTGTCGCACCCGCAGCATGGCAATTTGTCTTCAGTCGCACGCATTGCCTGAACTTCAAAATTCCGTCGCGACCTATCCGCTATAATCCGCAACATGTCTTCCATCCAGTTGCTCCCCGACCTGCTCATCAACCAGATCGCCGCCGGCGAGGTGATCGAACGCCCCGCTTCGGCGCTGAAAGAATTGCTGGAGAACAGCCTGGATGCAGGCGCGACGGACATTGCGGTGCAGTTGGAAAGTGGCGGAATCAAACTGTTGAGAG
>DAHXOK010000148.1 GCA_027364935.1 Vulcanimicrobiota bacterium | reverse complement strand
CCTTAGTACGAGAGGACCGGGATGGACTGACCTCTGGTGTTCCAGTTGTGTTTCCAAATGCAATGCTGGGTAGCTATGTCGGGAAGTGAGAAGCGCTGAAAGCATCTAAGCGCGAAACACCCCTCAAGATGAGATCTCCCTATGAGACCCGTGGAAGACCACCACGTTGATAGGTCGCATGTGTAAGGCCGGTAACGGCTTAAGCTTAGCGATACTAATCGGTCCACAGACTTGACCTTTCATCAATCAATTACACTGAAATGCAATTCAAGTAGGCTTTTCCGACAGAAAAAGCCGTCAAGTGAACCAGGCCAGACCGGCGACAGCCGAGGCTGGAATGGTGAACGCCTTGAATTGCCGACCAACACCCAAGAGACGCTCCACGGAGCCCTCGCCAAATCCCTTCTCAACCCTTCTAAAGCCTTCGTCGTGGCTTTTCCCCAAGTGTCACACCCGTTCCCATCCCGAACACGGCAGTTAAGACTTGGAGGGCCGATGATACTGCTCTGCACAGGAGTGGAAAAGTAGGTCGCTGCGACGTTAAAACGAACGGGTCACCCCAACAGGTGACCCGTTTTTCATGTACTGGCCCTGCATATC
>DAHXOK010000147.1:352-602 GCA_027364935.1 Vulcanimicrobiota bacterium | reverse complement strand
GTTCAGGAACTGCGAGACGCTGTCCACCTGGTCATCGTGACGTCCGTTCGGGAACTGGAGCATTTCCACTTGGAAATCATTGAGCCAGGCTGCCTGTAAAGGAATATGGACCTGCCACGCCTCGATCTTCATCGACTGCGCGCTCATGCGAGGATTTTGTCGCCTTCAGGTTTGATCGAAATACGTAGTGGTATGCCTGTGTCTGTGTGTTGCAGCACCCGGATCAACGGGGTACGGGAGCCGGCATCTT
>DAHXOK010000147.1:0-329 GCA_027364935.1 Vulcanimicrobiota bacterium | reverse complement strand
GTGGGTCAGACAGGCGCAGCTCGATCTGGGCGAGCGCAGCGACGGACTGACCAGCACTGAGCGGGAAGAACTGACGCGGCTAAGGCGTGAGAATCGGGTGCTGCGCGAAGAGCGCGAGATCTTGGCAAAAGCCGCGGCCTGGTTCGCCACGGAGACCGGCTCAGTGCCGTCACGGCGTTCCAATTCGTGAGTGCGAATCAGGCCATGCACGGGGTTGCCACGATGTGCCGGGTATTGGGGGTCTCCACCAGCGGCTACTATGCGTGGCGGACACGGCCGCGCTCGGAGCGAGCGCGGGCCGATGCGGAACTGAGCCTGCAGATACAGGC
>DAHXOK010000146.1 GCA_027364935.1 Vulcanimicrobiota bacterium | reverse complement strand
CCTTGATACTGACCAGACCCGCGGTCAGTTCAGCATCGCCGATAAGCGCGGCATAGGCCGCCCCACTGCGATCCGCGCGTCTCAACTGGCTCTTGAGCGAACCGCCAGCGGCATCGCATTCGACAAAAAGCCCATCGTCTCGCAAGCGCTCCGCGAGCAGCGCTCCGCGCCGCTGCGCGACCTCCCCGAGCAGCACCAGATAGAGCTGGGGCACACCAGTGCACGCCAGCGACTTCTGCTCCACCAGTATTTCGACCAGCCGCTCCATGCCGAGCGCGAAACCTGCCGCGGGCGTCGCCCGCCCCCCGAGCTGCTCCACCAAGCCGTCATAGCGGCCGCCAGCACAGACTGTCGCCTGCGCACCGAGTGCGGCGCTGACCCATTCGAACACCGTGCGCGTGTAATAGTCGAGCCCCCGCACCAGGCGCGGGTTGACGGCGTACTTCACGCCAGCGTCGTCCAGCAACGCACACAGACGCGCGAAATGCCCGGCCGACTCCGCATCGAGGTGATCGACCAGGCTCGGAGCGTGCTCGATGACACCCTGCAACGCCGGGTTCTTGCTGTCGAGAATCCGCAAGGGATTGGTTTGCAGACGGCGCAGGCTGTCCTCGTCCAGCAC
>DAHXOK010000145.1:358-652 GCA_027364935.1 Vulcanimicrobiota bacterium | reverse complement strand
GTCTTGTACCGCCCATCACCCGTGGCGCCGAGAGGGCTACGGGTTTTTTGTGGCCATGAGACGGCGCGACGACGATCCGGCGCGGGGCCGGGACGAGGGGCGCGCGGCATGCGGCAGGCAGGGAATGGTTGATTACCCTCGGCGCGGCGGGTAATTTTGACGACTAGGCCTTTTGTGCGTGGGCCTTTGCGGTTCGAGTGGCGGCGTCGCGCCCATAGCTCAATTGGATAGAGCATCTGACTACGGATCAGAAGGTTGGGGGTTCGAGTCCCTCTCGGCGCGCCAGTCTCACCC
>DAHXOK010000145.1:0-348 GCA_027364935.1 Vulcanimicrobiota bacterium | reverse complement strand
GTTTTCGAGTGGATCGGCGGGCACGCAGGTGGTCGCCGCGAGGGGTTACGAGAAGTCTCTAGCCACACATCGGGGCGTAGCTTAGCCCGGTAGAGCGCCTGCTTCGGGAGCAGGAGGTCGCTGGTTCGAATCCAGTCGCCCCGACTGACCGCATCATTCGGCATCCGGCCTATGCGAAACGACCGATCAGGAACGCCTGATCGGTCGTTTCGTTTGTCATCCGCCCGGTTAGGGCCAGTGCGGCGCGCACCAGCCGCCGCCCGGTCGCTCATCCGGATGGCGGAGCCCGCGTTCCGGACGCCAAGGGGGACTGTCAGCAATTCTGTGTATGAGCCATATCGTGAGGGC
>DAHXOK010000144.1:302-664 GCA_027364935.1 Vulcanimicrobiota bacterium | reverse complement strand
GCTCCGCACCGAGCATGCTGCACTGTTCGCTCGGATGCGAGCGAACCGTCGCGATCGTGGGATATGGGAGATCGATACCCGGCATACCCAACCAGTTCTTGCGATCGGCGCCATACGGGCCCAGCAGCGGCGGCCCGGGTTCGAGCCGGTTACTCACCCACGGGCGCGACCAGCGGTCGTCGATGAGGGCAACGCCGTCGTCGCGATAGGTGATGTCGTAGAACACGTCTTCCATGGACACGCCGTCCACGATAAGGTGTTATTGCTCTGCGTAGCTGGTAAACGTCGGGCGTGGCGCCGCGGCGCTATGCCGGATCGCTTCAAAGGCCGTCTGCCAGCAGCGGTCGTCCGCAGCGCGAGCG
>DAHXOK010000144.1:0-292 GCA_027364935.1 Vulcanimicrobiota bacterium | reverse complement strand
ACCTCATGCTTATCAAGCATGCGCTCTAACCAGCTGAGCTAATGGCCCGGACAAATCGAGAGTATATCATAGAAGGCAACCCCCGGCGCCGACCCTCGCAGGGGACAAATCGGGCGGGCAGAATCAGCGGTAGGCCCCAACCCGCGGGGACGTAGCTCAGTTGGTAGAGCGCCTGCTTTGCAAGCAGGATGTCGCAGGTTCGATTCCTGTCGTCTCCACCATTCCAGCCCGGCTCACGAGGACTCCGCTGGCACGGCGTGAATAGGGGCGGGTCGCACGGCGTTCGGCCGCG
>DAHXOK010000143.1 GCA_027364935.1 Vulcanimicrobiota bacterium | reverse complement strand
ATGTGAAGTTTCAATAGGTTGTTGTCATCGAGGAAAAACCCAAATCAGACGGGGCGTCGGCTGGCCAGCAACTGGCGGAGAGAGGGGGATTCGAACCCCCGATAGAGCTTTTGACCCTATAACGGTTTAGCAAACCGCCGCCTTCAGCCACTCGGCCATCTCTCCACGTCTCTGCCGAATTATACCGGAATTTGCGCTTAGGGTGCGGCAGGGCTTGTCGGGACCCGGCTGCCGGTCGCACTAACCCGGTCAATACCCGGCTCCGGTTCTGCGCAAGAAGCAGCCCTTCTGCCGCCTGAAATAGCACGATGTACCGTCTGTGAGAGCTGTCAACGTCTCTGTCCCCCTTGCTCAGAAAACTGCACCCGTGGAGAGCTGCTTTTGTCCCTGCGCAGAATGTGCTCCTGCCGCGCCAGCTGCGGTGATGGCGCACTCCTGGGGAATTCGCGGACGGGCGCCTTTTTGTCTTTGTGCAGGGGGCAAAAGTTGTTAGATTCGCATCTATGCTCCTTGCCCTCAAGCCGGGGCGGCGAAAGATGCGCTTTCTGCCGCTGGTTGCCGCCACCTACTTCATGGTGTCGGGCGGTCCCTACGGAATAGAGGACATCTTGGGCGGCGCCGGGTTTGCCAAGGCCATCGTCATTTTGCTGGTGTTGCCAATTCTCTGGAGCCTGCCTACGGCGCTGATGAT
>DAHXOK010000142.1 GCA_027364935.1 Vulcanimicrobiota bacterium | reverse complement strand
CGCGTGAAATCGTCGATGACGACCATTGCGCGAATCGGCCGCCCGAGGTTGAGCCGGTCGTGGATGAAATCGATCGACCATCGTTGGTTCGGCCGCGACACCGGAAGGATTGCTGCTCCGCGAACGTACCGAACATGTCGCTTGCGCCGAGGCCGCACTTCGAGCCCCAGCATCCGATAGAGCCGACGAAAGCGCCACCAGGTGACCGCGCGGCCGTCGCGCCGCAGCATAATCATCAAACGGCGGTAGCCGAAGCGTGGCCATCGTTCGGCGACGGCCTTAATGCGCTCGACGAGCATCGGATCCTCCGGAGGTTTGCGCGATCGATACTGCGCGGTTTTGCGGGGACACTCGACGAGAACGCATGCTTGTCGCTGGGAGAGGCCTTTCTCTTGCAAGGCCTTCACCGCGGCTTTCCGCTGCGAAGGCCCCAACCGTTTTTTGACACCAACGATTTCATCGCGTCGACCTCTAGCGTGAGGCGCGCGATCACCCGCTGCATTTGCGCGTTCTCCGCCTCGAGTTGCCTCAAGCGTACCAGATCGCTCGTCTCCAGGCCGCCGTAGCGATCGCGCCACATGCGAATCGTATTTGCGTGAACGCCGTGCTTACGCGCCAACTCGGTCGCCGGCGTCCCCGCATCAAGCTCTTTGAGAATCCCGACAATCTGCGCCTCCGTGAAGCGGCTCTTTCTCATGGCGAGTCTCCTTGCTGGGCTCTACGCCCGGAAAC
>DAHXOK010000141.1 GCA_027364935.1 Vulcanimicrobiota bacterium | reverse complement strand
GTGCTGAACGAATATTGCGGTAACGCCATGGCTTACGACCGGAACGGCAACTTACAAACGCTGAGTGGCTCCTTCTCCGGTTTGAGCGACGGGGTCGGCATCGCATACGACTCGAACAACGGCTTCCTCTACGTTGTGACCAACCCTGGTTATGACGGCTGTTCCGTCGGAATGGGAAATGAGGTGCTGGCATTTGACCACAACGGCAATCCGCAGACGCTCAGCGGCCCATTCAACGGCTTGTTCTGTCTTCCGGGTGGCATCGCATACGACCCGAGCAACGGCTTCCTCTATGTGGTAGATGGCCTCAACACCCCCGGCGCGCCCGGTGTGATTGCGTACGACCAGAACGGAAACCAGCAAACACTCAGTGGCTCTTTCTCCGGCCTGGCCGGGACCGGTCAAGACGCCATCGCATACGACTCGAGCAACGGCTTCCTGTACGTAACGAGTATTTTCAATAACACGGTGACGGCCTACGACCAAAATGGAAATCAGCAAACGCTCACCGGCTCTTTCTCCGGCTTGAATTATCCGGATGCCATCGCGTACGACCCGAGTAACGGCTTCCTCTACGTGGTAAACGCCGGCAACAAAACCGTGACGGCGTACGATCAGAACGGAAATCGGCAGACGCTCACCGGTTCGTTCCCCGGCTTGAACGATCCGACCGGCATCGCGATCGTTCCTTAAACGAATCGCCGGGCTCGTGGGGACGGCTAGCAGGAACTCCGCCTAGAGGAAAGCGCGCCTGGAACGAGCGCCCCAGAATCGCCGCGTTGCGTACGACATGTACTGCTTCCGTGTCGAGCTGCGCGAGCCGCTCGTGCAC
>DAHXOK010000140.1:533-846 GCA_027364935.1 Vulcanimicrobiota bacterium | reverse complement strand
TTGGTGAAGTTTGTCGCTAAAATATATCGACCGTACGCATTGAGATTCGGCGGCGCGCTGTGGCACAAGGAACAACTGACACCTTGTCCGTTTGCGAAGACGGGGATTGCCTGCGCGACGCGCGGATGTAGCGCCGCGACGAGCGTAGCAGCTATCGCGACTCGCGTCAGCATGTGATAGCGGGGATGCATACTTGAACCGTTCCGGCTAGCGAGCCTGAGGATCGTGCAAATGTTAGCCTAGAGCAGCAAGCCCGATAGCGCTGTCCCATTTTGCTCGCGTGCGCGGTGTGTTTCCACGGCGTCGGATATGC
>DAHXOK010000140.1:0-511 GCA_027364935.1 Vulcanimicrobiota bacterium | reverse complement strand
AAAAAGGCCCGTGGATATAGGCCTTTTTAACGAATGCAAGAGATGGTAGGGAAGGTGGGATTCGAACCCACACGAGTTGCCCCGGCCGCTTTTGAGGCGGCTGCGTCTGCCGTTCCGCCACTTCCCCGTGGACGACTATCGGCGATTCGCGCCGCCGCCTGATGCTCCTTGCAGGCGCAGCTCGATTCGGACCGGCGTATCGGCGGGGTAATCGAGCCGGTCGAGGCGATAACCGCGGCGTTCCAGGCTCGATGGCTGCGTGCCGGTGGGCCAGGTCACGGTCAGCAATGAAGGCAGGGCGAACGCACTCAACGAGCGGCCGGGGGCCGACGCCTCAAGCGTCACGACGAGCGTGCGGGAGCCGGCCGCGAGCTCGTAGGTCTTGTCAAAGCGAACCCCCGCTCTACCGAGGTCCGGCGCGGTGTAGTCGCAGCGCAGACGGGCTCGGGTTGGGTCCGCGGCATCAACCGCGCAACGATAGGCGCGGTTGAAGGTCCCGGCCTCCAACGGG
>DAHXOK010000013.1 GCA_027364935.1 Vulcanimicrobiota bacterium | reverse complement strand
GCCGCCGACGTCCAAGAAGTTTGCGATCTTTCCTCCGGCGTTCGTCACGGCATCCATCGTCGCCATCGCGAGGCCCGCACCGTTTGCCATCGTGCCGACGTTGCCGTCGAAGCGGCGAAAGTTGCGGATGCCCAATCCTGCCTGCGCCGCGAGCGTCTCGTCCTCGTCGAGCGGCAGCACCTTCTGCCACTCCGCGAACTCCGGATTGCGAAAGAGCGCGTCGTCGTCGAGCTCGATCTTCGCGTCGGAGGCAATCACGTTGCCGTCGGCCGTTAATGCGAGCGGGTTGATCTCCACGAGCTTCGCACCGTATCGAAAGAAGAGATCGTAGAGCGCGCCTGCGATCGCGGGAAACGCCTTGCGATATCCCGGCTCGAGATCCGCGCCGAATGCGAGCTCGCGTCCGATGAACGCCGAGTACCCGACCGCGGTGTCGATGAAATGCTTCGCGATCGACTCCGGATGGTTCTCGGCGACGTCTTCGATGTCCATGCCGCCGAAGCGGCTCGCCATGAGCACCGGGCGCTTGTGCGCGCGGTCGACGGTGATCGCGCAGTACGCCTCTTTCGCAATCGGCAGCCTCTCCTCGACGAGCACCGAGCGGATCGGCTCTCCTTTTGGATTTTGGCGATTCGGCGGCATCGGCGTCGCCATGATCTCGCGCGCGACGCGACGCGCCTCATCGGCGTCGTTGGCAAACTTGATCTTGCCGGCTTTTCCGCGACCGCCCACGAGCACTTGCGCCTTCACCACCCATTGCCCCGGATGCTGCGCGACGAACGCGGCAGCGTCTTCAGGATTCGTGCAGTGCTGCGAGCGCGGCACGGGAATGCCCGCGCGCCGGAAGAGCTCCTTCCCCTGATACTGCATGAGGTTAATGCAGGGGCGGCAGCTTCGCTAGTGAGACCCGGGAACCTCGCAGGATTCGAAGGCGAGATCGTAGATGCCAAGCCCCGCGCCTTGCGGCATCAAACGAAGCTCGCGGCTCGGCGCGTACTGCGCGTTGTCGATGACGTCGTACGCGCGCGGCGCGTTCACCTCCACGTACGAGTTGCCGTTCGCGTCGTAGCGCAAGTCCTTTCCGGCGTCGCCGCGCGCGACGGGCTTGCCGTCCTGCGTCACGCCGACGCGCACCGGCCCCTGCTCGGGGCGCATCACGATCTCGACTTGGATCGCGTGATAGCGCATCGCGAAGTAGCCGTCGCTTCCGCCCGAGATCGCGGCTTCATTCGTCATGCGCCAGTAGCCTTGCAGGTAGACCGCGCCGTCGCGATGCCCGCCGGAGTCGGTGTACTCGGCCTCCATCGTGCGACTCTGCCCGGTTGCGTCGGCGATCGGCTGACGGCCGACGAGCGACTCCGCCGTCTTCGGATAGCAGACCGCACCCGGTTTGTCGTAGCTGTCTTGCGGCAGCAGCGCCATCGGCGCCGGCAGATCGAGATTCGGCTGCGTGACCTTTAAGATCAACTGGATCCTGTGCTCGGTGTCGGGGTAGCCGCCTTCGCCGGCGAGGCTCTCGACGAGCTGCTCGTTCGGCGCAAAGAGAAACTCGTGCGGCCATGCGTCGTTGTGATAGCGGTTCCAAATGGCGTTGTTGGCGTCCATCACGATCGGCCACGTGATGCCCAAGCGCCGCGCGGCGGCTTCCACGTTCGCGCGCTCGCCGGAGAAACCGAACTCCGGCGTCTGCACGCTGACGATTTCGAAGCCGTACTTGTGGTAGCGCTTGTACCACTCGCGTAAGTACGGAAGCGTGCGCAGACAGTTGATGCACGTGTACTCGAAGAAGTCGACGAGCACCGTCTTGCCGCGCAGATCCGCGGGCGTCAGCGGCGGGCTATTGATCCAGCCGGTGTTGCCGTCGAAGCTCGGGATGCCGATGCCGTTGAGTACCGGCTGCGCCGGCACCGTCGACGGATGGAAGAGCGCTACGGCTAGGCCGAGAGCGGCCGCCGTCGCCAAAACGCGAGACAGAGAACGCATCATCTTTTATACTGTACCACTACTCCCCGCCCACGCCTCCTTGCGAGGCGGAGACGTACCCGTGGTTTCGGATCTCCGTGGAACGCTCGGAAGTGCCATTCCCTAGCCGAGCACTTCGACTGCGTGATTGACCCGGCGTTGGCGTCGGCGGTCGGACCGAGACTCTGCACCGCTGCGGGTTCGATTCCCGCACGCTCCAACGCTCCGGTTGAACCCGGGCCAACGGCGTGGTACGCTGGATATTGTCTCGATCCGGCCGTAAACACCAGGGCGAGGCGCCGCAACGGCGCCTCGCTTTCTATTCTAGCCGGCCGAGAAGGGAGCGCGCGATGATGAGCTGCTGGATCTCCGAAGTGCCTTCGTAGATCTCGGTGATCTTTGCATCGCGATAGTAGCGTTCGACGGGAAACTCCGTCGTGTAGCCGTAGCCGCCGTGAATCTGCAGCGCTTCCGAAGCGTGCGTACGCGCCGCCGTCGAGGCGAAGAGCTTCGCTTCGCTCGCTTCGACGACGAACGGCTCGCCCGCGTCTGCCAGAGACGCCGCCTTCCAAACCAACAGACGCGCCGCCTCGAGATCGGTCGCCATGCGCGCGAGCTTGAACGAAACACCCTCGAAGGCGCCGATCGGTTTGCCGAACGCCTGACGCTGCGTCGCAAACGCCACCGACGCATCCAGACACGCCGCAAGGATGCCCGTGGCTTGCGCCGCGATCCCGATGCGGCCGCCGGCGAGCGCGGTCATCGCCCCGCCGAAGCCTTCGCCTTCGGCCCCGAGCAGCGCGCTGCGCGGCACGCGCGCGTCGTCGAAGGCGAGATCGCACGTGTCGCTGGAACGAATGCCGAGCTTCTCGGTGATGCGCTCGACGCGCACGCCGGCGATCTTGGGATCGACGAGAAACGCGCTGACGCCCTTGGGGCCGGCGCCGCCGGTGCGAAACATCGCCATGACGACCGCGGCGAAGCGACCGTTCGTGCACCACTGCTTGCGCCCGGAGAGCACGTAGGCGTCCCCGTCGAGCACCGCGCTCGAGCGAATGTTTGCGGCGTCGCTGCCGGCGTCGGATTCGGTGAGCGCGAACCCCGCGATCGCGTTCTTCGACGCGAGCATCGGAAGCCACGCGCGCTTCTGCTCCTCGTTGCCGAGCCTATCGATGACGGCGCAGATCATCGAGTGCACCGAAAGCGTCACAGCGCAACCCGCATCGGCGCGGGCGATCTCCTCGACCGCGAGCGCGTACGCGACGTAGCCCGCGCCGGCGCCGCCGTAGCGCTCCGGCACGAGCATGCCCATCAGACCCGCATCGGTGAACGTCGCAAAGAGCTCGCGCGGAAAGACGTGCTCGCGATCCCACGCTGCGACGTGCGGCGCGACCTCGCGGCGCGCGATCTCGGCGGCAACGTCGCGAATCGCGCGCTGCTCAGGAGTAATCATAGAAGCCGCGGCCGCTCTTGCGCCCGAGCCGGCCGGCGGCGACGTACTGCGCGAGCAGCGGGCACGGCCGGTACTTCGAATCGCCGAAGCCGTCGTGCAGCACGTGCATGACCGAGAGGCACGTATCGAGGCCGATGAGATCGGCAAGCGCGAGCGGGCCCATCGGATGGTTCATCCCGAGCTTCATCACCGTGTCGATGGCGTCTGCTGAGGCAATGCCTTCGTAGAGCGCGTAGATCGCCTCGTTGATCATCGGCAACAAGATGCGGTTCGCGACGAAGCCGGGAAAGTCGCGCGCTTCGACGGGCGTCTTCCCGAGTTGCTCGGCGAGCGATCGCACGGCGTCGTACGTTTCGTCCGAGGTTTCGAGCCCGCGAATGATCTCGACGAGCGGCATCACCGGAACGGGATTCATGAAGTGCATGCCGATGACGCGCTGCGGACGGCGCGTGGCCGCGGCAAGGCGCGTGATCGAGATCGAGGACGTGTTGCTCGCGAGGATCGCCTGCGGCGGCAGGCATTGGTCGAGCGCGACAAAGAGCTCGAGCTTCGTCTCGAGGTTCTCGGTTGCGGCCTCGATGGCGATCTGCGGCGCACGATGTTCCAGCTGCGACGCGAGATTGTCGAGCTGCGGCGTCGCGCGGATCATGCGCAGCGCGGCGTCGCGCTCCAATGCCGTGATGCGCGACTTCTCGACGGCGCGATCCAAGTTCTTGCGTATCGATGCGATGCCGCGCTCGATGAACGCGCCGTCGCGGTCGTTGAGCAGCACCGTATGCCCGTGCTGCGCCGCAACCTGCGCGATGCCCGAGCCCATCTGCCCCGCCCCAACAACTACAATTTCCACAGCTCTACGCCTCTACGCTTCGGCACGCTCAGCGCGACACATGTTTTTACCACGTAACGTTCGCTCTCATAATTCTATAGCAACGAAATGGGAAGCGCCCATACCCTCGGGCCGAATGGTAACGGCGTGTCTCCGGTATAGAAGACGATCCCACGTTTAAGGTTGAGTCGCTTGTCCTCGCTCAGGCGCATCAGCGTCGCGACGTCGCGCGTACCGAGCGTTGCGCTAGCCTTTATCTCGATTCCCACTCGCACGCCGGCTCGCGTTTCCAAAAGGAGGTCGATCTCCTCCTGCGTGCTGTGATCGCGATAGTGATAGAACGACGGCTGCGCTCGGCTCCAGGACGCATGCTTGCGAAGCTCGCCGCAGACGAACGTCTCCATGAGTCCGCCCAACACGCTCCGATTCGTCCGCAATCGCTCGTAGTCGGCATTCATTTCGTGCGCCGCCAACCCGGAGTCCGCGGCAAAGAGTTTGGGCGTCTTGAGCAGGCGACGCCCCGCGTCTGCGGTCCACGCCGGGATAGCATACACAAGAAATGCTTTCTCGAGGATATCGAAGTAGCGCCGAATCGTCGTTTGCGAAGCTTGAAGCTCCGACGCAAGACGGGCAAAGTTCAACATTCGCCCCGACCACGCGCAAAGCAAACGCAGAAGGCGATGCATTACCGCGACGTCCGAGATCCGAGCGATGTCACGAATGTCGCGTTGCATCATCGTCGTCACGTAGTTCGAAAACCAGCTCGTACGACTGGCCTCGTCGCGCCGGCGCAGCGCCTCGGGAAATCCGCCGCGTACGATCCACGGCAGGGGATCGGCCCGAGGAAAGCCGCCCCTGCTCCAAGTGTCCCGAAAGCCAAAAAGCATGTCCACGACGTTGCGGTCACGGCCTTCGACCTCCGCGCGCGCGAGCGGCATGAGTTCGTAAAGCTGTATCCTGCCTGCGAGCGATTCGGAAATTCGCGGCAGCGTTAAAACGTTCGCCGATCCCGTCAGGAGAAGTTTCCCGGGCGTCGGATCCCGATCGACGGCTAGTTTGATTGCGGGAAAGAGCTGAGGCACCAGCTGCACCTCGTCGATCACGGCTCCCCGCGGGAGCCGCTCGACGAACTCGACCGGGTCGGCTTGCGCCGCTTCGAAGGTCGCAGGATCGTCCAGGCTATATACGGCCCCGCCAAGCTCGCGGGCCATGGTCGACTTCCCCACCTGGCGAGCGCCGAGGATCGCCACGACGCGACTCTCCTTCATGCCTACCCGCACGATCGGAGCGAGATATCGAGGCCAGAGAGCCGTCGCCATCGATCTGATAATACGCCAGATAGTGGTTGATTATCAACCAGTCCATATGGCGGCTCCCCGAGCGTTCAGTCGACGCGGATCAGCAGCGCGTCGCCTTGTCCGCCGCCGGAGCAGATTGCGGCGATGCCGAGGCCGCCGCCGCGCTTGCGCAGTTGGTTCACGACCGTCGCCGCCAAACGCGCGCCGGAGGCACCGATCGGATGGCCCATCGCAACCGCGCCGCCGTACGCGTTAACGCGTTCGACGTCCAGGCCGAGATTGCGCGCCGACGTGATCGCGACGGCGGAGAACGCTTCGTTGATCTCCCACACGTGCACGTCGCGCGGGTTCACTCCGTTCTTCTCCATGAGCTTCTGCGCGGCCATCGCCGGCGTCAGCGCGAGGTACGGCGAGTCCCACGCAACGCCGGCGTGATCGACGATCGTCGCGAGCGCCTCGTGACCGCGCTCTTTCGCGAAACGCGCGTCGGCGAGAACGAGCGCCGCCGCACCGTCGTTGACGCCCGGCGCGTTGCCGGCGGTGATCGTTCCGTCGCGGTCGAGCGGCTTGAGCTTCGCGAGCGCTTCGAGGCTCGCGTCGCCGCGCACCGCTTCGTCGCGCTCGACGACCGTATGCGGCAGCTCGCCCGTCGTGAACGGCGCGTAGCGCTCGTAGTCGAGCGTGAAGCGCTCCGACGGCGTGTGATCCCATACGCCGCCGCGGCCGCTGACTTCGACCGGCACGCGCAACTCACCGCGCCGTGGCAAGTGCTCGACGACGATTCTGTCTTTCGCTTTGCTCGCGACGCGCAACGGTACGATCTCTCCGGCGAAGTGTCCGGCTTCGTGCGCGGCGTGCGCGCGACGATGGCTCTCGTATGCAAAGCGATCCTGCTCTTCGCGCGAGAGCTGTAGCTCGTTTGCAACGATCGCTCCCTGGGACGACATCGTCATCGGGAAGTACTGGTCCCATAGACCGTCGTAGATCATCGCGTCGACGAGCGCTCCGTCGCCGAAGCGATAGCCAAAACGCGCGTCGCGCAGCAGGTACGGCGCGTTCGACATCGACTCCATGCCCCCGGCGCCGACGACGCGCACCGCTCCCGCGTTGATGGCGCGCATCGCGCTCGCAACCGCAAGCATGCCCGAGGCGCAGACTTTGTTGACGGTCTCCGCGGTGACGCTCTTGGCCAATCCCGCTTTGAAGAGCACTTGCCGGGCGGGATTCTGGCCGGCGCCCGCCTGCAACACCTGCCCGAAGATCACATGCTCGACGTCGGATGGATCGACCGCAGCGCGATCGATGGCGTGGACGAGCGCCGCCGCACCGAGCGTCGTGGCGGGAAGCGACGCAAGCGCGCCGCCGAGTTTTCCGAACGGCGTGCGCGCGATGCCAAGAACGACGGTGGAACTCATGCCGAGATCGATTTCAGCGCGAGCAGCGCGAGCATCGCGCCGAAGGTGACGAAGGTCTTGCTCTCGGCGTTCGCGATGACGCTCGGGTCCCACGTTTGCGCGCCGTCCGGCGCCGGCTCGACGTGCGGCAGAATGCGCGGTACGCGTTCGCAATAGCGATCGAACTCGTCGCCGAAGCGCTCGCGGAGATAGCGCTCTTCGTGCGGCACGATTGCGGCGTAGAGGCCCGCCATCGTCCCGAGCGCGCCGAGCGCGAGCGCGCAGCGCCCGAGCATCGAGTTCTTTCCGGTGAACGCGACCGTGAAGCCGAGCGCGGTGATGAAGTTCCCGAGGTAGAGCGGGTTGCGCACGTACGCGTACGGCCCGGAGGTGACGAGCTTGGCTGCCGTGACGCGATCGTCGCGCGTCGTCTCGCCGGAATACCCGACCGCCCAGCAGCGCAGCAGCTCGCCGGCGGCGGCCGCCGGGAGGCCGACCGCAATGCTGAAGGCGCTCGGTTTTCCGAACGCGGCGAGCAGCGCGGCGGGCGCCGCAAGCAAGAGACCGCGGTTTGCGAAGACCAGGGCTTGGAGTTCGTCGGCGAGCGGATCCGTCACAGCGCTACCCTGTTACGCGCGTCGGCGTAGATGTCCCGCAACGACGCGTGCAGCGCGATCTGCGGCGACCAGCCGGTGCGCGCGACGAGCTTCTCGTTCGAGCCCACGGTGATGGCGACGTCGGCGGGACGCATGCGCTGCGGGTCGGTGCGCACCTCGACGGGAACGTGCGCGACCGCGATCAGCTCGCGCAGCAGGTCCCGCATTGCGACGGCTTTGCCGCTGCAGACGTTGTAGATCTCGCCGCGCTCGCCGCGCTGCGCGCGCGCGACGTACGCGCGTACGACGTCGCGGACGTCGAGCACGTCGCGCTCGGCGTCGAGATTTCCGACGCAGAGCACCTTCTCGCCACCCGCCGCGATCTTCGCGAGCCCGAGCGCGAACGAGGCAACCGCAAAACGCTCGCTCTGCCCCGGGCCGATGTGGTTGAAAGCGCGCGCGATCACGACGTCGCCGCCGAAGGCGTGCATCTCACCGAGCACGATCGCCTCGGCCGAGGCCTTGCTCGCCGCGTACGGATTGCGTGGCTCGGGCGCCAGCGATTCGCGCAGCGGCAGCTCGGCGGGCTCGCGCGAACCGTAAACCTCGGCCGAGCTCGCGAAGAGCAGGCGCTGCATGCGCTTCGCACCCGTTGCGTGCGCGCGTATCGCGGCGAAGAGCCGCGCGGAGCCGAGCACGTTCACCGCATACGTTTGCTCGGGGTCGCGCGTCGACTCCGGAACGAAGCTCTGCGCCGCAAGATGAAAGACGACGTCCGGCTCGGCGACGTCGATCGCGTCGCGCAACGCCGCGGCGTCGCCGAGATCCGCGTCGCATGCAACGCCCTCCCACCCGTCTTCGGCCAACGCGGCAAGAAGATGCGGGCCGACGAAACCGCTCGCCCCGGTTACCAAAGCCCTCCGCGCGCTAGCCTTTGTCATCCTGATCCCGCCGTTGTCATCGTGATCCCGCCGTCGTCATCCTGATCCACTCGTTATCATCGGGATCCACTCGTCGTCATCGTGATCCAGTCTTTGTCATCCTGAGCTTGTCGAAGGATGACTACCGGGACTCGCTGGCGACGCGATCGAGGTCTGCGCGTACCATCATTTCCACGAGCGTCTCGAAAGCGACCGTCGGTTCCCATCCCAACTCGCGCTTCGCCTTCGTTGCGTCACCGACGAGCAGATCCACTTCGGCGGGGCGCACGAACGCCGGATCGATAACGATATAGCGTTCGTAGTCGCGCAGATCGGCAGCCGCGAAGGCCGCCGCGACGAAATCGCGCACGGGGTGCGTGCGGCCCGTCGCGATCACGTAGTCGTCGGGCTTGCCCTGCTGCAGCATCAACCACATCGCGCGCACGTAGTCGCCCGCGAAGCCCCAATCGCGCTGCGCGTCGAGGTTGCCCAGGCGCAGCTCCTTTGCAAGCCCGAGCTTGATGCGCGCGACGCCGTCGGTGATCTTGCGCGTGACAAACTCCTTCCCCCGTCGAGCCGACTCGTGGTTGAAAAGTATTCCGCTGCAGGCAAAGATATCGAACGACTCGCGGTAGTTCACCGCGATCCAATGGCCGTAGACCTTTGCAACGCCGTACGGACTGCGCGGATAGAACGGCGTCGTCTCGCGCTGGGGCGACTCGTGCACTTTGCCGAACATCTCCGAGCTCGACGCCTGGTAGAAGCGAATGCCCGGATCGACCGCGCGCACGGCTTCGAGCACGCGCGTGACGCCGAGCGCCGTGAACTCACCCGTCAGCACGGGCTGGTCCCACGAGGTTGGCACGAACGATTGCGCCGCAAGGTTGTAGATTTCGTTCGGCCTGACGCGCTCGACGATCGCGGTGATCGACGCTTGATCGAGCAAGTCGCCGGAAACGAACTCGATCTCGCCCATGAGATGGCGAATGCGCTCGTGCACGTCGGTGCTCGTGCGCCGCGTCATCCCGACGACGCGATAGCCTTTTTCGAGCAGGAGTTCCGCGAGGTACGAGCCGTCCTGCCCCGTGATTCCCGTAATCAGCGCGGTCTTATCCATGTGGTATCCTTCCACTCCGTTCCGCCATGCGTTGCGCGATGAAGGACGCGACCTCGCTCGGCAAGGTCCAGCGTCAGAAGCCGGCATCGTAGCCGAGCTCGGCGGCGAGCAAGTTCGTCACGCGCGGGCCGCCGCAGATGAGCAGCACGCGGTCGCGAATGCCCTCGGCTTCGAGCAACTCAGAGAGCGCGGTGAAGTTCTTCACGTCGCTCTGCTTCTGCGTGACGACCTGCGAAACGAGCAGCGCGTCGATCGCGCGTTCCTTCGCGAAGCGCATCAGCGATTCGACCGGGACTTGGCTGCCCAGATTGAAGACCTCGAACGACGCGTAGCGTTCGAGCCCGTAATCGCCTTTGTAGCCTTTCATGTTGAGGATCGCGTCGATCCCGACGGTGTGCGCGTCGGTGCCGATGCACGCGCCGGCAACGGCGATCCTGCGACCGACGCGCTCGCGCACGAAGCGGTCGACCTCCTCCATGGACATCGCCGGCGCCTGGACCGCCGATGGGGCGATCGCGTCCAGGTCGACCGCGTGCGGGCTGGACGCATACATAATGAAGAACGAGAAGCCGGCGGCGGCGGGGCGGCCCTCTGCGACGTGCACGTCGCGAAATCCCATCGCGACGGCCAGACGCCGCGCGGCCTCGTCGGCGCGCTCGTCCCATTCGATCGGCAACGTGAAGGAGAGCTGCACCTTCCCATCGTCGCGCGTGTCGCCGTACGGCCGAATCACATCAGGCATCAGTCGGTACTCATACGAACGCGAGGTGGAACGTTTCGCGTACGCTCGCGCCGCTCGCCGTGCGCGCCACGAGCGCTCCGACGAACGCGCGCCGGTAGATCGACGGCACGACGAGCACGTGCGTGTCGAACGAAAACTCTCCGTACGCCGTGCGGTGCAAGACGAACGAGAACGACGGCGCGCGAAACTCGAGGCTCGCAACGTTCGTCGTCGTCACCACGCGGCCCGACCACCAACTTCCCATGCGAATCGCCGTCGCGGAGAAGTGCGCAAAGAGAATGCGCGGCGGATCGCCTGGATGCGCGACGACCGGCCGCGGAACGGTCGCGGCGCGCGCGGACCCGCACGCGAGCAGGGCCGCCGTCACGAGCGTAAGTAGTAGACGAAGGTGCGCTTCAACTGGGCGATGGCCGCTGCGAGCTACGCGACCGTCGCCGGCCTCTTCGTGGATATCGGCGGACACGTGCGTCACGACGTGGACACGTTCTTCACGTGGCAGCACGCGCTATTCTACTCAGGACTCGTGCTCCTCTGTGCGATTGCAGGATCCGAGGCGCTACGCTGCCGGCGCGCCGGTACGGCGTTGCCGCGCGGGTACGCGCTCTCGGTTGCGGGCATCTTCTTGTTCTTCATCGCCGGCGCCTTGGACATGAGCAATCACCTCGTCTTCGGTTTCGAGGCTGGCTTCGACGCGCTGCTCAGCCCCACGCATCAGCTGCTCGCCGTGGCGCTGCTGCTGATCGCCGCGGGACCGCTGCGCGCCGCGCTCGCGGCGACGCCGCGGCCGTTCCGGTTGCGCGAGCAGATGCCGATGCTCGTTTCGGCAGCCACGATTTTGGAGCTGCTGCACATGGGCACGAACCCGCTCTTTCGCAGCGACCCCGAGCGCGCGTTCGACATCGTCGTTCCGCACGAGCTCACGACCAACGCCTTCACGCTCTCGACGCTGCATTTCTACGCGCAGGGAGCCGGGCTCGTCGCGGTGATCCTGCAGAGCATCTTCACGATGGGCGTCGTGCTCTATCTCGTGCGCAGCTTCAAGCTGCGCCCGGGCGCGCTCAGCACGCTTCTCGTCCTCGGAAACTGTTTGATCGCGGTGGCCTTCGGCATCTCGTGGAGCGAGGCGCTCGGGGTCATCGTCGCGAGCGCCTTCGCAGGCGCCGTCGGCGACCTCTTCCTCGTGAAGCAACCCGCAATCGCATCGCATCGCGGCGCGTATCTCTGCTTTGCGTTCGCCGTTCCGGCAATCTATCAAGCCGCCTTCCTCGCGTGGGTCGTCGGCTTCATGGGGGGAACGTGGTGGGACCCGCTCTTCGCAATCGGGACGATCTTCTACGGCGGGCTCTTCGGCTTGCTCCTCTGCTACCTCACGCTCGCGCGCGAGGAACGCGGTACGTGACGGACAGATCCCTGTCACAGCAGTGAAGTACGGGCTCCACCGCGAAGACCGCGACTGCCATCGCCCCGTATCTTAGAGGAGAGCCCATGTTTCATCCACGAGCGAGGACGTTCGGCGTTCGCAGCGCCACGATCGCGATGCTTCTTGCGGTGCCCTTTGCCATCTCCGCATGCACTGGCGGCAGCGGATCCGCAACCACGCCGACCGTTCCGATGCCCAAAAATATCGTGAGCATCATGGTGCGCGTGACCGGCACGATTACGCTCGGCACGCCGACGTCGCTCAACGTCACGGTCTCCCCATTGAACGTGAGCGGCGTTACGCTCACTGGGACGTACCCTGAAGCGATCGCGCTAGCCGATTCCGATACGACGGGATCGACGACGCTCTCGACGGCGACGCTCACCAACTCGTCGCAGACCGTGACGCTCGCATACAACGGATCGGGAGCGTTCAAGGGCGCGACGATTACGGCGACGGCCACCGGCGCAACCCCTGGAACCTTCAACGTGACCACCGGCGCGTCGTGCAGCCCGATCACGTACGGCGCCAACGTGATCCAGGGCTACTATCCGTGCATGCTGCAGAATGCCTACAACCTCGACATCACTGCGGGCACGGGCCAGACGATTGCCGTCGTCGATGCCTACGACGATCCCAATGCCGAGGCGGATCTGGGAGTCTATCGCACGACGTTCGGCCTCTCGGCCTGCACGACGGCAAACGGTTGCTTCAAGAAAGTCGCGCAGAACGGAAGCACGACCTACCCCACCGCGGATACCGGATGGGCGGGCGAAGAGTCGCTCGATCTCGACATGGTCTCGGCCGTCTGCCCGAACTGCCACATCATTCTCGTCGAAGCGAACTCGAGCGGCAACACCGACCTGTATACTGCGGAGAACGAGGCGGTGACGCTGGGCGCAACGGAGATCAGCAATAGCTGGAGCGGCGATGAGTACGCCGGCGAAACGACCGACGACACGAACTACTTCAATCACCCCGGCGTCCCGATCACCGCAGCCTCCGGTGACAACGGTTACAGCAACAACGAGGGGCACGCTGCCCCGCAATACCCGGCGGCGTCGCCGTACGTGACCGCGGTCGGCGGCACGAGCCTCAACCCGGCCGCGAACACGCGTGGCTGGACGGAAACCGTGTGGAACGAGTTTGCGGTCGGCGCTGGTGCGACCGGCAGCGGCTGCAGCATCTACGAGGCGAAGCCGGCGTGGCAACACGATACCGGATGCACGACGCGCGTCTACAACGACGTTGCGGCAAACGGCGATCCGCAGACGGGCGTTGCCGTCTACGACACCTACAACTCCGGCGGCTGGGGCGAAGTCGGCGGAACGAGCGAAGCGACGCCGATCGTCGCGGGGATGTACGCGTTAGCGGGCAACGGCGCGACCATCGACAACGGCTCGTATCCGTACCTCAATCCCGGACACCTCAACGACGTCACGTCGGGCGACAACGTGACCGGCGATCCGAGCGGGCCGGTGAGCTGCCCTGTCGGTCAAGCCTACGTCTGCACCGCCGGCGTCGGCTACGACGGGCCCACCGGAATGGGAACGCCGGACGGCACGGGCGGAATGAAGTCGCTGCTCGCGCACCGGCCAATGCTCGCAGCCGTGCGAGCGGTCATGACGCCCAAGGGCTTGCCGCAGCGGCGGCTCTGCCCGCTTCCCGCGCCGGGGCACATGGCCTGCGACGCAATCGTCGTGGTCGGCGCACACTAAGCGGCGATCGCAGCGAACGAGCACCCGGAGGCGCGCCGTTACGGCGCGCCTCCTATTTTTGCAGCGACTCCTCGAACGGGTTCCAGTACCCGTCGCCGCGTTCGAAGACGCCCTCCAATCCGCGTCCGCCTTCGGGCGAGCGCGACACGTCCGCGAAGACCGCCGCTTCGATCGCCGCGGTGAGGCCCATCTCCGCAACGCGCTCGAGCAACGTTTCGCATTCGCGCAGCACGTGCGCGGCGCGGCTCTCGACGATACCACCCGGTTTGATCTCGATCTCGTCGCCGAGGTGCCGCGCGGTATTCATCACGTAGCGCGCGTTCTCGAGCGAGAGCATGCGATCGGAGAGAAACGGCGTGTGGATCGCCTCGGTCAGCATGCCGCAGAGATGAATCGTCTGCCCGGTCGCGACCGACGTGAGATTGAACATCGCGTCGATGAGATGCCCCTTGAAGATGTCGCCGGTCATGTGTTTGGTCGGCGGCATGTACTTCAGCGGGGCGTTCGGGAAGACTTGGCGCGCGAGCTGCGCCTGCGCGAGCTGGTAGAGAAAGCCGTCGGGAAGATCGGGATCGATCTCGTACGCGTCGCCCAGGCCAATCTGCTCGTCGGGCAACCCCGCGCCGTGGGCGAAGGCTTCGTTGATGAACTGTGAGGCGAGCACGGCCGGCGCCTGCTCCACCGCGTCCGCCGTCGTGAGGTAGTTGTCCTCGCCGGTGTTGATGATGATTCCCGAATAGGCGTTGAGCGCGCGGCTGAAGTGCTGGTCCACGAACGTGCGGCGCATGTTGATGTCGCGAAAGAGAATGCCGTACATCGAATCGTTGAGCAGCACGTCGAGCCGCTCGACCGCCGCCATCGCCGCAATCTCCGGCATGCACAGGCCGCTCGCGTAGTTCGTGAGCATGACGTAGCGCCCGAGCTTTTCGGAGACCTCGTCGAGCGCGTCGCGCACGATGCGAAAGTTCGCCTGCGTGGCATACGTGCCGCCGAAGCCTTCGGTCGTCGGGCCGTAGGGAACGTAATCGAGCAGCGACTGACCGGTCGAGCGAATGACCGCGATGATCTGCGCGCCGGCCTCCGCCGCGGCGACGGCCGCCGTGCGGTCTTCGTAGATGTTGCCGCTCGCAACGATAACGTACAGGAGCGGCGGCGGGAGCTGCGGGAGGCGTGCGAGGCGCTCTTCGCGCTCGCAGCGGCGCGCGCGAATCTGCGCGAGCGCCTTTTCGACATGTTCGCGCACGGCATCTCGCGCCGCCGCATCTGAGACGCCGGCGCTCGATGCAAACGTCACCGTTCCGCCCCCGAGCGCGCGCGCGAGATCGCCCGGCTCGAGGTGCGTCTGCGCGAGCGCCTTGCCGAAGGCGAGCGCGGCGCCGCTCTGCAGATCGAACTGCGCGAGCGCGTCGACGAGGACGTTGGGCAGCGGCGCGTCGTCGGCGTTGACGCCGTCGACGCCGAGCAGGCGCAGCACGGCACGCTCGACCGAGCGCGTCGAGTGCGCGGCGATGTACTGCTCGACCGGTGCAACGATCTCGCGCGCAAAGACGCGACACCGGTCCACCGATGCTTGGTCGACCCTAAGATTCACTCGCCGTCTCTCCCGGAGAAATCAGCTTACGATTCTTTGGAACAACCATCCGGCCTCACACCTTCAACATTCACGACGAAGCCGCCTTGACTTAGGGCAGTCCGAACGCGTAGAGCGTGTGGTTCCACGAGCCGACGTAGACGCGCGCCGAATCCACGGTCGGCGGCGCGAAGACCGGCCCGCCGATGGCGGCGCCGCTATTCCAGAGCGCCGCACCCGTCTGCGCGTTGTTCGCAAAGACGGCGCCGCCAATGCCGTTCACCGAATAGACCACGCCGTTTGCAACCGTCGCAGCAATGTTGTCACCTTCGGGCGGCACGGACCCTTCGGTCGTCTGCCACGCGAGCGCAAGCGTACATCCCGCCTGCTCTCTCAGCGCGACGAGCCCGTTCGAAAATCCACCGTATCCGGCCGGATCGCCGACGTAGACTTCGTTGGTCGCGGGCGAAAACGCCGCAACGCCGATGAACTGGCCGTCCTCGGAGTCGTCGGCCATCTCCAGGTTCTGCATCGGCCCAGACGGGATCGTACCTTGCCCGTACACGTAGAGGCTGCCGTCCTTGTTCTGCGCGGTGAACTGCGGGGCGCACGCCGGCATCTGGTAGAGCATCGGCGTCGACCCAAAATCGTAATCGCGCGTGCCGTTGACGAGACCAGGGTAGTTCGCCGCTTCGACCGAGAGCATCGGCGTCAATCGCACGACCTGCTCTGCGTACGCGTCGTGCGCGGTCGCGCCGATCGTGTTCCCGGTCCCGATGAAGAGATCGCCCGTTGTCGCGTCGATCGACGGGCCGCCCATGCCCCAAAGCCCTCCGCCGTTCTCCGTTCCCGCCGGCAGAAACGTCGCGACGACGCTCGCGCTCTGCGTGTCGACGGCGACGAGGCGCGCTTGGTACGGCGCGATATCGCAGTAGCCCGCGGTCTGCGCGTACAGGAGATGGTTGGCCGGGTTGTACGCGAGCGCGCTGTAGACGTGCTCTTGCGACGTCTGCGCCGAGATCGTTACCGGCCAGCCCGCCGCCTCTTGGCCGGTCGCCATGTCAAACGCGTGGAGCCTGTCGAGCCCGTCGGCGACGTAGACGCGGCTCGCCGTCCGGTCGAACGTGGCCGTGCCCGTGATGCCGTAGACGCCGCCGGGCAGATCCGATTCGCAGATGCCGGTGACCGATCCAAGCGCGGCCTGCCATAGCGTCGCGCCCGTCGAGGCGTCCAGCGCGTAGAACGTTCCACCCTCCGTCCCGACGTAGAGCACGTCGCGCGAGGAGCCGTTGACCGTGAGGTTCGCGGCGAAGAGCGGCTGCGCGTCGATTGCAGCACCGAGATCGCGGGTCCACGCAACGTGCAGCGCCGCGACGTTGCTCCCGCCGAGCGTACGTTCCGACGGATTGTAGCCTTCGCGCGATACTCCGTCGGCGAACGTGTTCCAATCCACGCTTGCCGGGGTCGCCGTCGCGCGCGGTGCGGGCGGCACGATGCCACCGCCGCCGCCTCCGCCGCCTCCGCCACACGACGTGAGGCCAACGGAGAACGCGACTGCCAGCAAGACGCAAGCCGCTCGTATCACACCGACGCCTGCGGCAGTTCGGCGCCCTTCCCCTCCACGAGCACGGCAACGCAAGCAACAACGAGCGCGACGAGCCCGAGCCATCCGGGCAAATGCCTCAGGAACCACAGCGAGTTCGACGAGACCGATCCGTTCGGAAAGGCGAGCAGCACGGCGACGGCGACGAACGCGGCGAGGACGGTAACGATGCGCGGAGGCCTCCACATCTCGTGGACGAGCGTCCCGGTCGTCAGCATCGCAAACGGCGGATACGCGGCGTCGCCGTAGACCGCCGACCAGGGCGTGGCAAGGAGCACCACGGCCAAACGCGCGAGCTGCGATTGCGCGCGATAGGCTAAGGCGAGAGCGAACGGAATCGCGGCCGCGAGCTCCTGCTGGCGGCTGTAGATGCCGCCGACGACCGCAAACGCAAGCGGCGTAAGCACGATCCACGCGCCGTCGCTAAAACGGCGCGCGAGCAGCGCACCCGCGATCGCTCCCGCCACGCAGAGCAACGCGTATTGCACCCAGCCCGCACGCACGGCAAACGCCTGCGAGAGACCGGCCATGTGCAGGAGATAGACGAGGCTATATTGCCACGCATTGTAGGGATCGAAGGCCGTATACGCGCGCAGATACGGAAAGTACGCGAAAAAGAGCCGCGGCCCGGCAAAGAACGATTGCGCCACGAAGAGCGCGGCGCCCACCGCCAACAAGCGCCAGCGCACCAGCGGAAGAAACGCAAACGCGGCCACGCACGCCGGCAAGGCGAGATTCGGTTTGATCATGCTCGCGCCGAGCGCGATCGCGGCGTACGTCCAGCGTTCCTGCTTGAGGCAGTACGCCGCGAGCACGAGGAACAACACCGGATACGCCTCGATCGACGTTGCGATCATCGACGGAAAGAGCATCGCGCACGCGAAGGCCGCAACCGCGACGACGAGCGGCGCGCCGGCAACGCGCGCGATCAGCACGCACGAGAGCGCGATCGACGCAACGATGCCGAGCAGCCAAAGTACTCCGGCGACGTTGAACGGGAGAATGCACAGCGGAGAGATCAGCATGAGCGCATAGGGCGGATAGGGCGCGGGCATGGTGCTCGCTGCGCTGCGCCACGGCGCGACGGTGCGCTCGCACGCACCGAGGCGCCGCGCGTCGTACGGACTCGTATGCGCCGCCGCGAGGCGGCTCCCGCAATACAGGGCCGAGAAATCCTCGAGCGACTCCGGCGGAAGATGCCGCAAGAGGCCGACGAAATACGTGAGGCCGAAGAGCAGCAGCACCGCTGCGATGACTTTCACGGCCGCGCTCCAAAACCGCCGAACTCGTCGTCGGTCGCGCGCTGCGCATCGCGCGCGTGGATCGCATCCATCACCGCGAAGATGACCGGCGTGTACGGCGCGGCGTAGAATCCGCGCAGGTCTCGCGCGTCGACGCGAACGTGATTCCAATGCCCGATTCTTCCGGGAACGACGTAGTACCGGAAACTGCCGGAGCTCAGAAACTCCGGCGCGTGGAGCGCGGAGTCGATCACGACGTAGAACTGCCGGTCGAGCCCGTCGACGATCGAGACGCCGAACAGATGCGTGGGCAAGGGGCCGGCCGACGAATCCGCACCGGGCTTCAACCAGAACGAAACCGTTCGGCTCCCCGGAGCGACGAGCTGCGAGACCGCCGCCGTCGCCCACGCGTCGCCGTGCGGCCGAAGCACGCGAAAGCGCAGGATGCCGTCGCGCATCCCGCGCGCAGCGCACGCGACGGTACCGGCAGCGAAATCGCCGCCGGCATACTTCCACGCAACGGGTACCGCAACGGGAAGAGCGGAGAACCGGCTTTGGGCGCAGACCATGTGCAGCGCCGACATCGACGCAATCGCAGCCTTTGCGGGCATCCACGACGGCGTGTACGCGACCACGTCGCCGCTCGCCGCGTAGGCCGCAACCTGAATGCCGTGGTCTTCTGAAACGGGCACCTCAGCGGGAACGCCCGGGGCGCGCAGCTCGACGGTCGCACTGCCGCGACCGGCACGTGTGACGCGCGCCACGTTCCAGAATACCGAGCCGTTCTGCGACGTATCCACGGCAAAGCGATATCCGCGCACCTCGCCCGCGGGGCGTTCGACGCTCAGGCTCAGCGCGCGAACGAGCCCGGTCGCTGCATCGAATCGCACGCGCGCGATCTGCATGCCGCGTAGCGGGCGGAAGATCGCCGGCGTCGCCAGGGCCGCAGCGACGAGCACGCACGCGCAGAGCGCCGCAACGGCGAGTGCCCGGCGCACCGGAACGGGAGCACCGCGCACGCCGGCCTCGGCACCGTAGCCGTTGCCCGAAACGAGATATGCGACGAACACGATCGGCCAGTAGGCAAAGTAGTTCTGCAGCGAGCGCGGACTAAAGAAGAGCGCAACCGCCGGCCAGACGAAGGGCATCCAGCCCGTCCCACGATAGCGCAACGCGTAGATCGCAACGCCGGCGAGAAAGACGGCCGGCCAGATCCAGGAGAGCCACGCCACCGGAAACGGCAAGGCGTTCGAGGTTACGAGCTGTACGATACCGCTGCCGTTCGGGATCGCGCCGGAGAGCATGGGGAAGAGCACCCCGCGCAACCACGCGCCCGGGTTCCAGAGAATGAACGGCAGATTCGGTGCGAGGAAGGCGAGCAGCGCGAGCGCGGCGTTACGCACAACGGGCACGCGGTCGCGGATGTAGGCCCAATGAACGAGCGCAAAGGGAACGACGAACCACGGATTCTGCTTCGTCGCGCAGGCGAGGCCCAAGGCGATCGGCGCGATGACCGACTCCGAGTTCCAGAACGCCGCGACGAGAATCATGAACGGAAGCCACGCGACGTCGGTCACCGATCCGAAGGCAAAGCTGACGTACTCCGCGCTCGCGAAGAAGACGAGAACGGCCAGAGCCTTGTAGCCGCGTCGCGCGATAAACGCGACGAGCAGCATGGCGACGGCCGCGAATCCCAACTCGACAAAGAGCATGCTGCGCAGATGCAGCAAGACGAAGGGAACGTAGAACAAAAAACTCAGCGCGGGATACGACTGCGAGAGCACGAGCCCGTTCTCGACCGTCGTCGTGTACACGGTCGCCGGAACGTCAAACTCGCGGTACGCGGGCTCCATGCTCGCCGTGTACGGATCGCGCCCTTCGAGCAACACCTGGGCGGAGTAGTGATTGAACGCGAGCGCATCGGTTCCGTACTGATCTGCGGGGGACTGGGCGATCACGCGTATCGCGATCTGGAGCGCGAAGGCAAGCACGAAGCCGCCTGCAACCAATCCGTCCAGCCGGCGGCGACGGCGTGCGGCCGCGGCCAGGGTGATAAAGCCGAGGGCGTACGACGCAAGGCTGATCCACGCCAAGGCCGGATGCGCGGCCGGCTGCGATAGCGTCGCCTGGTACCCGATATCGATGAGGACCGCAGCCAAAACGACCGCCGCAATTTGCGCCGCAGAAAACGCACGATACCGCCCGGTCGAAACCACCGCCTAGGTATCTACGCTGTCGTTGCGCTCCACCTCTTGAGGAACGCCTGCGGCGGCAGATTAGCGGGCGCGCGCGCACGTTTGTAGAGGCCCTTGCTATCGCGCGCTTCGCACGTCGGAAGATCGGCGCTCAATGCGCAAAGAGGGCAGCTCGTCGAACCCCTTTCTCGCGTTTGGAAGGGTCTGGTGGAGTTATCCCGGTTGTAGGCAGACGTCGATCCGATCCTTTGCAACGTCGATGCCCACAAAGATGCATACGTTCAACCTTCCAACTCCAATCTTGTAGATACGGGCTCGTGGCCCTGGCAACTGTTCGGAATGATGGAACAACAGCGTGAGGCGACCAGAAACTGATTTACGGGCTTGCAGCCCCAGACTTCCACGGCCCACCTCACACCATAATCATAGCACCTTGCGCTTATACAAGAGTTGCCTAGCTTAGCGAGAGCCGGTCTCGCACGTTCATGAGCAATTCGTGATAAGTTTTCTGTGCAAACTGCACATCGTACATGAGCATGTTCAGGATCAGCTGGAATCCCATAAGGAACGGCAACACCGCCAGCATGACGGTTCCAGTGGCCCGCGGGACACGCGTGACGATGCTCACGACCCATTCGTAGGCCCCAAAGAAGCCGCCGAAGAGCAGAAGTAGGAGCCCAGTCACCAGATAGATCGTACCGAGGTTAACGTCAAGGACGAAGTATTGAACGACGATTCTGCGAATCGTAAGCTTCATCAAACGGAAGGGAAACTCGCCGATCACGCGCGGGATGGCGAGCGAGCTCGGCGCCGAGTTATAGATCGTCGGCATCTCGAGCTCCAAGATCGGGAGCCGCTTGAGCCCTAGTTCGCACAGCACCGAGATCTCGAAAAAATAGGAATCAGCGAACGCCTGCCACGGGAGCATACGCAGCAGCGGGGCGTTGAAAGCCAGGTAGCCATTCGTGGGGTCGATTAGGTTCCAATAGCCCGAGGCGAATTTCGCCAGTAGCGAAAGCACGGCGTTTCCGAAGAGCCGCCGTTTCGGCATGAGCCGCAGCACAGCCGAATCAAAGAAGCGATTCCCCTTGACGCAAACCAAGGAAGGCTGGTCGAGAAATACGCGGCGGATGATCGGAATGAACGCGGGATCCATCTGCCCGTCAGCGTCCAATTTCACGACGACGTCCGCTCCGCGCTCAAGCGCGTATGCGAGGCCAGACTTCATCGCCGCGCCCACGCCTCCGTTACGCTCGCGCCGCACGACCTTGACGCGGGCGTTTTCGCGATACCGCTCGCGCACGATCTCGCCGGAGCGCTCGGGACAGCCGTCGTCGACCACGACGACAACGTCGGCGTGCACGAGGCTCTGCTCGACCACTCCCAGGATCGTCCCGGCTGCCCGGTAAGCCGGAACGACACAATAGACCTGCGTCGCGTTGGAGGCAGTCTCACGCATGGTCAGCGCCAGCGGGTCCGTCCGGCTCATACTTCGTCTAAGCCGCGCGAGCCGCTGGCCGGGCTTCTGCCCAAAGCATCCCGAAACACCACGCACCGGTTCATGAGAAAACCGAGCGGGAACACCACCGGAATACTGGCCAGCTTGGCCAGAAGTGGCGCCAGAGCAAGGACGCGCACACCGAGCTCGACGACGCTGACCGTCGCGAACCAGCAGCTGATGACGGCGAGCGTATAGAGCGGTAGCTGCATCGCAGGCGACCGCGCGGTGGCGCGAAAGACGTGACGTCGGTTGACGACGAACTGTACCGCAGCACTTGTGAGGAAGGATGCCGAAACGGCGGGAATGCGGGGGCATTGCAACCAGAGCAGTATCGCGAGCAGCGAGAAGTCAACCAACGCACCGAGTACGCCGACGCCGGCGTAGTACAACAGCTGCTTCGCTGGTACGGGTCCCCATCCGCGCTTAGCCAAACGTAGATTCCGCAAAGCGATCAAGTCCGTGAAGTATTCGTGTCTCGAGCCCGTGCTCCCGCAGTCGCAGCTCGCGGAGTGCCCTCTACATCGGCCTTGTTGTCGCCCGCCGACGCCGATGGGCGCATCATCGCGTGCCTTCGCACTTGGGGCTTCGCCAGGCGATCGGCGGCGGGCTCGTACGACTGCGCAAGCTTCTCGTTGACTCAGGCGAGCGTTTTGCAAGGTCTCCACGCCTTCGGCTCGCCGAAGAGGCTCCATGAGTTTTTTCGCGTCAGCCCCTCCGTGACGTCGATCCTGAGGGCTTGGCGAGCGATGGCACGCTGCATTTGCTCGTTCTTGGCCTCGAGCTGCTTGAGCGGAGCGAGATCACTCGCGCTCATGCCGGCGTATTTCGATCCCCAAAGCCAGATCGCGTTGACGCGAATGCCGTTGCGGCGAGCGAGTTCATCGGACCGGCACGTCGGCATCGAACTCGCGGAGGATCTGAACGATCCGCGCCTCAGAGAGGCGCCTCTTGCGCATAGTGGATCCCATCTTAAACTCCCCCTGTGGGACGATGTCGCCGCAACAGCAACCCGCGGCCACGCGCCGATCGGTCGGACATAACGATTTCCTCTTCCTCCAGGGCTCACCCAAGGTCCCCTGCGGATATGATCAGCTATCCGTGCCGCCTCTGCACTGCCGCCGCGCGCACGATCTCGGTCCGCAGCCCTGTCGCCTTCTCCTCGAACTCCTCATATGACGTTCCGAACATCCGCTCGTACAGCAGCTCCCCGGGATGCGGTCGCTCAAGGACTCGCGCAACGTCAAATTGGACGACTACATCGCGGCGAATTACAAGCCGACGCATAGCCGCTTCCGGGAACAACCCAATCCACGTCCTTCGCTGCGACGGATAATGCCAACAGAAGTTTGCAAATCGCCACGCATCGCGAACGGAGTATGAGCGGATCCGGCGGCGGCGGGAAGATGGCAGTTGCTTCAGCACCCGATAAAGCGGCTTCGGACAGCGATAGGCGTTGTAGATGCTCAGTTGCCACGAATCCTCGACGAGACCGCGAGCCACGGCAGCCGCCAGAGCAACGAGGTGCGCGGCGTCGTGGTCGGGGTGCCCACCCTCCCAGGCCAGAGAATATATACGTGCCGCGCTAGGCGCATGCACATTGAGCCAGCCCCCGAGAAGCGCTGACGCGCGATCAAGGTTGGAGACTAGCGCACCATCGTGGATCCTTTCCCTGTCGGAGAGAAAGGCAACATCTTCCCGCCGCACGCCGAGTAATGCAAGCGCCGAAAGGCTTTCCGCGTCTCGCACGCTCGCGTCGGCCCGCGCCGACCCGTCGGTCAGGTATGCGCACGAAACGCGATGGCCTGCCGTGATCTCCTCATCGATCCACGGAGCGGCGCTGAACTCGTCGTCCTGATGCGCGAAAATGAAGACCACGTGTGGCTTGCCGTCGACATTGTGTGGCGCCATCCGACTATAGGTCGTCCGAATCTATCCACATGAGATGCCAGTTTGCTTCGTCGAGCGTCGCTGGCGCGTCGATTTCGGGCTCTAGCGGCTTGACGATTAGCGAAAAGAAGGCGGGGGACTTCCAAAATCCTGCTCGGGATAGCTGATAGCGCCGCGCCCATGTGCGGCTCATCATTGTGACGATTGCTTCGGCGCCATGCCGCGCGGCGAGCTCGCGCATCGCGGGAACCACGACGCCGAATGCCGCATCCATGCCTGGGATTGCCATAAAGTCGAGGATGGCGAGGCAGGATATACCTCGCAACACCGTTTGCCGTACAACGGCAAGCGCAATTACTTCCGATTCATCGTTTCGCGCGACTATAACGCTGTAGTTTGTTCCTGGTGCCCGCAGGCGCCAGCCCATGAACGCCGCGTCTTTGACCAAGCCGATACGCGTGGAGCTTAACCAGCGGTCGAGGAAGATTGCATAAGCCTCGGACATCCAAAGCTCATCACCGGGCTCGACCGCGACCCTCAGTCTCGTTCTTGGCGCCAGCGCGCGGCACAAGGCGCCCGCCGTGGCCAGGCCGGCATTCGCCACGGGCTTGAGGAGTTGCAAGCCCCTTGAACTAAGGAGGCTGTTTGCCTGCAGCAGCCGGATATATATGGGCAGCCGAAACACGATCCGCCAGCCGACCTTCAGGTGGCCCGGAATGACCTCGGGCCGAATCGGATAGCCGGTCGTAAAAGCAAGTCCTGAGTCCTTGAGCGCGCAGGTCGCGTGCCTTCCGAGCGCAGCAAAGACGCCTTTCCCTCGCATCTTAGGATGCGTCATGACGTCGCATACCATGCCGCACTTCTTGATCTCACCAAAGAACTTGTAGCGGTAAGGTAGCGCAGCGTAATATCCCACAAGCTCGCCACCCTCCTCCGCTCCATATTCATAGGCTGGAGGAGACGAAGGGAAGGCACGAAATTTCCACCGATAGTGCGCTTCGGTTTCCTGAGGTGAACCCACATTCTCCGGGAAGGACAACCGAAACAGCTCTCGTTGTTGAGGAAGCTGCGCCGTCTCATCGAACTGCCCGCACACCAGCATCACATAAACTGGCCGCCGTTGATGTGGATGCTCTGCCCGGTCACATAGCTCGAGTCCTCGTTCAGGAGAAAGCGGATCATTCCACCGAGCTCATTAACCCTCCCCAGCCGGTTCATCGGAATTCTGCTTCGGATCTGCTCCAACTCCGGCCCAGGAACGTCGTTGATCATTCCGTACTCGAAGTATCCGAGCGAGAGGGCGTTAACGGTGATGTTCTTGCTCACCAGCTCGATCGCAAGCGATCGCGTTAGGCCGAGCACCGCGGATTTCGCTGCTGCGTAGTGCGACGCGCCGAATGCCCCGACGTGGGCGACGACGCTGGAAATATTGATGATCCTCCCCCTCCCCGCGGCCCGCATCTCGGGGATGAATTCCCGTACAGTAAGAAAGGTGGTCAACAAATTTGCGTCGAGGACCCTTCGGAAATCGGCGACGCTCAGTTTCCAGCTCACGGCGTTGGTCGAAGCACCCGCGAGGTTTACGATCCCCCAGACGCAGCCAAATCGCTGCTGAACCTCCTCGTGCAGCGCCCGAACCTCGTCCTCGTTGGTAAGGTCGGCATGCACCAGGTGACGCTCAACATCCATCCCGTTCGCTTCCAGGACCTTCCGGACTCTATCGCCCGAACCACGATAGTGGCAGACGATATTGCGATCACCGCTTTCCAGTAGGTATCCGACGAGATTACTTCCCATCCCGCCGTTAGAACCCGTAATCAGCGTTACGCCCGCTCGCGAAGCGTTCATCTTTTTCTCCAGAGGGCCAGCCTAGTGCCAGCGGTAAAGGGCGGCGCCCCACGTCCACCCGGAGCCAACGGCAGCGAACGCGATGAGATCATCCTTCGCTAACTGGCCATTGCGATTGACCTCGTCTAAGAGTATTGGGATCGTCCCACTAGACGTATTCGCGTAGCGCTCCATGTTGGTCTTGATGCGCTCGAATGGAAGGCCAAGCACTTCGCCCGTGCGCCTCAGCAGCCTCATGGAAGGCTGGTGCGGAATTATGGCGGCGACGTCGCTCAGGCTAAGCCCATTGGCGGCGGTGACCTCCGCTATCGCAGCCGGTAGCACCACGGTTCCGAGCGTATACACGGCATGCGCGTCCATGGAGAACGTGTGGTCGCCGGGGTAGACGGTGAAATTGTCCTGCCCGGAGCCATCTGCATACAGGCTACTGGAAAAGAGCGCGCGTTCGTAGTCCGTTCGCTGCAGCAACGCGGCACCAGCACCATCGCCAAAGAAGACGCAATCTCGGCGTGACCAGTCCGTGATCTTGGAGAACGTGTCCGCACCGATGAGCAAAACATTCCGATGTGTCCCACTCTGTACGAAGTGACTAGCGACCGTCATTCCGTAGAGGAATCCGGAGCAGACCGCTGCGATGTCGAACGCCGGGCTCTTGTTCGAGATGCCGAGTTTGTTTTGCACGATACACGCCGTCGACGGCGCCTTACGGTCGGGGGTTGCGGTAGCGACGATAATAAGGTCGACATCGTTCCTCCCGATACCAGCATCCGCGATCGCGCGAAGCCCGGCCTCGGTGGCGAGGTCGGAACTGCGCTCGCCCTCCGCCGCGACGCGTCGTTCGCGAATCCCAAGGTTATCTACCACCCATTGGGCGTTGGTGGGAGCCGACAACGCGAGTTCGTCGTTCGTGACGATTCGAGAAGGACAGTACGAGCCCGTGCCGGCTATCCGAAGCGTGTGACTTGTATGAAGCATGTTATCTAAGCCGAAGGGCTATACGCCGCGCTATGGCCAAGCAACTTGGTCCAGTAGGAAACAACGCGCGCGCCGCGGTCGGACGGCGCTCGTAAGCGCGGGGAGGACGGCCGAACCGGGACCCGACTTGGCTGGCCGAAATACCGCTCTCCGAAGGTACGGATAACAGGGGCCCTGCGGGGTTGTTCACCGCGGTGTATCCACGCCGCGTGGGGTGGCACCGGAGCGTGCGTCAAGGCTAATGACGGTGAACGTAGAGCGGCAGCTGCGTCGCAGACGACTGCTCTGTGCCACGGAAGACATGGCGGCGGTTAACGATGAATGCGCCCTGGCACCGGTGAGGAAGGGTGCCGAAACGGCGGGAACGCGCCGACGGCGCGACCAAAGGAGTGCCCCGAGCAACGAGAGGTCAATGTGCGCGCCAGGTACGCCGACGCCAACGTCGTACAACAGTTGCTTCGCGGGCGCGGGGCTCCATCCGCGCTTAACCAAACGTAGACTTTGCATAGCGGTCAAGGGCGTGAGGTGTTCGTGCCTCGAGCCGGCGCTCCCGCAACCGAGGCTGGCGGAGTGCCGGTTACATGGGCGCGTTTTCGCCAGCCGCTACAGGCAATGACGCCGCGGCGGTTCGCGCGCGAGTGATCATCACGCACGTGGTGTGGCATCTGGCGCGGCGGAGCCAGCGCGATTGCTGGATACGCGACGCCGAAACCAGCGGAGGCAGGAAGCGGATTCCGCGAGGTGGCACGACCTATGACGAGTCGCTTTGGCTTCCCGCGGCGTCGGAGCGCTTCCCGATGCCGCCGAGCACAGCAATGTGCCCCGTAAGCGATCGGCAACACCGCACGTGCCATTGGCGACCTTGATGTGCGAACGGCTGAAAAGTCGGCGATGTGCAGTACGCGCCTCCTTGACAGCCACCCAACACCCGTCGTCGTCCGCGTGGGAAGCTAACGCCGTCGCGCTTGAGGGCAACTGCGATGAGCGCCATTTGCTTGCGATGGCCTTTGGGAATCGCATGAAGGTGCGGGGAAGCCGATATCGCCGCTCGGAGCGTACCGCAAGCGAAGTACACAACCGGCTACGGGCAACCCACCCGCTGAGAGTGGATGGCTCGGTGCGTTTTCACGAACTCGAAGAATTTGTGGGAATCGAATCGGTCTCGCGTGCGAACCAGGCCGCGGCTTTTGCCAAGATGTCGCGCTAGATCTGGAGCTGTCGAACGCTTTTACGGAGCTTTGTGACCTCCTCGTGTTCAGCCGTCGTCACACCATCGCGGCGCCGACCAGTATCGAGATCATCTTGCTTGAGCCAGTTCGCGATCGTTTGGCGCGCAGTCTTGAACTCGTGGGAAACCTCGAGCGCGGGGCGGCCGGATCGGACTAACTCGATGATGTTGCGCCGGAAGCCCGGCGGGTATGGCCGGGAATACTTCTTGGCCATTTCGGGAGCTTTCTCCGCCAAGCGGAAAGTATCCACGAAGCCGAGCAAGCTTCAACGTACACCGACGATGACGGGGTCGAGCAATATCATATACCCATATAACGGGCCGAAAATGAACTTAGCCATAACCTCCGAGAAGCCAAGGCCTTTCATTTCATCGAGAATTTCCCAGCCGAACGCTCTGAGGGAGAGAATGCCATCCTGCCCTGCCGGATCTCCGTGGTACTCCGGGGGCAAAATGTGATGGATCGAGCCGTCCGGCATAACCTCGGCTCTTGTAAGATGCGAGTAAGTGGTCGTCCCAAGCCACGGAAAGGTCAGAAGGGCGCGCCCTTTGGGCTTGAGTACGCGCGCAACCTCTCTCAGCGCTTGTCGGTAATCCGGGATGTGCTCCAGAACCTCCATGCAAATCACGGAGTCAAATTCACCATCGGAAAATGAGAGCTGCGTCAAGTCTTCATATCTGATGTCGCCGCTGATCTCTCCAGGCTTGCGCGCTTTCTCATATTGGCTTGTTGTAAGGTCGAGATTTCGTTCTCTTAGCCATGCCGCAAAACGTGAGTGGTGTCCAACGTGGTAAACGCGCCCTAACTCACCGTCGAACAATGTCCGCAGTACCATCCGATCGATGTTTGTTATCCCGCATCCGCATCGGCTTTCGGCCTTCCACCGGACGCGGTGCGAAAAGCGATCACCATCCGACGTCGGCACTGGCATAGCGCAGAAACTCGTTTGGCAGCTGCAAATGTCGCAAATCCCTGGAAGTTGTATGGAACCCTCTCTATCCCCCACCGTCTCGTGCCAGAGCCAGATTTGGCTCAGTAGCTCTTCATGGCGGACGAAGTAGCTGAGAAATTCGGCATACGAAGCAAACGACAGTCTCAGAAGGTTGATGGGAGGCGGGTTCATCGGTGTATCTCATTCCGCGCGGAGGAGGGATGACATCCTGTAAAATGCTCTACAGGCCGGTGGCGAGGAGCCGCCGCGTCGGTTCGGAAGATTGATTTATGCAAACTTCTCAGCAGAAAGGACGAAACGGTGGCCGAAGGTGCGGCTGTGCTCTTGCCGCTCGCACGATTCGGCCTGGAGTAAGCGCTCGAAGAACTCCTGGGAACTCCACTCGCGGCGTACCGCCTCTCCAGCGACGTGGGCCGGATGCGCGGCCACCGTGCACAGAGCGAGCCGCTGGCAAAGGTCGTCGATGCGTTGAGGGTCCATCGTAGACCGATCTCCTGGGCCACCAGGTCGTACGTTAAGAGCGGGTGCTGAAGCGATTCGATCAGCGCCGGAACGAGGCTATTTTCTTTGTGGACGGGCAGCGCGGCACCAGCGACGAGGATCATGATGGTCCTAAGCGCCGCAACGCTGCGGAGACGCAGTAGAGATTCGTCGGGACGCTCTTGCATGCCTCACTCTTAATGAAAATCGTCATCGCGTCGCGTTCGAATTGACTAGCACTGGGCGAAAGCGCGGACACTTAACGGCAAAGAAGCACGCGAACGCCACCTCGGGACCCGGTCCACCGACGCGCAGAGGTTTCAGTGCTCGGCTATCGGAACGTCGACCGGTGGGAACAGGTGCGGGCTCACCGCTCGGAACCGTTGGTGCGCAGCCTTCTCCAGCTTCTTTGTTCGGCGCCGGAGTCGGGCGACACGCCGTTCCCAAGTCTGGATTGTGCGACAGCCGGGAGCTCTCCGGATACTGACGTGGGAATACCGTCACACGCTTTAGCGCCGTTGGGCGCGCTGCTCTCCCTTCTCGTCTCGCTCTCCGGGTGTGGACCGAGAGATGCGGCGTACAATCCGTCTCATTTCCGACTGCGCGGACCGTTCGTGCCCGCTGAGGCTGTGCTGCCGCGCGGGGCGAAACCGGGAGCCGAAATCGACGGCATCTACGTCGCCGGCGACGATTCCCTCACTTGCTGCCTGATCGCCCCGCATGCGAGCCTACTCGTCCGAAAAGAAGGGCCTGCGAGCAAACTCTGCATCAACGTGTACGTTCCGGAGGAAGGGCCGTTTCTCAAGCGGGCACAGTCGCTTTCGATATCCCTTGACCGCGTTCCGGGGCACATTGCGCTCCCAAACCTCGTCGAGGGGCCCGATGAGAGGTGCGTCCCGATTCCAGCAGTTCTCCGCATGAAGCGGGGCGAGATTGCCGTCCGCCTAGACTCGGGAATCGACTACGTCCCCAGTAAGGCGGGCGTGAGCGGCGATACGGAGCATTACGGCCTCGTGCTTCTGAGCATCTATTTTGAGTGACCCTCGACCTTGAATAACGCTCGACCGAAGCACACGCGTTTATTCTTCCTCCTTGGGCTCGGATTGTTTTTGCTGGCATCGGTGATCGCGATTCTGTTCGCCCTTACGCTACTGCCGCTGGGCGGCGCACATCTCGCCGTGCTCGCCGGGGCGCGGATGGACCCGCACTTGCTCACGGGATGGCTGTGGAAGGCTGCCCTCGGCCGCCCATCGATTCACGGGTTTCCGGCGCGGGTGTGGTCGGCCTTAGCGCTCGCGCTCGCAATCTTCCCGGTCGTAACAGTGCTACGCCGCCGGCAAATGGGATTCGTCGCTATGCTATGCGGATTGATCCTCGCCAGCTCGCCGCTTGCCTTCGGGGTCCTCCTCGATCCGCTCGGTGGCGAGGACTTCGTGTCCCTCGCGCTCGTCGCGGTGATGGCGCTGGACATTGCGGGACTCTGGAAGGTGCCCTCGACGGTTCGATGCGCGCTCGCTGCGGGGCTCGTGCTCCAGGACGCCTGGCTTGCGCCGGCAGCGCTCCTCTATCCACTTCTTGCAGGCGGATCGTATCGGCGCATTCTCGCCCAGATTGCTTCGGTGGCGGGCGGCGTCGCGTTGCGCGCGCTCGTGGCGCCCTCGACCCTTCCGAGCCGACACATCGCGATTGATTCGATTGCCGGCCCAGAGACCGTCATCGCCATGGGCTGCGTGCTCTTCGCGGTTGCACCGCTCGTGCTCTTCGGGATGCGACGCCGCGCAACCGCGGTCGTCGCTTTGAGCGGTGGTCCCTTTCTTCGCGTGATCACGTTCGGCGCGGCAGCAGCCTCCATGGGGATGTTCTCGGCGGCGGGTGACCCTTCGCCGTACTGGCTATGCGGCGAAACCGCCTTCGCGATCGGTCTGGTCGGATCGGCACTGGACCAGCGACGCCGCGCAATCCTCACCGTCGCCCTTCTCGGCATTCTCGCGGCTCAGGCGGGGCTGTTCGTGCAGTACCGCGATGACCTTCCGGCCGTAGCCCTCACGCAAGCCAGCGGTGTGTTGCGGAGCGTTTTGGCGGCGAATGCCGTAAGTTCCACTCCTATTTGCATGGTCGTCGACCGCTCCGGCGAGCAGCACGTTCTCGCCAGCGGCGCATTTTTCGCGCTGGATCCCGCGGTCACGCCGCTCCGCGTTGTCTCGGATGCGAAGGACTGCCTCGACGCCGCCAAGGGAACCGACCTCGTTATCATTCAGAACATGCTGGCGACGGACTGGGGGCCGGGCGGCATCGAACTTGCCAGGTCCGCGCAGATTGCATCCGAGGCACCCTACGTGCTCCCTGTGAAGAACGGAATCGTTTCTCCTCGCACGCACGCCAACACACCGTACGGACTGGGAGCATTTGGGGACGTGGTCGACACGCCGATAGGGGCTGTTGGCGACTTCACGGTCGTGTCCGGGTTCTCTTACCGATTCGCCTGTCCACCTCACGGTAATCGGCTTTCGTTCGCAGTCGCCGGCATAGCCCACACAGCCTTTGCATATGAGATCTTCGTCGACAATGGCAGCCGGTTGCGCCGCATCGTTGCGGGGAGTTCGCCAGCGTCACGCAGCGTCGCAAGCAACGCCCCTACGGGAACACCCTATCAGGCGACGCAGGCATGGAGGCTGCAAGTTGGCGTGCTCCCCGAGACGCGACTCTGTCGTTCCATCATCTTCAGCGTTCTGTCGCAGCCCGGCGTGCCGGATACGTGGGTGACGTTCGCCGGGGCTAGCGTGCTCAGCGACGCCCGCTCACGCGTGCGCGAAAGGGAGAGGGGCTACTAGTGTTCGTCTGGATGAGGTACAGCGAAGGCTTGATCATCGCCCATGCGTGCCTCATCATCGCATACATCCTGGGCGCGAGCCTCCTGCCGCCGCGCAGGGACGGCGCAACCTTGCGGCGTTCCCCCTCGCAGAATATGGTGCACGTCGTGTGCACCTGCGGCCTCGGACTCGCCGTAACTGGCTTCGCCTGCTTCTTTCTCGCACTCATCGGCCTCTTAAACATACCGGCGGTTCTCGTCTCGCTAGCCGTATTCGGTGTAGCCGCAAGTTTTTGCTGGAGTGAATCCCCGCTTCGAGCCGAGTATTGGCTCAGCCGCGCTCGCGCACTTGGCTCTTCTTGGGACGCGCCGATACTCGGCATCTATTATCTTATGCTCGTGCTCGCGTTCCCAGCGATGAACTTGATAAACTTGGGCTCCGATCCGGTGGGCTATCATCTCGCGTACGCCGCCGACTGGGCCGGCAGTGGGCGCCTCGCGGTCGACCCGTTTTTGCGCGGCGTGTTCTATGCCAGCAACTTTGTACTCCTCGACAGCATATTTTTGTTGTTCCATGCGCAGGTATTCGTTATGTTCCTAGTGTGGGTGACAGGGCTGCTCACGGCTCTCGGCATCTTCGCGGCCGCGCGCTGGGTCCTTGACGAGCATGGCATAGGTGCGGCTTGGGCCGCTTTGGCAGCGCTGTTCCTGACGCTCGCCGTCGTCTTCGCCCCATCGTATTTCCGTTGGCTCATGTCGGCGTACATCGACGTGCCGATCGGTGCCTTCGCGCTGCTCGCGACGCTGTCCATCGTCATCGGCGTGCGCGAGCATCGGCGCGAGTGGCTAATGGTAGCTGCGGTGATGGGCGGCTTCCTGATCGGAATGAAGGAATCATTTCTCCCGCTCGTTGTCGTCTTCGGCATTGCGCTCTGGATCGCCGCGCGACATCTTAACATTAGTCGGAGAGCGGCGGTCGTCTTACTCGCGCTTCTGGTCGTGACTTCCAGTCCCTGGTACGTTCGCAACTGGATTTTAGCGGGCGATCCGATCTGGCCTGTGCTCAACCTCGCGCTGTACCACCACGACGGCTTGGTGACGCAGGGTGAGGTAATGTCCGTCGCTTCGGATCTACCCAACGCCCGGTCGCCGGCAACAATAATGACCCTTCCCTTCCGAGCATTCTTGGCTGTTCGCAGCAACGACTTTAGAGAATACGGCACCTCTGCGCTGGTTCTCGTGCTTTATGTGCCCCCGGCAGTCTTACTGCTGCTGCTGCCAAAGCGAAAGCCGGTGGAGGCGGACGCGCTGATAGCTGTCTTCATTCTCTGCATGCTCGTAGGCTACTGGGCGGTGAGCTCGACACTCCTGCGTTACTCGACTCTGTTCTTCCCGTTGTTGGCAGTGTGTTTGGCAATGACGATGGGCTTAGCATTCATGGGTTGGCGTTGGCGCAGCGCCGCGGTCGCAGCTCTCGCAGCCCTGACCATGATCCCAACCCCTGGAACGATGGCCTACCTCCATCAGTTCTATCTCTCCCAGTATTACTATCTTCCGGAATCGTATCTGAGTGACTCAGAGTATCAGTCATCCTTTGTAGACGGATACAACGAAGAGGAGTTCACCGCTGCGTTACTGGAGCGAATACACGAGCGGGGCCGCGTTTACGTGCTGGGGCCGAGACTGCAGTACTATTTTCGCCTTCACGGTATCCGTAGCGCGGGTGACTGGGTTGGTCCGGCCGGTTGGTTTCGCCTGTATAGCGCCATCGACGCCGGTATGGCAACTGAGTTCTTGGATGACCTCGGCGTGACGGCAGTACTGGTGGACCCTCCTGCGCGCGCTATTGGCGGCCTCGACGTTCCGCTTGGCCGTCAGCTTACCTCGCATGGATACTGCGCGGTGAGCATCCCACGCAGCACGTACGAGCTTTACGTACGATGCGCGAACCGATCAGCCGCTATATCCTCGCGGAGCGGCCGGTGAGCATCAGGTCCTCGAAGCCCGGGGTCAAGGGGCCCCTTGGATGCGTTCCGTATCAGCAGTACCAAGGCGCTCGGCGCGGCGCGGGGCCACGACGGGTACTCTATCAAGCCACCGAAGACAGGTGGAGAAATTTTCTTGGCTTTGGAAGCGCAGTGGCAACGCAACGGGGGCACTGACCACCCTCGAACGGGCAAGCAGGCCGCAGGTCATCGGCTCATCCCTGCCCGCGCCGCCGGGGGTTGCGCGGCGCTTATCGCGGACAATTCGGCTAGTGCCGGTTCTGAAAACTTCAGCTTTTGCCCCCTTGCCAATGTCAGTCCGTTCGCTTGCAGTCCGAGCATGACGCGGGTAACGCCCGGCGGGCATAACCACGGAGGCGTCGAGTAACGTAGGGGCGGGCCGGCCGAGCCGTAGGTGATGCTATAGGTGGACTTGCCATCCGCTGTATCAATGATAAGGTCGAACTGTCCGTCGCTGATCTTCGAGGGGTCTACCCATGAGGAGAACACGTATATCTTCCCGGGCTGAACGGGCACCTCTAGTGTTGCAACCTCGTTGCCGCCGGGAGCGCCGGTCCCGGTATATTCATAGTCGACTAAGGCACGTGGCCCCCCTGGGCCGTGATGCATGTTTGCCGTCAAATTCCAGCGACGGGCCTCAAGGCTCACTTCGTGCATCTTCGTTCCAGGTGAAATTACAGCCACGATAGGACTGCGGGAACTCGGGGCGTTGCCCGTGCCAGCCTTGGAGCCACAGCCGGCTAGCACAGCTCCAAATCCCACCGCGAAGGCAAATCCAAGAGCCCTTCGGGTCAGCGCTACCATATAGATAAGATGTTCCCCACGCGAGACACGGTGCCTACGGCCAACGCCGGAGCGCGCTCACGGGTCGGCGGTTGCTTTCCCAATTCTCCTCCCTTCGGGCGCCCCGTAAGAGCAGCGCACGTCCATGACGGGTGTCCCTACCCCGCCACCTACGAAGATTGGTGGAAATTCATGAGGTCGTGGCCGTACTCGGCCCGCACCGCGTACTATCCGCCGAACCCTGGTGCGGCCCTGTACGCGTGCGGCTTCCACGGACCCCACCGCAATTCGTATATCGCTCGATTCCGCGCCATCTGCGCCTCCTTTTCTTCGACTCCGAGCACATTGAAGGATGCCGATAGGTGATGGTGCACGAAGACGTCGTCCGCGATCACGATCCGGTAACCCACCAGCCGAACCCGTTGACAGTAGTCATCGTCTTCGAAAAACCCGCGCCCGTAGTCCTCGTCCAACAGACCGACGCGCTCGATCACCTCGCGGCGTATTGCCACGCAGAAGAACGCTAGGTTGTCCGTTGCGTAACGCTGACGTGGCCGGCCTCGGACGAAGCGCCGAGCCGCCGTTGCCATCCCTTGCATGTCCTGATAGTTGATCTTAACCTTCTGCTCGTTTCCTATGTTGTTGCTCAGCGGACCCACCAGGCCAATCTCCCGATCCTGCTGCAGCGGACGGATGAGGTCACGTACCCAGCCGAGCGTCACGTACGTGTCGTTGTTGAGAAGTACAACGTACTCCCCGCTTGAAGCACGGATACCAGCGTTGTTTCCCGCAGAGAATCCAACGTTCGCGCGGTTGCGGACCACCTTAATCCTGGAGTCTCGCTGCCTCATGCGTTTGAGTTCCAGGGCCGTTTCATCCGTTGAGGCGTTATCGACGACAACGACTTCCAGTCTCGGGTAGTCGCTGAACGTGAGCACCGAGTGAAGGCAGGCAACGGTAAACCGCCAGTTGTTGTACGCCAAGATGACCACAGAAACCGTGGGCGACGTCGCCTCGAGCGCGCCGAGTAGGTCGCTAGCGCGACTACCCCAGGTGTGCTCGGATGCCCACCGCTGCCTAGCTTTTCTCAACGCGGGGCTGTCCTCCGCTAGGGCCATCGCTACCTGAGCCTCGAACTCATTTGCGTCGTGTGCGACGTACACGAGGGACGTCGCTGCGACGACCTCGGGTAACGCACTCGCAACTACTGGTTTACCCGCCGCCATGTATTCGTACAACTTCACGGGATTCGTGCACTTCGTGAGCTCGCTAACGCGGAAGGGAATGATGGCGACGTCGAATCGGGCGAGATGCTCGGGTAGCGAAGCGTAGGGCTGCTCACCGAGAAGCCTCACATTCGGGAGAGCCTCCAACTCCGCCACGTCCGCGCCTACGGTGGCTCCTATGAGTTCAAAATCCCACTCCGGCCGCTGTTCCGCGCAGCGCCGCACCCACTCGACCTCGTACCATTCGGCTATCGCACCGAAGTAGCCAACCACGGGTCGAGTCGCGGCGGTGCGCGCCAGCCTAGCTTTCGCGGCGCGCGCAAAGAACGCGACGTCAGCCGCGTTACGAATGACGACAGACTGGCGCAACTCCGCGACGTGCTGGGCTAGAGGCTCCGAGGTGGTTACGACGAGATCCGCGTTGGTTATGAGTTCTCTTTCAAGATCCACTATCGACGGTGGTACGTTGCTGAAGCCGCCCACGTAGTCTAGACAATCGTGTACCACCGTCGCGCCCGCTATACCCACGGCAACGCGATACCAGCTCGGGTACTCCACGACCACCGTCGGGCTACTGATACTCAGCACCTCCACCAGCTCGTCGAGGGCCTCCTGGATATCGCGCACCTGCTCTTCGCTAAAGCCGCCGTAGATGTTCGAGGGCGGCGTGCCCGCGAGGCGCAAGCGGACCACAAAGACGCCGGGGCGAGGCTCGTCCTCCACGCGAAATCGCCCGCTACCGTCAGTCGTCTCGAACTGTATCGAAACATAGAACACGCGGTTCCCGGAACTCGCCAGCTCCGCCGCCAAGTGCTGTGGCCTCTGGATGCGGTAGTTGTAGTCGATGATGCCAAGCCAGATGAAATCCTGACCCGACGTCGGAGCGAGGGCCGCATCGCGAAATGCGTGGCTGCCCGAGTCGGATGTGTACCAATCGTCCCGGCCTTCTTCGCTCGGTGCCCCAACGAGGCTCTGCGGGGCTGAGATGCCGGTGCCCACGGGAATGGCCGGAGACCATGCTGCGAAGCTGTCGCGCGGGGATACGCCTCCGAAGACCGCCTTGCACGAAAACCAAAGCATCCTGAGGGCGTGGAACCGGCTCCGCGTAACCGATGCATAGTCCGCACGTAATCGGCTAAGGCGCAGTCGCTCGGTCTTCAGAGCGCGTCCGCAGCGCTCGATAGCGGCCGCGCCGGCATCGTCGAGTTCCGCGCGGAGCCCTGCGCGCGCGTCGACGCCCAGGTCACGGGACCAGACGGCGTAGACATCGCCGGACCTTGCGCCACCGACGAGCGTTCTTAGGAAAAGACAGAGGGTCGAGAGCCAATGGAAGCGGCCGTCGGCGAGCGCGATGTAGTCGGCGCGCAACGCGGAAAGCGTCGCGCGTTCCTTCGTGAGACGGTCCGAGAGAACGTCGAGGTCCTGCACGGCTACGGGTACTCAGGGCCCCCATAGGGGCCTGAAGGCCACACGAATGCCTGATTGAATAGCACCCGCGTGGATACCTACCCGAAGGCCGACCCAATCGGCACTGAGCCGCCTCGCAAAATGAAGCAGTACCCGATGACGGTGGAGGGCGCGCAGTCGCTTGATCCCAACACGAGCTTTGCAAAAGTGGCCGCGTTCGTCGGCGAGCGCAAGCGAGTGTTGGACGTGGGGTGCGCGAGCGGATACTTCGCCCGCGTCCTCACTTCAGCTCAGTGCGAGGTCTTCGGCGTCGACATCAACGCGGGCGCTGCTGAAGCCGCGCAGCTGTACTGCGCGAAGGTTGTGGTGGCCGACCTGGATCGCTGTTCGCTACGCGCGCTGTTCGAAGACGAAGTCTTTGACGTTGTCGTTTTCGGCGACGTCCTAGAGCACCTACGGGAACCGATGCGCGCTCTCGATGAGGCGAGAGGCCTCCTTGCTACGGGTGGCTATGTCGTTGCCTCAATCCCAAACATTGCGCACGGAGCCGTACGCCTTTCGCTTCTGGCCGGGAGCTTCGACTACCAGAGGTTCGGGCTTCTCGACGACACGCACCTGCACTTCTTTACGCCCAAGACGATTGACGAGCTCTTCGTGGCGGCGGGCTATCGCGTTGACGCGGTCGATCGCGTCCCGGTGCCCATTTTCGGCCCGTCCAACCTAATCCCCGAAGTGCATCCGGAAGACTTCGACGCGAGCATCGTTGCGAGTGTTGCAAGTGAGCCCGACAGCGAGACGCTCCAGCTCGTCGTGAAAGCGTATCCCGTTGCCGAGGATGACAGAGTCCAAGCGCTGCTTGAGAAGTACCTCGCCCTCAACAGCGAGCTCGTTGCGGCGCGGCGTCGTCTCCAAAGGCGGGCAGTAACCGCGGGACCTGGTGCGGCCGAGGAAGCTGAAGCTGCTGCGGCCACAGCCGCGCGCGATGCCGAGCTGAACGATATGCGAGCACAGCTCAGCGTCGCCAAGCCTGCACTCGCCGAGCGCGACCAGCTGCAAGCGCGCATCGCCGAGATCGAGGCGGCCATCGCCGCACGCGATGCCGAGCTGAACGATCTGCGAGCACAGCTCAGCGTCGCCAAGCCTGCAC
>DAHXOK010000139.1:517-890 GCA_027364935.1 Vulcanimicrobiota bacterium | reverse complement strand
AAACCGAGGAGATCGGCTTGGAGCAAGTCAAGTGGGTGATACTGATGGTTCTATTCAATCAGCCTGGCCATGAGCAGGCCTATGCATGGATGGAAGACCTGATCTTCGATGGAACTCAAGAACACCTTCACTGACACGAGCCCTTGATTTTCACCACCTTGCCGCATTCGTCCCGCCTCGCTACTTGACAAGTCGCACTGTCTACCGTCCACAATGCGCGCTGGGAAACGCCCCGGCCGCGCAGCAGCTTGCGGGTGAACTGGTCCGAGAGGACGTGCATATCGATGCCTAAGAATCTGATCATTGTCGAATCGCCGGCGAAAGCCAAGACGATGTCCAAGTATTTGGGCAAAGATTTCACTGCGCTTGCCTC
>DAHXOK010000139.1:0-507 GCA_027364935.1 Vulcanimicrobiota bacterium | reverse complement strand
ATCTCGTGCCCAAGAAGGGCGCGGTCGACACCGAACACGATTTCGAATTGAAGTATCAGCTGATCGAAAAGAACAGGAAGCACCTGGATGCGATCGTAAAGGCCATGGATAGCGCCGATGCGCTTTACCTCGCGACCGACCCCGACCGCGAGGGCGAGGCGATTTCCTGGCATCTCCATGAAATCCTGAAAGACCGCGGCGTGCTCGATGCCAAGCCGGTGCATCGTGTGGAATTCTACGAGATCACCAAGCAGGCCATACAGCGAGCGATTCAGGAGCCGCGCGAATTGTCGATCAACCTGATCAATGCACAGCAGGCGCGCCGCGCCCTGGACTACCTCGTCGGGTTTAACCTGTCGCCGCTGTTGTGGAAGAAGATCCGCCGCGGCCTTTCCGCCGGAAGGGTGCAGAGTCCGGCACTAAGGCTGATCGTGGAGCGTGAAGAAGAGATCGAGCGCTTCAAGACGCGCGAATACTGGACTATCGAATCGGACCTCACTACCAAGG
>DAHXOK010000138.1:324-935 GCA_027364935.1 Vulcanimicrobiota bacterium | reverse complement strand
GAGCTTCCGCATTTTCGGTTCCACGATCTGCGGCACACCTTCGCTACGGCGAGCCTGCTCGCCGGCATCGACCTAAAGACCGTTTCTGCAAGCCTGGGTCACGCGGAGATCGGGACGACTGGCAACATCTACGCGCACGTCCAGCAGCAACTGCAGGAGCGCCACGCCAGTAAAGTCGAGACGGTGATGGGCAATGCGCTCGCTGTTGCGGTTGGGGACCCGCAGCAGAGCGTCACCACGGAACGTAAGTCACGTGTAAGTCACGAGCGCTCCTTCGGCAAGAAAAAAGCCCGTGGTTACGGGCTTTCCATGGTAGCGCCAACGGGAATCGAACCCGTCTTTCCGCCTTGAAAGAATGCTTGGGCCGAGCACGGCGTCGGGATTGAGCACGCCGCAAGGGCCTCTTATACCGCCGAAAGCGCTCCAACCGCCGCCGCTGAGGGGAAACCGATGGGAAAATCGGGCCACTTACTGGTCCCATTTCCCACAGATGCGGGCACTATAAGAACTTGGCCGAAGGGAGTACCTTCAGCCCGGCTTCCCGTCTGGCCTCAGAGAAGACGCTCAAGACCCAAGTCGAACATGCGACGACGCATCGGGCAGCATAGCGC
>DAHXOK010000138.1:0-314 GCA_027364935.1 Vulcanimicrobiota bacterium | reverse complement strand
GCGCTAGATTTGAAATGGCGTTTAGCGAAGCAGCGCAAATGCCACGTACGAGCAAACAGTCGGAGCCTAAGCCCGCACCAAAGCTCGACAAGGTGCGGGCAATGAAGACCTCTCCCAGGGGAAAGAGTGCACGCCGCTGCGGGCTATGCGGTAGGTCGGAACACCTGACCAGGACGCCATGCTGCCGTCAGTTGGTCTGCGATGACTCCGAGCAATACGTAGTATTTTCGCAAGCGCGGAATAGTTGCTACCACAATCACTCCCGCTACACGCTATGTGCGTACCATCACAACGAAGGCCACGCAGGCACATGG
>DAHXOK010000137.1:279-959 GCA_027364935.1 Vulcanimicrobiota bacterium | reverse complement strand
ATATTATTTCGTAGGCCCGGGCGGCGTCATGTCGCCGAGCGCGTGCACGAACGCGGTTGGGGGCACGCTGACGTCGCCGCGGAACGGCAGATCGAATTCCACGATCAACACGAAAATCGCGCCGATGACGGCAGCGAGCGCCAGAGTCATCAGCAGATGCGCCCGGAAATTGCGCACCTCGAAGAAATAGGAAGAAGCGATCGTCATCGCACCGATAAAGATCATCGTGATCCACAGCGCTCCCGGGATCGATTCTTGGTTGTCGAAAATGCGGCTGCGGCGATAATCGCTAAAGGTTTTGATGAGCCCGAAGGCCTCTTGCTGCAGCGCGGCCTGGGTCGCCGTCTTTGGCTCGTAGCCGGCGACGATGCCGAAGATCGAGAGTGAAAGTGCTCGCGCCTGCATGCTTCGTTGCCCGGTTCGCATCAGTCTCCACTCGCGGTCGATCACGATGCGCACGTAGGAACGGATCGCCGTTTGGAGTTTTGCGCGCACCGGTTCCGGAAGCGCCGGGGCGAGATGATAGAGATCGGAAACCGCACTGGCCTCATGCTGGACGTTGGCAGCGGAGGCGTCGAACTCTTGCCAGACGGCAACGACCATGAACGAAAGCATCACCGCAAGAACGGTTCCAACGGTGGTAATGACCGGGCCCGCGACGTCGTTGTGGCCTAATTGTC
>DAHXOK010000137.1:0-269 GCA_027364935.1 Vulcanimicrobiota bacterium | reverse complement strand
GCTCCGTTCGCGTGGGAGGGGGCGCCTCCTGGCTGCGCCGCAACGCGGCGGCCATACGTGGTGTTGTAGGACGCTGGGTGGGGTACAACGAACCGAAGCGGTCGCAAACTACGCGGGTATGATGTAATGGTAGCCTGCGACCTTCCCAAGGTTGATGCGTGGGTTCGATTCCCACTACCCGCTCCAAATGACGGCGACGTAGCCAAGTGGTAAGGCAGGGCTCTGCAAAAGCCCCATTCGGCAGTTCAAATCTGCCCGTCGCCTCGAAA
>DAHXOK010000136.1 GCA_027364935.1 Vulcanimicrobiota bacterium | reverse complement strand
CGATGATTCCTCGCCCGTCCTGGGCCGGCTTGCAAGCTACCACCAAGCTCGCCGGGTCATCGCTGGTAAAAAGACGCACGCGAGGTTCGGCGGCAAAGCGCTCCCATACGGCTTCGCACGCGCTCGTCGAGGCATCCGCGAGCGGCGCGTATGCCCATTCGAAGCGCTGCTCCCCGCGATCGGCGCTAGGATCGGGCCAGCGCGTCGCCCGCAACAGGGAGTGCCCGATGCGAACGCCGCCCCGCGGGAGCGTTTGCGCGTCCCAGCCGTAGGTGTCGAGCGCCAGCACGGCTACGCCCGATCCGTCGTCGTTGCGTAGAGCGGCGAAGCGTTGGCCCGGAACTTCGAATCGCGCGCGTTCGGCCGGAGTCCGGCGCGCGAGCCCGCGCCGAATCGTCCCGTGCGGGCTCCCGTACGTTACTGCATCCGCCCGCACGGCGAACCAGTTCTCGCAGCGGAGCAGCGCGTGGTTTTCCCGCCAGTCGATCGCGAGCGACACGCGCAAGAAGGCTTCGTCGGGGCGCAATGCGATACGCATCGTAGCGGGCGAGCGGCCGACGATAAACGGTATCTCAAGCCCCCCGTCGCGTGCCGCGGCGGCCTGCGGCTTGGCCGCTCGAACGTGTTTGCGATAGTTTGCATCGATGTTCCAGGCGTCCCATTTCTTCGGACGATCGCGATACAGCGCCAACACATTGGCCTGCGAGATCGCGTTATTGCCGGCCGCGACGACAAGTTCGCGCAGCGCACCTTGCTTCGTTACGACCGCCCGGAGCGACGCGTTTTCGAACGCATATCCGTCGCCGCGCTCGGCCGGCTCGCACCACCCGCGCTCCTCGCGACGTTCGGCGGCGCGCGGAAGCGGGCTCTCGACGAACGGCCGCGCGCCGCGACGCGCGAAGGTGCGGATTTTCCGACCGAGGTCGCGCGCGACTTCATTAATATTTGTGTAGGCGGCATCCGGCTTCGCGATGAAATCGACTGCCCCGTTT
>DAHXOK010000135.1 GCA_027364935.1 Vulcanimicrobiota bacterium | reverse complement strand
TGCTCCAAATAGTAATGGTCCGCGGTAAGCGCTGCGAGCGCGGAGCGGATGCGTTCCGCTTCGTCTTGGAGCACCGAGAAAGCGACGAGGTCGCGCCGGCGGGCGAAGGGCTGCGGATCGGCGAGCGCCGCGCGCACGTTCTGGATGAGGCTCGCATCCGGCAAGGCGTGCGTTCCGCCGCCGATCGATCGCGCGTAGGCGGCGAGCCCCGCGTAGGCGTCGCGCAGCACGCCGCGTTCGATGCCATAACGCCGCATCGGCCAGATGGCAACGAGCAGCAGCGTCTGCAAGAGTCCTCCGGCGAGCACGAGCGCGGATTGCACGAGAATCTGCTGCCCGTCGAACGAATACGCGCTGGCGAGCGCTAATGCGACGCACGAATTGAGGCCGACCACCGTTGCCGCCGGGCCGAGGGCGACGAGCGCCCCATATGCGAAGCCCCAAGCGACGGCCACCAAGACCATGGCAAGAGGATGCGGCGCGGCGAGCGACCCTGCGGCGGTCGAGACGGCCATGCCGAACGCGGTCCACAGCATCGCCGCAGCGCGCGTACGATAGACGCCCTGCTGCGATGCAAATCCCACGCTCAAGGCGCCGATCGCCGCGGCTAAGCCAAACGCCGGATATCCCAGCACCAGCGCGACGAGTAACGGAACGGCAACGCCGACCGTGCACCGCGCCACATAGCCGAGCTCGATTTTTGAGGTGTCGAAGATGAACGCGCTATGCGCCGCGTGGCCGAAGCTCCGCCGTTGTTTGGTTGCCACGGACGTTACCTCAGGTACGCGTCGACTTCGATTTCGACCAGCATCTCCGGTGCGATCAGCCGCGACACCTCGACCATCGTCGCGGCAGGGCGGATGTCCGCGAAGGCTTCGCGGTGCGCTTTGCCGATCGGCGCCCAATCGGCGATATTCGTCGTAAAAATGCGCGTACGCACGACGTCGTCGAGCGAGGAGCCCGCTTCAATCAAGGCGACTTCGACGCGAGCGATCGCGGCTTTCGTCTGCTCGTATGCATCCGCGCCGTCTCCGGTCGTGCCGGAAACGAAAACGAAATCGCCGACGCGCACGGCACGCGAGTAACCGACGCGCGTCTCCCACACGCTGCCGCTCTCGATGTGCCGGCGCGTCGCGCTCACAGCGCCTTGACGGCCGCCGTCAGGGCGTCGACCGACGCTTTCGCATCGCCGAAGAGCATCGAGGTGTTCGGCATCTCGTAGAGCGGGTTTTCAATCCCGGCGAATCCCGAACGCATCGACCGCTTGAGTACGACGACGTTCGCAGCTTTATCGACGTCGAGAATCGGCATACCGTAGATGGGCGAGCTCGTCACGTTGCGCGCGGCCGGATTGGTAACGTCGTTGGCGCCGATCACGAAGGCGACGTCGGCCTGGGCAAATTCCGAATTGATGTCCTCGAGTTCGAACACCTCGTCATAGGGTACGTTGGCTTCGGCGAGCAGCACGTTCATATGGCCCGGCATGGCGG
>DAHXOK010000134.1 GCA_027364935.1 Vulcanimicrobiota bacterium | reverse complement strand
CCTCGCCCCTGCTCGGGCCGGCCGGTAATCGCGAGTTTCTGATGGAGATGCGCCGGAGCGGTATTCCTATCGACGACGCACGAATCGAGCGTATCGTCGGCGAAGAGGAGCGTACATGACAACGCTCGAGGTCGGCAAAAAACAGATTACCCTCTACGTCGACGTCTCGCGTGAGAATGCCCGAGCGATTGCCGCGCGGGTGGCGTCGAGCTTTCGCGGCCACGGTTTCGAAATCGGGGTCTGGAAGGACCAAAATCGCGCGCTGGACCTGGCGACGCCGGGATCGCGTGCCGAAGATGCATCGCTGTTCATCACCGTCGGCGGCGACGGAACGCTGCTGCGGGCCGCGCGGGTGGCGACCGAACATCACGTCGCGCTCCTGGGCATCAATACCGGGCGATTGGGTTTTCTCACCGAGCTCGACGAAGACGACGATCGCATCGACCGCTTGCCGGAGTTCTTCGAACGCGGTTTGGTGGTGGACGAACGGGCGGCGCTGCGAGCGACGTACGCCGGGCAATCGTTCTTCGCGCTCAACGACGTGGTGGTGCGCAAAGGGGAAGTCTCGCGCACGGTCCCGTTCGGTGTAAGCCTGGACGGCGAGCATATCGCCGACATTCCGGCCGACGGCGTCTGCGTCGCAACGCCGACCGGTTCCACCGCATACTTCCTTTCGGCCGGCGGATCGATTATTTCGCCGCGCGTCGACGGCTTCGGCATCGTCCCGCTGCTGCCGCATACACTCTTCTCCCGGCCGTTGATCGTGCCGGCGTCGTCGCGTATCGAAATCGGCTGCGATAGCGAGATCGCGCACGCGCACCTCGAGTGCGACGGGGACGTTCTCTCCGTCCTCGAGGCCGGCACCAGCGTTAGCGTGGAGCGTCATCCCAACGCGGTGCGTTTCGCGCGCATCGAGCCGTTACGATTCTTCGAGCGGTTGGAAGAGAAGATGCGCTGGGGCGTTTCCATCAAGGCTGCTTCGCGGTAAAGAAGCGCGATATGGTGCGGCGCCTGGAGATCGAGAATTACGGGCTCATCGATCGAGCGCAGATAACCTTTGCCGACGGCGCGCCGATGTTTACGGGCGAGACCGGATCGGGAAAGACGATGCTGCTCGGAGCGTTCGGTTTCACGCTGGGCGCCCGTGCCGGGAGCGACATCGTGCGCCGCGGTGCCGCGCGTACGATGGTGACGCTGGGCTTCGACCCGGACGAGGCGCTCTTCGCTCGCCTCAACGCCGACGGGTTCGAACTCGAGCAGGGTGAAGAGGCAACGTTCGCTCGCGAGATGAGCGCGTCGGGCAAGTCCAGCGTGCGCGTGAACGGGCGCGCCGCGACCGCCGGATACCTGCGCGAAATCGGCACGCACGTCGCGCAAATCGTCGGGCAGCACGAGGCGCAACGCCTGCTCTCGCCCGCCTATCACCTCGAAGCGGTCGATCGTTTCGCCGGCGAGCCGGCCCTGGAGGCAAAGTCGCGCGTCCTGCAGGCGTACGAGCGCGTGCGCGAAGCGGAACGCCGGCTTGCGGCGCTGCGCGTCGACGATCGCGCCGCCAAAGAACGCTACGACGACGCGCGTTTCGCGCTGGACGATATCGAGGCCGCGGCCCCGCTCGAAGGGGAGGACGCGCAGCTCGAC
>DAHXOK010000133.1 GCA_027364935.1 Vulcanimicrobiota bacterium | reverse complement strand
GTACGTCTTTCACCAGTTCGTTGCCAGTCCGGCTTTCGACGTGCACGTGCGCGCGATCGTCGCGACGTATCGCGCGCGGCGCGACGTGATGCACGCGGCGCTGCGCGCGTGTGCGCCCCCATGGGTCACGTTCAACCACCCGAGCGGCGGCATGTTCTTGTGGGCGCGCGCCGCCGGCATGGATACGACGCAGCTCCTGCGCGTCTGCGCGAGCGAGCGCGTCGTCTTCGTTCCGGGTGAGAGCTTCTACCCGGCACGCGACGTACGCGACGGCATGCGGCTCAACTTCTCCAACTCCTCGGAGGAGAAGCTGCGAATCGGCGTTCAAAGGCTCGCGAAGGCGATTGCAGAAACCTCCCAGCATGGCTAACCGCATCATCATCGGGGTCCTTGGAACGTGCGAGCCGGCGCAGGTGGAACGCGCGGTCGCGGCCACTGGCCTCGACGCCGCGCACGTGCGCGTGCTCACGCCGGAAGACAAGACCGCCGCACACACGAACTCCTCCGTCAACTTCGTTCACGTCGCCGGTGACATGACCCGCGGCACGGGCGTCCTCTCCGATTTCGGGGGCGCCTCGGTCCCCGGCCTCAACGCGGCGAGCGCGACGTTCGACGCGTTCAGCCACCCGGAGATCGTGGACCATCTCGAGGGCGTCGAGATGCCCGACGGCGACGCGGAGTTCTACAACGAGGCCATCGACGACGGGCGCTGCGTCGTGATCTGCACGTGCGACGATCCCTCGTCATCCGACGCGGTCACGCAAGCGTTGCAGAGAGCCGGCCTCGCCTCCATCCGCGCCTTCTAATCGCCGCTAGGATATTGGGGCGTCGCGGTTTTCGGGCGGCACGATGATATTGCGCTCGAACTTCGCCATGATCGCCCGCCACGCAAGCGAGAGCTCCTCGACGTCGAGCATGCGCGCGACGGCGATGAAGACGAGCCCGCCGATCGCCATCTGACCGAAGAGGAACCACGCGCGCGAGACGAGCGAGGCTTGCGGAATCGCGCCCAAGGACGCGATCCAGTTCAGCACGACGACCATCACGAAGGCGCAGGCCGCGATCTTCGCCATCGAGCCGAGCAGCTTGCCCCAATCGATCTCGGCGACGAATCGCGCGACGAGAATCAACAGGACGATCATCTGCAGCGTCTGGCTCACGGAGTTCGCGAGCAGCAATCCGCGCGCGCCCAGCGTCGGAAGCCACGTGACCGAGAGCACGATGTTGAGCGCGACGGAGAAGATCGACGTGCCGACCTGCCAGACGATCTGCCGGCAAGCGACGAGACACCGCGTCAAGACGACGTTTGCCGCCAGCGCCAGCAGGCCGACGGCTGCGTACGGAAGCAATCCCGCCGTCAGGTCGACGGAGCTCGGCCCGAAATGCCCGCGCTGGAAGAGCGTCTGCACGATGGGGTGGGCGAGCACGATGAGCGCGCAGACCGAGGGGATCGTGATGAAGTTCACGAGCCGCAGGCCCGTGATCGCGCTGCGCGCGACGCCCTCTCTGTTCTCCTGCGCGAACTGCATCGCGAGCAACGGAAAGATGACGGTTGCTATCGCCACCGCGAAGATCTGCTGCGGAAAGTTCACGAGCTTGGTCGCGTAGCTCATGCCCGCGATGTAGCCCGCCGGCAGCGTCGAGGCGAAGT
>DAHXOK010000132.1 GCA_027364935.1 Vulcanimicrobiota bacterium | reverse complement strand
CCTCGATGTAGTGAGTGGTCAGAATGATCGTCACGCCCTGGTCGCGCAGGCCGCGCACCAGCGTCCACATGTCGCGCCTCAGTTCCACGTCGACGCCCGCGGTGGGTTCATCGAGGAATAGAATCTTGGGCTCATGCGACAAGGCTTTGGCGATCATGACGCGCCGCTTCATGCCGCCGGACAACGTCATGATCTTGGAATCGCGCTTGTCGGCGAGCGACAGATCGCGCAGCAGAGCACCGATGTACGCGGGATCGGGTGCGCACCCGAACAGACCGCGGCTGAAGCTCACCGTGTCCCAGACCGTCTCGTAGTTGTCGGTTGAGATCTCCTGGGGCACGAGCCCGATCCGCCTTCGGGCAATGCGGTAGTCGCGCGTGACGTCGTAGCCGTCGGCGAACACCCGCCCGGCGCTCGGCGTGACGATGCCGCAGATGATGTTGATCAGCGTCGTCTTTCCGGCGCCGTTCGGCCCGAGCAGCGCGAAGATCTCTCCCTTGCGGATCTCGAGATCGATGCGCGTGAGCGCCGCGTGGCCCGAGGCGTAGCGCTTGCTCAGCTGGCTGATCGAGATGACGGGTGGCATGCGCGCGCCGGAAGGCGATGGGCGGTTAGCCGGCGGCGATGCGTTCGACGAGCGCATGCGTGAACTGCGCGGTCGTGTGGCGTCCGCCGAGGTCGCCCGTTCGGACCTCGTCGACATTCAGCGTCGCGTCGATCGAACGGCGCAGCAGCGCCGCCCGATCCTGCAGGCCGCAATGATCGAGCATCATCGCCGCCGCGAGCATCAATGCCGTCGGATTTGCGATTCCCTTGCCCGCGATATCGGGCGCGGATCCGTGCACGGCCTCGAAAATCGCCGCGTCGGCGCCGATATTCGCGCCGGGCGTCAAACCCAAGCCGCCGACGAGCCCGGCGACCAAGTCCGACAGGATGTCGCCGAACAGATTCGTCGTCACGAGTACGTCGAATTGCCAGGGATTCTGCACGAGCTTCATCGCGCACGCATCGATGATGACGGTGTCGAGCGCGAATTTGCCTTTGTATTTCCGTTCGTACAAGTCGACGCCGGTCTCCAGGAATATGCCGGTCAAGGCCTTCATGATGTTGGCTTTGTGGACTATGGAAACCTTCTTGCGCCCGGCCGAGATCGCGTATTCGAACGCGTACTCCAACAGCCGCCGGCAGCCCCGGCGCGTATTCACGCCGGTCGCGATCGCGACCGCATGCGGGTCGTCGTCGATCGCGATGTAGTGTTCGTGGCCTATGTACAGACCTTCGAGGTTCTCGCGGACGACGACGAGATCGACGTTCTCGAAGCGGCCGCCGGGGACTAGCGTGCGCGCCGGACGAAGATTCGCGTACAGCTTGAATTCTTCGCGCAGGCGCACGTTGGATGAGCGCCAGCCGCCGCCGGACGGGGTCTCGAGCGGACCTTTCAGCGCGAGACGCGTGCGCTTGATGCTTTCGATCGTCGCCGCGGGCAAGGGGTCGCCCGCGCGCCGCATGCCGTCGAGTCCGGCGATCTGGCGCTCCCAGCGGAACGGCGAGCCGAGCGCGTCCAAGGCGGCCACGGTGGCCTCGACGATTTCGGGACCGATTCCATCTCCGGGTATCAATGTTGCATCAATCGCGTTGGGCATTTGCGACGAATCTCTATGGTGGTCGTGGGCGCGCTAGGAT
>DAHXOK010000131.1 GCA_027364935.1 Vulcanimicrobiota bacterium | reverse complement strand
GGTCCTTTTCGATTATTGCAGCACCATGGGATTTCGAACCTAGAAGGCGCGACCTTCCTTAATGAGCGCAGTAGCAGCGTCACGACTGTCCTTGACGAGATCATCGACATTTTTCTCGAACTTGTCCATGTACGCCTCGTCCCCGCACCTGTCAAGTAGGACACGAATGTGTTTCTAATGACTTTGCATAGTGTACCTCGTCGGCTGTTTTGAAGCCAAGTATTTGTCGGGGCGTTGCGTTCAGAAACTGCATCGCGCGATCAATCGTCTCGGTCGGCACCGTGCCGATGTTGGTTCCCTTGGGAATGAAGAGCCTAATCCATCGATTGCTGTTCTCGACCAGCCCTTTCTCCCATGAGGCGAAGGGACGGGCGAAGTAGAAATTCGCCTGTATGTCAGCTTCCAGCTTGCGCCAGTTGGTGAACGCCAGATCGTTGTCGGCCGTGATGGTCTTGATGTCGTAGCCGGCCTTCAGATCGCGCAATGCCAGCTCGATCGATGCGATGCGGCGATTGGGGAGCCCTTGAACGACGGTCTTCCTGCTGAAGCGGTCTGCGGCGACGAAGAGGACGGACTTCGAAGTCCACGAGGTGATGAAATCGATCTCCCAGTGGCCGGTGCCGTCGACCGGCGGGCGCTCTGCAACGCCGCGCTTGAAACGATCTTTGGAGTAGCGGGCGCGGCGGTGATTGACGCTCCGGCAGGTTCGGTTTCCCTTGAAGACGAGATGCTCCTGCAACCAGCGGGACTTCACGTATTTGTAGATTGCCTTCTTGGAGACGACGATCCCTTGCCGGCGCGCATAGCCGGCGATCCGCTCCGGGCTCCATTTGAGCGGGAGCTTTTCGAGCACTAGGCGGGAGAGCACCGGATCGGTCGCGACCTTCAGGCAGAGGCGCTTGGAGAGAAGCCGCTTGTGGTCTGCGCGCCGCTGCGCCCGTATCGGCGTATAGGGGACAGAACGGAAGCGCCGCAGCTCCCGTGAGATCGTATTGGGGCTGCGATTGAGCTCCCGGGCGATGATGCGCAAGCTATCGCCTCGACGCCGTAGAGCGTCCAGCCGGATACGCTCTTCATATGACAGATGCTGGTAATGACACCCCTCTTTTTTACTATTCATGCGCTCTTTTTAACTTAAAGCGCGTCCTACTTCAAAGGTACTTCCTCAAGCTCGAGTCACATTCGAACCCAAGCCCTCCTAAGCTGTATTTTCCACACGGCCCCCAATAAGGACAGTGCAGCTAATTGAATGATCTCGACACGCGTGCTACTTTGTTTCGTATGAATGCTAAGAAGACAAGCAAGTTCTTGCTTATAACCGACACCTTTGACATCATCTTTTATTCAATCGCAATCTTGGCCAGGATTTTTTCCCGGTAGAAGTTTCAGAGCCGCACCATCCTCCCGGACCCATTACAAGCATGAATGCAATAAGCAGTTGCGCTTCTTTTCTGATGTGCAACAATAAGTTGCATATCAAATAGCGATCAAGGTATGAGTAAAAACAGCATAGAGTCTGAGATAGTTATCAACGCCCCAATCGAGGTCGTTTGGGACGTTATTACCAAGCCGGAGCACATCAGCAAATGGTTTGCTCCAACCACGCTCGACCTGCGAGTCGGCGGCAAGGGTATAGTGACCGCTCATGGCGAGTCGCCGCTTGAGATCGTAAAGATTGAAAAGCCGCATATTTTCTCGTACCAATGGACTCCGCCCGACTCGGACGGCAATATAAGCCTAGTGGAATTTACACTATCCGAGCAC
>DAHXOK010000130.1 GCA_027364935.1 Vulcanimicrobiota bacterium | reverse complement strand
GCGGGCGGCGGCGGCGTATTGCTTCATGAAGCTGTCGGCCACGGGCTCGAGAGCGATTTTAACCGTCAAGGTACCTCGCTCTACAGCGGCCGGGTCGGCGAACGCGTAGCGAGCGAATTGGTGACGATCTACGACGACGGTAATTTGCAGGACGAGCGCGGCAGCGTGAGCGTCGATGACGAAGGCATCGCGGGAGCGCATAAGGTGTTGGTCGAGGACGGGATCCTACGCGGCTACATGCAGGATCGTCATAACGCGACGCTGATGGGCGTCGCGCCGACCGGAAGCGGACGGCGACAATCGTTTCGTTTTCTTCCGCAGCCTCGCATGTGCAATACCTACATGCCCAACGGATCTTCCACGCTCGACGAGATCCTCGGATCGACGCAGCGCGGGATCTACGCGAAATCGTTTGCCGGCGGACAGGTCGAGATCAGCAAGGGCGACTTTGTCTTTATGATCGCCGAGGGATACTTGATCGAGAACGGCAAGGTGACGGCGCCGGTAAAGAACGCCACCATCGTCGGCAACGGTCCGGATGCGATGACCAAGGTTGTAGCGGTTGGGAACGACAGCCGGTTGGCGCGACGGCACTATACGTGCGGTAAGGGCGGCCAGTACGTCCCGGTCGGCGTCGGTATGCCGACCGTGAAGATTGCATCCATTACCGTCGGAGGGACTCAGCATGGATGAAGCGGAGGCGCTGGAGCATGCGGCGAGCGCCGTTGCATTGGCGATCTCGCTCGGCGCCGACCAGGCCGAAGCGACCGTTTCAAGCGTCCGCCGGCTCCACGTCGAGGCGCGTGGCGAAAACGTGGCCAAGCTCGAGGGGTCGACAGGCAAGAGCCTTCACGTCCGCGTCTTCACCCGGTCGCGCAACGCGACGCTCGTAACGTCGGATTTCTCTATGGAATCCATGCGCGCGGCGTTGCGTCGCACGGTCGATCAAGCCTCCGTGATCGCGCCCGATCCGTTCTCCGGACTTCCGGATGCGTGCGCGGCCGATCTCCCCGATTTGGCGCTCTACGACGCCGCGATCGAACGGCGCGAATACGCCGCGAAGGTTGAGGATGCCCTGGCGCTCGAGCGGTGGATCCGCGAGGATCCGCGCATACAAAACTCGAGCGGGTCGCACTACGGCGATGGGATCTCGACCCTTGCGCTCGCTAATTCCGCCGGTTTTCAGGCCTCGTATCGTTCGACGCGAGCGAGCCGTTCGAGCGGCCCGGTCGCTCAAGACGGCCCGCTCAAGCGTACCGCGCACTACGGCACCGGCGCGCGCTACCTCGCGGAGCTCGAGGACGTTGAACGGGTTGCCCGGATCGCCGCTCGGCGCGCGACGGAGATGTTCGGGGCGCGCAAGCAGCCGACCATGCGGTTGCCCGTTATTTTCGAGCGGGACGTCGCCGCGGCTGTCCTGGACGACCTCTTTCAAGCGATCTCCGCCGCGAACGTGGCCACCGGGAATTCCTGGGCGGCCGAGCGGGTCGGCGAGCGAATCGGCAGCGACCTAGTCACCATCGTGGACGATGGCCGCATGCCAGGAAAGCTTGGCAGCTCGCCCTTCGACGGCGAGGGAGTCGCCACGCGCCGCACGCCCGTCTTCGAGCGGGGGGTGCTGCGGACGTTCCTGTTCGACTCCTATTACGCGCGCAAGCTCGGGGGGAAGACGACGGGGAACTCGACCGGCGGCGGCATCGGGGCCAACTCATTTTATCTGGAGCCCGGGCAGCAGTCGCTGGACGAGCTCGTGGCCGGGACCGAGCGCGGGGTTCTGATTCTCGATACGATCGGCTTCGCAACCGAACACGCTTCCGGAAACTACAGCCGAGGCGCACGCGGATTCTACATCGAGCGCGGTGAACTCGCCTATCCAATCGACGAATTTACGATTGCCGGCCAATTC
>DAHXOK010000012.1:36885-45636 GCA_027364935.1 Vulcanimicrobiota bacterium | reverse complement strand
GGGGTTGGGCCGAGGTCCTACCTTGCGGCCACTAAGGAAGAAGGTATCGCCTTCTGGCCTCAGCACCCTCTATAATCAAGCATTAATCTTGGGGGGAGCCCCCTTGCCGCCGCTGTTATAATCGAGGGGCTGTGAAAGAGAAGATCCACCCCATGTGGTATCCGGAGGCGAGGGTCCACTGCGCCTGCGGGAGCACCTTCACGACCGGCTCGACCCGCAAGGAGATTGCGGTCGAGATTTGTTCGGCGTGCCATCCGCTCTTCACGGGCCAGCAGAAACTCATCGATACGGCCGGGCGCGTGGACAAGTTCAACCAGCGCGCCGCGATCGCGAAGCGCAAGCAAGAAGAGGCGGTAGCCCGCTCCAAGGAACGCGCAGCGAAGAAGGCCGCGGCGGAAGCGTAACCGGCGGTCGTGGACGAGCGCGCACTCGAGCGCCTCGAGGCGACCAGCCGACGGTTCGATGAGATCGAGGCCGAGCTGGCTGCAGCCGGCGGCGCATTCGATCAAGCAAAGTACACTGCTCTGGTCAAGGAGCGCGCTCGTCTCGTAGAGACGGTCGAGGCCTATCGCGCCTATCGCGCGGCGCTCCAAGCCCTCGAGGCGAATGTCGCATTGCTTGAGGATCCGGAGATGCGCGAGCTGGCGGAGGAAGAGGATCGCTCCCTACGCACCCGGCGCAAGATGCTGGAGGCCCAGCTCGCGGAGCTGCTGATCCCCAAGGACCCCAACGACGACAAAGACGTCTTCATCGAAATTCGAGGCGGCGCGGGCGGGGACGAAGCGGCGATCTTCGCCGGCGACCTCGCCCGCATGTACGCGCGCTTCGCCGAATCGCGTCGGATGAAGGTCGCCGTCGTCTCCGAGAGCCCGAGCGAAGCCGGCGGCTACAAAGAGATCGTCTTCGCGGTGAAGGGCGAGCAGCCGTATCGCTGGTTCAAGCACGAGTCCGGCGTCCACCGCGTGCAGCGCGTCCCAGAAACGGAGGCGCAAGGACGCATTCACACCTCGACGGCTACCGTCGCGGTGCTGCCCGAAGTCGACGAGACCGTTGCGATCGACATCAAGCCCGCGGACCTGCAGGTCGATACGTATAAGTCGAGCGGCGCCGGCGGCCAGTACGTGAACAAGACGGAATCGGCGATTCGCATCACGCACGTGCCGACGGGCATCATCGTGGCCTCGCAGCAGGAGCGCTCGCAACAGCAGAACCGCGAGCGTGCGATGCAGATGCTGCGCGCGATGCTTCACGAGCGCAAACAGCGCGAACTCGAAGAGGCGGCGGGCTCGCTGCGGCGCAGCCAAGTCGGTACCGGCGACCGCTCCGAGAAGATCCGCACGTACAATTTTGCTCAGGATCGCGTGACCGATCATCGCACGAACCGCAACTACGGAAACATCCGCGGGATTCTCGACGGCGACATCGGAGCCATCGTTGAGGATCTCTTGCGCGACGAGCGCGCGCGGCTCTTAGCCGGCTCGGCGGCCTAGCGAGCCTGTCGAGGGAAACGTCATCCTGAACCTACCGAAGGATATCACCCGAGCTCTGCAATCGGCGAGTTTGCATCTCTCCGGAGCGTCGCCGTCGTCCAGCACGGATGCAGCGTTGCTTCTCGCCCACACGCTGGGGCGCGATCGCTCCTGGCTCATTGCCCACGGCAACGACCCGCTTTCGGGAGCCGATCTGCAGCGCTTTGAAGCACTGGTCGTACGCCGCGCGGCGGGGGAGCCCGTCGCCTACCTCATTGGAACGGCATGGTTCTGCGGCCGCGCCTTCGAGGTGAACCCCTCGGTGCTCGTGCCGAGGCCCGAGAGCGAGCACCTCGTCGAAGCGGCGCTGCACCATCTGGGTGGCTACGAGAAGCCTGTCGTCCTCGACGTCGGCACGGGAAGCGGCGCCATCGCGTGCACGCTTGCCGCAGAGCTGTCGCGAGCGGTCGTCTACGCAACCGACCGCAGTGCGGAAGCCCTCGCCATCGCTCGTCACAATGCTCGCGCGCTCGATCTCGCATCCAGTCACGACTCCGGCCGTTACTCCGAGCACGGTAGTGGTCATCATGAGCCTATCGAAGGACGCATCCATTTCGAACTCGCGGATCTTCTGCCGCACGACCAGACGCTGCGCTTCGATTGCGTCGTCGCGAACTTGCCGTACGTCCCAAGCGCGGATCTCCCGCAGAAACCCGATCCCGCGGCGTTCGAGCCGCGCGAGGCGCTCGACGGCGGCCCCGACGGATTACGCGAGTATCGCCGTCTGCTCGCGCGCTTACCCGGACGAATCGACGACCGCGCACTCGTGCTGCTGGAAGCTGCGCCGCCGACGATCGCGGCACTTCGCGACCTCGCCGCAGCGTCGTTCCCGCACGCGGGCGTCGCCGTCGGCAACGACTACGCCGGCCTCGAGCGCTACGTTTCCATGCGCTGAAAAGGGGCGCGAACGGGTCGCGCTGAACACAGCAATCCCGAGTGGCCAAGTATATTTTCTTTACCGGGGGCGTGGCCAGTTCGCTCGGGAAGGGCATCACGGCGGCGTCCCTCGGCCGTTTGCTGAAGGCTCGCGGGATCAGCGTCTCGATTCAAAAGCTCGATCCCTACATCAACGTCGACGCCGGCACGATGAATCCGTATCAACACGGGGAAGTCTTCGTTACCGAGGACGGTGCGGAGACCGATCTCGATCTCGGCCACTACGAGCGCTTCATCGACGAGAACCTCACGCGCGCCAATAACGTGACGACCGGACAAATCTACAAGGCCGTCATCGAGAAAGAGCGCCGGGGCGAGTATCTCGGCGCCACGGTGCAAGTCATTCCCCATATCACGAACGAGATCAAGGCGCACGTGAAGCGCGTTGCCGAAGCGAGCCGCGCTGAGGTCTGCATCGTCGAGGTCGGCGGTACGGTCGGCGACATCGAATCGCTGCCTTTCCTGGAAGCGATCCGCCAGATGCGCTACGACGTGGGTGACGAGAACGTCATGTACGCGCATCTCACCCTCGTTCCGCACCTCGGCGCGCCGGACGAGCTCAAGACGAAGCCGACCCAGCACTCCGTGCGCGAGCTGCGCGGGATCGGTATCCTCCCCGACGCGATCGTCTGCCGCACGCAGACATCCGGCCCCATGCCCACGGAACTGAAGGAGAAGATTGCCCTCTTCTGTGACGTCGCGCGATCCGCAGTCGTACAGAACAACGACGCGCCGACGATCTATGCCGTGCCGCTGAATCTGGAGGCCGAAGGCCTCGCCGACGCAGCGGTACGCAAGCTGCGTCTCGATACGCGGGCGCCGCATTTGGAGGAATGGGAAGCGATCGTCGAGCGCATCCTGCATCCCGAGCGCCGCGTCACGATCGCCATCGTCGGGAAGTACGTCGAGCTCAAAGACGCGTACATGTCCATCAACGAGGCGCTCTACCACTCGGGCGCCGCTCACGATGCGGCAGTCGATATCCGGCGCGTCGATTCGGAGGACGTCGAGAACGACGGCGTGGAGATGTTACGCGACGTCGACGGCATTCTCGTCGCGCCGGGTTTCGGATCGCGCGGCGTTAAAGGAAAACTGCTGGCAATTCGGCACGCTCGAGAGCGCAAGATTCCGTTCCTCGGAATCTGTTACGGGATGCAGCTGGCCTGCATCGAGTTTGCGCGCAACGTCTGCGGGCTTCCCGACGCCATGACGACCGAGGTCGACGAGACCGCGTCGGATCCGGTGATCGATTTCATGCCGGATCAGCGCAACCTCGAGATGTACGGTGGCACCATGCGCCTTGGAACGTATGCGTGTACGCTCGCTCCCGATTCGCATTCGGCGCGTGCCTACGGCGAGCTCGAAATCGGCGAGCGCCATCGTCACCGGTATGAGTTCAACAATCGCTATGCGCCGATCTTCGAAGAGCACGGGATGCGCTTCACGGGCTTCCACACCGTCGGCAAGACGCAGCTGGTCGAGATCGTCGAGCTGCCCGAAGCGATGCATCCGTGGTTCGTCGGCACGCAGGCGCACCCGGAGTTCAAATCGCGCCCGAATCGTCCCTCGCCGCTCTACCGCGACTTTGTCGGTGCCGCTCTCGCACATTCGGATCGCGGGCATAGCGACCGCAGCAGTGTCACCGAGCATAGCGACCGCAGCAGTGTCACCGAGCATAGCGACCGCAGCAGTGTCACCCTGAGCAAAGCGAGCAAAGCGAGCGAAGTCGAAGGGCGGACGAGAGCTACGCAGCGCCCCTGAATCCGCAAAGCGTTACCGCCGTTATCCTTGCTCGTGACGAAGAGCGCAATCTTCCCCGCGCATTGACGAGTTTGCCGCGCGACATGCATCTGCTCGTGATCGACGCGCGCTCGCGCGATCGGACGGTAGAGTTCGCGCGCGCTGCCGGGGCGCAGGTCGTCGAGCGGGATTGGGACGGCTTCGTGAATACGCGGCGCTTTGCGGCATCGGCGGTCGCGACGCCGTGGACGCTCATGATCGACGCCGACGAAGCACTCGACGACGCGCTGCGCGACGCGATCGTTTCGGCCGATGGTGACGTCGATGGTTACGTCGTACGGCGCTCGACGTACTATTGCGGAAAACCGTTGCGCATGTGGCGAAACGAGCCGCTACTGCGTCTGTTTCGTACGGGCCGCGCGCGTCTCGAGGCGCATTCGGCGGCCGGCGGCAGCGCCGAGCTGCACGAGCGATGGGTGTGCGACGGCCCCGTCAACGAGCTCGCAGGAACGTTGCTCCACTATTCGTACGGTGACGCAGCGTCGTATCGTGCGAAGTTCGAGCGCTACACGGATCTCGAAGCCGGCGCGATGCGGTCGTCGCCGTGGGACGTCGCGCGCGAGTGGCTGCTCGTCTGGCCGCGCTGGCTGCGGCTGCTATTCGTGAAAGGCGCGCTTCTCGACGGCAGTCGCGGCATCGAGGCCGCGTACTGGTCCGCGCGCTACCGGTACGCGGCGTGTCGGAAGGCGCGATGAAGCGCGTGGGGCTCGACGGCCGGCTCTCGCGGCAGATGTCCGTTGGGATGAAGCTCTACGCGCGCGAGATGTGCGCGAGGCTTCCGCAGGTAGCGCCGGAGTTCGCGTATACGATCTTTTCGCGGGGCGGCAACTTCGACTGGGGCGAGCAGGTCGCGCTGCCGCTAGCGATCGCGAAGACGCACGTCGATCTCGTGCACTTCCTCTCGCACTACGCACCGCTGGTCGTTCCGGCGCGCTCGATCGTCACGCTGCACGACGTCATCCACCTCTGCTTTCCGCAGCACTTCAAACGCAAGGTGGCGTGGTACTATCGCTTCGTCGTGCGGCGTGCTTGTGCGCGCGCGGCACGGGTCATCACGGCCGACGAACGCACCGTGGACGATATCGAGCGGTTTCTCGCGGTCGACCGCGCAAAGATTCGCGTGATAGCGCTCGGCGTCGACCCGGAGCTCTTCGCACCGGCTCCCGGCGCGGCCGTGCACGCCGCAGAGCGCCCGTATTTCCTCTACGTTGGTAATCATCGGGAGCACAAGGACTTGGCGACGCTGCTCGAAGCGTGGCATTCGCTTCCCGAGCGTTACGACGTCGATCTGTACCTGAGCGGCCAGGACGACTTCGCGGGCGCTCTGCAGCGCGCGTCGACGAGCCGCCGTCACGCTCGTGCCCTTGGCGAGCCCTCCGTGCGCGAGCTCGCTGCGTACTATCGCGGGGCTCGTGCCCTCGTGCACCCGGCCCTGCGCGAAGGCTTCGGCCTGACCCTGCTCGAGGCGATGGCCGCGGGAGCGCCGGTCGTCGTCTGCGCCGATGCCGTGCCCTCCGTGCTAAAAGAGGCGACGCTCACCTTTGCGGCCAAGGACGCGCGCGCCCTTGCGGAACGGCTCGCCGCCGTCCTCGACGACCAGGGGCTGCGCGCCCGGCTCGTCAATGACGGGCAGATGCTCGCACGACGCTTCACGTGGGATCGGTGCGCGCGCGCAACAGCCGACGTCTATCGCGAGGTACTCGCGTGATCCGGCGTGCCGCGCTGCTCGTGGCGGCGATGGTCGCGCTGACCGCAGCGCATCACGCGCTGCCGGTGCCGGAGATCGGCATCGTCATCAACGGAGAGACACTTCCGCTCGAGCCACCGCCGCTTCTGAGTGGCGGTATCCTGCTCGTTCCCGTGCAACGCACGGTGCACGCCCTCGGACTCGACTTCAGCGCGCAAGGTTCGAGCATGACCACGCACGTGGGCGAGAAGACGGTCGTCCTGCGCGACGGCAGTCACGTAGCCACGGTCGACGGCGTTCGCGTGTTCCTGGACGCGCCCGCGACGCGTCGCAACGGCGTCTTCTACGCGCCGCTGCGCTTCTTTACGGCGGTGCTCGGAGCTGAGGCGACTTTCAATCGCCGCGCGCACGTCGTCGCGATCGTTTCGCAGCTCGTCGGCCGTTCCGGCTTGGGCGATTTCACGGTCGGCAATCGCACGGTCGAGGTCGGAACCGTTACGGCCGTCGACGTCGATTCCGAGCCGCCGACCGTGACGCTCTCTTTCAACGGTTCGATTCGAACGATTCCGATCTCGAACAACGCCCTGATCACGATGCACGACGTCGGCGTGGACGTCGACGTTTCCGGCGAACTCACCGATATCCGGCCGGGGGACTACGCGGAGATCGCCGTGCGTCGGGATGGCACCGTGACGTCCGTCGTCGACGAATACGGATCGCGGTACGGCGTCGTCGCCGTCGTGAACTCGAACGAGCTCTTGATGCAAGACGGGAACGTTATCGCGCCCGATCGCGACACGGAGGTATCGCTGAACGGCAAGGCGGCGGCGTTCGGAGATCTCCTTGCCGGCGATCGCGTAACCGTTCGGTACAACGTCGAAACGGGCGAGGTGCGCGAGATCGTCGCCGAGCGCGCGGCGGAGCCGACGAGCGGTCAAAGCGGGACGGCGAGCATCACCGACGTCGGGATCGACGCGACGCACCCGCTGCGCTCGGGCGACACGCTTAACGTGACGATGCACGGCACGCCGGGCGGCGCGGCCACTTTCGACATCGGTGCCTACGTCGAGGGCATCGCGATGGCCGAGCGCGCGCCGGGAACGTACGTCGGAAGCTACGACATCGCCGCAAACGCGAACTTTGCGGATACGCCGATCGTGGCGCACCTTCAGATGCAGGACGGCAGCACGATGCAGGCGCGGGCGGCGCAAACGCTTTCCGCTTCGGGACGGGCGCCCGGAATCTCCGCGGTGGGTCCGAGCGACGGCGCCGTCGTGACCCTGAACTCACCTGCGATCTATGCCACGTTCGTCACCGATGCCGTACCGGTCAATCCGTCGAGCATTCGCCTGGACGTGAACGGGCACGACGTGACGCCGGAGTGTCTTCGTACCGCGCACTTCATTCAGTATCTGCCGCAGATGACGTATCGGCGCGGCACCATTCGCGTGAGCGTTCGCGTCGCCGACGAAGCGGGAAACACGGCCACGAAATCCTGGACCTTCACGATTCGGTAAGCCCCGTACGCAGCATGCGGCAAGCTCGGGTGGTAAATGTCGCAGCGGACGAAAGGCGCTAAGGTGTCATCCTGAGCTTGTCGAAGGATGCATCGATGGATTGCCTCTTCTGTACGATCGTCGCAGGCGAGATCCCCGCGGAGGAGATTTATCGCGATGCCGACGCGATTGCCATTGTGGACGTCAACCCGCAGGCGCCTAAGCACCTGCTCGTGCTGCCGCGTAAACACTACGCGACCGTTACCGAGATCGTTGACGGCGGCGACGAGGCGTTACTCGGACACATCGTGGCGGTCGCAACGAAGCTCGCGCGCGACGTCGGCTCGCGCGGGTTTCGGCTGGTGGTGAACACTGGTACCGACGGCGGGCAGACCGTGGACCACGTGCACGTGCACGTGCTGGCCGGCCGCCGGATGACGTGGCCTCCCGGATAGTCCGGGGAGAATTCGTTGAATTGACGCTCCCCCAGCCCTGTGATAAAGTACGCAAGGCTCATATGCCGGGAAAGGGGGTTGAATAATGGAAGTCCGCATTGCGCCGGGTGAGTCGATTGAGAGCGCCCTGCGGCGCTTCAAGAAGGCCACCCAGAAAGCCGGCATTCTCGCCGAGGCTCGCAAGCACGAGCATTACGAGAAGCCGAGCGTGCGCCGGAAAAAGAAGTCAGCCGCCGCCCGCAAGCGCCGAGTCTGAGCAATCCCCGATGGGCTCGCTGAAGGATCGCATCGCCTCCGACTTACGTGAGGCGATGAAGGCGCGCGACCGGCTGCGCGCCGACACGCTGCGCTCCGCCATATCCGGCTTCACGTACAAGCGCGGCGAGACGGGCACGGAGCCGACCGACGCGGAGGAGCTCGACGTCGTTCGCAGGCTCGTGAAGCAGCGTGCCGACTCGATCGAAGAGTTCGAGAAGGCCGGCCGCACCGAGCTCGCGCAGAAGGAGCGCGCCGAGCGCGAAGTGCTTCTGGCGTATCTTCCGCAGCAGAAATCTGCCGGCGAGGTGCGTGCGGTCGTCGCAGCAGCACTGGCGGCCTTGCCTGCCGGTGAGCGCAGTCAAGGCACCGTTATGAAGGCGGTGATGCCGCAATTGCGTGGGCTGGCGGACGGAAAGCTCGTCGCGGAGATCGTCCAGGAGGCGCTGAAGGCCGGCGAAAGCAAGTAGTCTCTCAAGAAGATGAAGGCGTTTCGCCTACGCGCTGGGATATGGCTCGGACTCCTCTCGTGTGGGATTGCGTCGCTTTGCGCGCAGGCGTTCTCTGCTCCGGCATCGGCCCCGATCGTCGTC
>DAHXOK010000012.1:14577-36875 GCA_027364935.1 Vulcanimicrobiota bacterium | reverse complement strand
GTGCCGATTTACGGCACGGTCGACGACGGCATGGCGCACCTCGTGCAGCGCTCGGTCGCTCAAGCAAACGCGGAGAACGCCGCAGCGATCGTGCTCGACGTCAACAGCCCGGGTGGGCTGGTTTCGTCGGCCTTCGCGATTCGCGACGCGCTCTTCGCAGCCCACGTTCCCGTGATCGCGTACGTGGAGCGTGCGTATTCGGCTGCGGCGCTCATTACGTTGTGCGCGCAGAAGATCGTGGTCGGGCCCGGTGCCTCGATCGGCGCGGCCGAACCGATCCCCAATACGCCGAAGATGGTCTCCGCGCTGCGAGCGGAGTTCGAATCGACGGCCGAGCGCAATCACTACGACGCAACGCTCGCCGCCGCCATGGTCGATCGCCAAGTCGACGCTCCGTCGTATAAGAAGAGCGGGGCAATTCTCACGCTCGACACGAGCGAAGCCCTGCGCTCGCACATTGCCGTTGCGTACGCGCCGTCGTTCGCTGCGGCGCTCGCCGTCGTGCACCTCGCCGCCAACCCGCGGCAGAGCGAAGCGCTGACGTGGGCCGAGAGCCTCGCGCGGTTTGCCACAGACCCGGCGGTCAGCGGGCTGCTGCTCTCGATCGGCATGCTCGGACTCATGGTCGAGCTCTACACCCTCCACGGCATCGCCGGACTTATCGCCGTGCTTGCGTTCGCGCTCTTCTTTGGAACGCACGTCTACGCCGGCTTCTCGAACTGGACGGTGATCGCGCTTGCCGTGCTCGGCCTGTTGGGGATTCTCTGGGAACTGCACGTCGTTCCCGGGCATACTTTCCCCGGGATCTTGGGCGCGGTAGCGCTGGCAGCGGCCGTTGTCTTGGCGTTCGGTATTCCGTACATCAACGTTGCCTTGGAAACGGTGGCGGCCTCGCTCGCTCTCACGATCGTCGTCTTTCTCCTCGCGTTGCGCGTGCTGCCTGAGAACGCATGGGTACGACGCCTCGCGCTCGCGCACGTTCAAGGCCCGGACTACGTGTCGAGCCGTGATTTTCACGACCTCCAAGGACACACGGGTATCGCCGTCTCGTATCTGCGCCCCGCCGGCATCGCCTCGATCGACGGGCGGCGCATCGACGTGCTTACGGAAGGCCAATACATCTCTGCCGGCACGCCGATTCGCGTCGTGCGCGTAGAAGGCGCGCGCATCTTCGTCGAGCCTGCCGTCAATCCCAACGCACCATAAGGAGTTTTTCGTGGCGTTCGTCACCGGCATCATCGTCCTCGTCGCGTTCATTCTGTTCGTCATGTTTCTGTATTACTTTCCGCTCGGCTTGTGGATCCGTACGATCGCTGCCGGCGTACCGATCGGCATCATCACGCTCGTGCGGATGCGCCTGATCGGCATTCCGCCGGGCATTATCGTCACGAACTACGTACGAGCGCGCAAAGCGGGTTTGAACGTGACGATCGATCCTATGCAGTCGCATTACCTCGCGGGCGGCAACGTCGAGGCGGTGACGCTCGCGATGATCGCCGCGCAACGTGCGGAGTTACCGCTGGAGTGGCAGCGTGCGGCTGCCATCAACCTTGCCGGACGCAACGTGCTCGAAGCCGTGCAGAACTCCGTCAACCCGAAGGTCATCGAGACGCCGACCTTCCAGGGCGTCGCGCAGAACGGCATCCAGCTCAACGTGAAGGCGCGCGTTACGGTGCGCAGCAACCTCGACAGCTACGTCGGCGGTGCCGGAGAGCAGACCGTGATCGCGCGCGTCGGCGAAGGCGTCGTGGCGGCGGTCGGCGCCGCTGCCGACCACAAGGAAGTGCTCGAGTATCCCGACCGCATCAGCAAGACGGTGCTATCCAAGGGTCTTGACGCCGGCACGGCGTTCTCGATCGTCTCCATCGACATCGCGGACGTCGATGTGGGGAAGAATATCGGAGCCGAGCTGCAGACCAGCCAGGCGGAGGCCGACCGGCGCATCGCACAGGCTAAGGCTGCGGAGCGGCAGTACGCCGCGCTTGCCGGCGAGCAAGAGCAGAAAGCGCTCACGCAAGCGATGCGCGCCAAAGTCGTGGAGGCGGAGGCATCGATCCCGCTCGCGATCGCGGAAGCGTTTCGCAGCGGCAACCTGGGCGTGATGGATTACTATCGGTTGAGGAACATCCAGGCAGATACGGAGATGCGTAGCTCGATCGGCGCGTCGGAAACGCCGCCGCAGCCGGAGGCGACCCAACAGCCGCCGATGAGCTCGTAGCGTGAACGTTCGGGATTTCGGCGGTCTCATCTGGGCGGTCTTCATCCTTATCGCCGTCATCTCGTCGATCGTCCGAAGTGCGAAGCGCCCTTCGACTCTGTCGCCTTCGGCGGGAACGCTCAGGACAGGCCCTTCGACTCTGCCGCCTCCGGTAGCTCCGCTCAGGATTGGCTCTTCGGCTTCGCTCATGACGGGCTTGAAGGGCGCTGCGCGCAAGCGCGCCGCGGTCACTCCTGCGGTACCGCCTGCGGCGCCCATTGTTCCGACGCTCCGCTCCGCTACGCCGCGCCCGCTTTCGGCCGCGAGCGTCTTCCAACGCGGCTCGCCCGTCGTGCGCGGCATCATCGCGCTCGAAGTGCTCGGGCCGCCTCGCGCACTGCGCGAGTGGTCCTCGATCGTTTGACGACCCGCAGCATCAGCCTCGAGCGATTGTCGGATCGCGTTCGATTCTTCGGCGAATGCGACGGCAATCTGTCGGCCCTGGAACAAGGACTCGACGTCCGTCTGCGCACCGAGGACGACCGTCTCGTGCTCGCGGGAGAGGAACGCAACGTCGAGCGCGCCGCGCAGGCCGTCACGCGCATGCTCGAAGCGGCGATGGAAGGGACGCAGATCACACCACACGACGTCGCACTCGCGGTTGCGGACACCGAGCGCAGTGAAGGCCGCGCGGTGGCAACGACGCTACTGCGCGGGCAGCGGGGACGCGAAATTCGCGCTCGGACGGCAGGGCAGCGCAGCTTCGTCGAGGCGATCGAAGCCAATACGCTGACGATAGGCATCGGGCCGGCAGGTACCGGCAAGACCTTTCTTTCGGTCGTAATGGCCGTGCGCGCCCTCAAAGCACACGAGGTTGCGCGCGTCGTGCTCTCGCGCCCCGCAATCGAAGCCGGCGAGAAGCTCGGCTTTCTTCCTGGCGATTTCCGCGAAAAGGTCGACCCGTACATGCGTCCGCTCTACGACGCGCTCGGCGAGATGCTCGAGGAGGGCGTCGTCGCGCGCTACATGGAACGCGGCACGATTGAGGTCGCGCCGCTTGCGTACATGCGTGGCCGCACGCTCTCCGATGCGTTCGTCATCCTCGACGAAGCGCAGAACGCGACGAGGGGCCAGCTGAAGATGTTTCTCACGCGCCTCGGCTCCGGATCGAAAATGGTCGTGGTCGGCGACGTCACGCAGATCGATTTGATTGGAGCGACGAGCGGTCTCGTGGACGCGGCGCAGCGGCTGGCACGCGTAGAGGACGTTGCAGTGGTCGAGTTCGCAGAGGGCGACGTCGTGCGTCACCCGCTCGTAACGCGCATCGTACGCGCCTACGGCAACGTACCGCAGTGATTCATTTCCGCAACGACGTGCGGCGCTGCGGCGCCAACAGCCGCGCGCTGAAGATCGCGGCGCGCCGCCTCATGCAGGAACTCGGCGAGGAGCGCTCCTCCGTGTCGCTCTCGCTCGTGGATGACGAGACCATGCGTCAGCTCAACCATCACCACCGCGGCAAAGACCAAGCAACGGACGTATTGTCATTCCCCATGAGGGACGGCCGTGCGCTCCCTGGACCCGAAGATACGCTCGGCGACATCGTGATCAGCGTGGAGACGGCGAAGCGTCAAGCTGCCGGGTATGGTGCGCCGCTCCAACGCGAGCTCGAACGGCTGCTCATTCACGGCCTCTTGCATCTGATGGGGCACGACCATCACGTAGCGCACGAGCGCAAAGCCATGGAAGCGCAGGAGCGGCGCCTGGCACAGTGCATCGGCATGCCGTGGCCGTATCCTGTGCGATGACGCGCTTCTTGCAGTCGTTCGCACACGCATCGGACGGCATCGTCGACGCCGCTCGCGTTCAACCGAACCTCGTCGTGCACATGATCGTTGCCGCCGCGGCGTTCGTCGTGGCTCTCGCGTTGCACGTGAATTTGTGGGCCTTCGTCGTCGTCGTTCTGCTCGTCGCGCTCGTTCTCGGCCTGGAGCTGATGAACACCGCGATCGAAGCGCAGGTCGATCTCGCGACGCTCGAGCTGCACCCGGTCGCGAAACGCGCAAAGGACGCCGCCGCCGGTGCGGTGCTCGTCGCGTCGATCGGAGCCGTGCTCGCGGGGCTCGCGATTTTCATCTCCGCGTGGGTATCCGGCTATCGCCCGCCGGCAGTTCCGCAGCTCGACGCGCAGACGGTCGTGGCCGCGCTCGGGCTGGGCGCGTTGCTCGCGGTGCTGCTGAAGGCGCGATGCGGCGCCGCGTTCAGCGGGCGAGCAACCGTTCCGTGGACGATCGCGGCGCTCGTCGCCTTTACGGCATCGGCGAGATTCGGCTACTGGCCTGCGGTTGCGGCGATACTCTTCGCGGCTGCGGTCGCCTTGACGCGTCGTCCGCTCGCGGCAGCAGTCCTTACCGGCCCGCTCGTAGGCGTCGGCGCGGCGTGTCTCTGCCTGCTGGCGCACGACCCGCGTATGCTATAATGGCGCAGATTTGACCAGCGACCCCCCGCTATGACCCACAGCATCGACGCGTTCGATGTCGTCGCCCTCGTGGTGCTGATCGTCATCTCCGGGTTCTTCTCGGCGTCCGAGGCGGCGCTGATCTCCGTCTCGCGCTTGCGCGCCCGAACGATGGCCGAACGCCGCCTGCGCGGCGCGAACGATATCGTGCGCCTGACCGACGAGCGCAACCGCTTCCTCACGTGCGTCCTCATCGGAAATACCGTGGCGCTGCTCGGTGCGAGCTCCATCGCCACGACCCTCGCGCTGTCGCTCGGGCTTCCGTATCCCGCCGTCTTTTCGACGCTGGCGCTGTCGCTCGTCGTGCTGCTCTTCGGCGAGATCGTGCCGAAGACGGTCACCACGAGCGACGCCGAGCGCTGGGCGCTGCGCCTCGCTCCGCTTATGCGCGCGGTCGCGTGGATACTCACGCCGTTCGCCAATGCGTTTCTCTTCGTCACAGCCTTGCTCTTACGGCCGTTTGGGATCCGCAACGTGCAGCATATCTTCGTCACCGAGGAAGACATCCGCGCACTCGTCAACGTCGGCGCCGAACAGCGCGTCATCGAAGAGGAGGAGCGCGAGATGATTCACTCGGTGATCGAGTTCGGCGATACCATCGCGCGCGAAGTGATGACCCCGCGACCGGAGATGGTCGCGGTCTCCATGGACGCGTCGCCGCGGCGGGCGCTCGACGTCATCATTTCCGAGGGGCACTCGCGCCTGCCCGTCTATCAGGAATCGAAAGACGACATCATCGGCGTGATCCACGACCGCGAGCTCATGATCGCGCTTGCGACGGGTACGCTTTCCACGACTACGCTTCGCGCGCTCATGCGTCCGGCGGTGCACGTGCCGGAATCGAAGCGGATCGCCGAGCTCCTACGTGAGATGCAGCGCGACAAGTTCTCGCTCGCAATCGTCGTCGACGAGTACGGTGGAACTGCCGGCCTCGTAACGATGGAAGATATCCTCGAGGAGATCGTCGGGGAGATTCGCGACGAGCACGATATCGACGAGCAGGAGCCGATCGCGGAGGTCTCGCCGGAGGAGGCGATCGTCGACGCGCGCACCAACGTCGAAGACGTGAACGCCCGATTGGGAACGCTCCTGCCCACGGAGGACTTCGAAACGATCGGCGGCTACACCGTCGGGCGTTTCGGACGTCTGCCGTCGGAGGGCGAAGAGATCGAAGCCGACGACAACACGCGTCTGCGTGTGGAGCGCGCCTACGGACGGCGCATTCTCGCGGTACGCGTCTTTCACGCGAAGAGCGTTACCGGGCAGCAAGCGAGCGGCGAGCGTAATGAGGCGAACGCGCACGATGCCGTCCGCTAAGGAGTTGATCGAGGCGGCGCGTGCCGCGCGCGCGCACGCATACGCGCCGTACTCGAGCTTTGCCGTCGGCGCCGCCGTCGAAACGGTCGACGGAACGGTGATCACGGGGTCTAACGTCGAGAACGCGAGCTACGGTCTCTCGCTCTGCGCGGAGCGGGCGGCGCTGGTGCGTGCGATCGCGCAGGGACACCGCCGTTTTCGTGCCATTGCCATCGCCGGCCCGGAGGGCGCGACGACCGCGCCGTGCGGGGCGTGTCGCCAGTTCATCGCAGAGTTCGATCGCACGATGCCCGTGACGTTCACGTCGCCAGACGGCGTGGTCGCGACGACGCTCGCCGAGCTGCTTCCGTATCCGTTCACGGGCGACGCGCTCTCGCCAAAGTAGTCATGACGGCGGCGCGGACCTATAAAGCGCGCGGCATCGTCCTGCGCGCGCGAAACCTCGGTGAAGCCGACCGCATCGTCATCCTCTTTACGCTCGAGCACGGCAAGGTCGAAGCGGTGGCCAAAGGCATCCGGCGCGGTCGCAGTCGCGTCGGCGGACGCCTCGAGTTCGGAAACGAAGTGACGCTAACGATTCACCGCGGGCGCTCGCTCGACGTCATTGCCGGCGCGGAGATCCTGCGCGAGCACTGGTGCGAGCTCGTCGACCCGCGGCGGTTCTCGGTGGCTGCGGCCGCGTGCGAGATGGTGGACGCGTTCTCCGAGCCGGAGCTTGCGCTTCCCGACGTCTACGCGCTGCTCGCGGGAATGCTTGCCGCAGTCGCGCGATCGGAAGCACCGTCGGCGCTCTTGCCGCGCTTTTCGATGCGATTGCTCGACGCACTCGGCGTCGCTCCTCCGCTCGACGCCTGCGTTCGGTGCGGGAGCGCGCTTGGCGCGAGCGCGTGGGTGGATGTCGAAGCTGGCGGGCTGATCGATGCGTCGTGCCGCGAACGATGGCGCGACCTACCCGAGCTCGACGTCGCGGCGCTCGACAATCTCCGCGCGCTCGCCGCACCGCGAGAGCTGCGCCAGGCGATGGTGCAGGCAGTCCCGCGCGTTGCGGACGCCGTCGAGCTGCTCGTCGCACACCATCTCGGCCGGCGCCCGCGATCCTCGGCGTCGGTAGTGGAGATGCGATGAGCGCGATCATGGCCCTCGACGTCGGCGAAAAGCGCATCGGTGTCGCGGTCGCGGATCCGGGCGAAACGTACGCGTTGCCGATCGGAACGATTGGGCGCACGAGCCTGAAGGACGATCTGGACCGCATCGCCGAGTATCTGGAAAACTACGGCGTGCGCGAGCTCGTGGTAGGGGATCCGGTGACGCTCTCCGGCGAGCGCGGCATCGCCGCACGTAAGATGGACGACTTCGTGGAGCACCTTCGGCGCGTCTTCGCGGGAACGATTCATCGCGTTGACGAACGCATGACCACCGCGCAGGCGACGAAGGCGATGATCGCCGCCGACGCCTCGCGAAACCGCCGTCGCCGGGCCGTCGATATGATGGCCGCGGCCTTGATATTGGAGACGTACTTGGCTCGTCGTCGTGTACAGAAATGAAACTGCTGCGCGCCCTCCTGTTCCTTGTCGTCGCGGCCGCAATCGTCGTCGTGGCGCTGTTGCTCTACGGAGCGTTCTTCGATCGGTCGCGGCCGATCGCTCGGACGCGCGTGGTGATCCCGTCAGGCGCGTCATTCGACGACGTGCTCGGGCGCCTGAGGAGTGCGGGCGTCATCGCGCACGCGCTGCCCCTGCATGTGCTCGCGCGTCTTCGCGGCGAGGAGACGAAGGTACGTGCCGGCGAGTACCGCTTCGTGCCGCACGAGACCGAGGCCGACGTCTTGCACGCTCTCGTCACGCAAGGAGCCACCGTCGCAGAGTGGGTGACGATTCCCGAGGGGTTTACCGACGAACAAATTGCGCAGCGGCTGCAAAGGGCGGGCGTCGGCGACGCGGCGACCTTCGCGCGCTCCTTTGCGGCGGCGTCGATCGTGGTCGGCGGCGTTCGCACGCACGGCTTGGAAGGCTTTCTTTTTCCCGATACGTATCTCGTTCCGGTCGGCGCGACGCCGCAACAAATCGAAGAGGAGCTCGAGAGCGGCTTCCTCGCGGCGCTTCCGGCCGATGCGTCGCGCCGCGCTCGCGCGTTGCACGTCTCGGTGCCGCAGGCCGTGACGGTTGCGTCGCTCGTGGAGCGAGAGGCGAAGCTCGATAAGGATCGTCCGATGATCGCCGGCGTCATCTACAATCGTCTGCGTCTGCACATGCCACTCCAGGTCGACGCGACGATCGAGTACGCACTACCGCATCACAAGCAGGAGTTGTCGCGCGCGGACTTGGCGGTGCGGTCGCCCTATAACACCTATCTCCACACGGGTTTACCGCCAACGCCGATCGCCAACCCCGGGCGTGCGTCGCTGGAGGCGGCTTTCCACCCCGCAACCACGAAGGCGCTCTACTACGTGTATTGCGGGGGCGGCGGGCACGTCTTCGCGGAGACCCTCGCGCAGCATCAGGCCAACGTTGCGCGATGTTTGAGATAGGTGGCGATATGAGTTCCGAAGCGGGCGACGAGCCCCTCGACGTCAACGACACGCTGTACGTGAGGACGCCGGGCGGAGAGGAGTTACCGTTTCGGGTCGTGGCGCTTCTCGAAGACGACGAAGAAGAAGCAAGCGGCTATGCGGTGCTGTTGCACGAGCCGCAGGAGGGCGACGAGAGCTTCATCGTCACCGATCCGTACGGGAAGTTGCTCGAAGACGACGCCCTCGCGCAAGAGGTGCTCGACGACTATCTCGATTTCGCCGACGAACCCGAGGACGACAAGGCGTGATCCGCGCGCTATTCCTATCGGCGAACGTGGGCGTCGGACATTCGTCGGCGGCGAACGCCGTCTGTGCCGCGCTCGAAGACGTCGCACCGGAGAATCGCGGCCTCGTCGTCGACTCCTACCGGTATGCGGCGCTCGTCGTCTCGCGCGTCGTTTCCAGCGGCTACCTGCAGATGGTCAAGACCCTACCGCAGATGTATCGTTATCTTTACGATAAAGCCGAGCGCGCGACCGAAATCGGTCCCTTCCGTACGTGGGCGCATCAGTTCACCGCCGCGAACCTTCGCGCGTTGATCGAGCGCGAGCGCCCCAACGTCGTTGTCTGCACGCACGCCTTTCCGTTCGGAGCGATGGCGCAGTACAAGGCGGCGTATCCCGATGCGCCGCCGGTTCTCGGCATCGTGACCGATTTCGCGGTGCACGGATTTTGGGTACAGGCGGGCGTCGACGGCTACGTCGTAGCCACCGAGACGCTGCGCGCCGAGCTCGTCGCTCGCGGCGTTCCGGCCGAACGCGTCCTCGCTGCGGGTATCCCGGTACACCCGCGCTTCTCCGCGAACGGCGAGACGCGCGCGGCGTTGCGAGCGCGGCTCGGCTTACCGCAGGACCGTCCTGTCGTGCTGTTGATGGGCGGCGGTCTGGGCATCGGTCCGCTAGAGCGCATGATTGCGGCCGTGGAAGAGACCCGGACGCCGGTCGCGGCGGTCGCCATCGCTGGGCGGAACGGCCGCACCGAGCGCCGGGCGCTCGCGGCCGCACGGCGGCTCAGCCGCCCGGTGCGCGTGCTGGGATTCGTGGAGAACGTCTACGACTACATGCACGCCTGCGACGTGCTCGTGACCAAGCCCGGCGGCCTGACTGCCGCGGAGGCTCTGGCTGCCCGAATACCCCTCGTGCTCTGTCGCCCGCTTCCCGGGCAGGAAGAGCGGAATTCGGGCGTGCTGGTCGAAGGGGGATGCGCAGTACGAGTGCGTTCGTTACCGAAACTTTCGGACGCGCTCGATATGATACTTTCCGACCCGGATCGCAGATCCGCCATGGTGGCCGCGGCTGCGAAGCTGGGGCGGCCGCAAGCAGCGCGAGAGGTCGCGGCGTTGATCGTCCGGCTCGCCCGCGTGAGCCAAGCGGTCGTGGAGAAGCGAGGCGCAGCGTAGCGCAGGAAGGTTAGCATGAGAATCCCGTCCGCGAAGTCCTATGCATGGGTCGCCGCAGCGTTGCGAATCTACACGGGCGTCTTTTGGATCTCGCTTGCCATTCCGAAGTTCACGAACGGCAGCGCGTTTCTGCCGCCCAACGGTTCCATGAGCGTAGCGATTGCGAAGGCGGCGGCGGTGACGAGCGGACCGTATCACGCGTTTCTCGTCGGTATCGTTCAGACGCACATCGAGATCTTTGCGCAGCTCGTTCGCATCGGCGAGCTGGCGGCCGGCGTCCTGCTGCTGCTCGGTCTCTTCACGCGCCTCGGCGGATTGATCGGCGTCGTTCTCGCTGCATCCTTCGTCTTGGATCAAGGGCGCGTTGGACTCAGCGGCTTGTCCACGCTCGGCGTCGCAGCTCTCGCGCTCTCGACCGTGAGCCTCCTCCTTCCGACCGGACGCGTTCTGGGATTCGACGCGTTCGTAAAACGCTCGAGCTCGTCGTACGACGACATCCCGCTAATGCCGGTTCCGCCCAGCAGGCCGGAGCCGGTTCCGCAGCCGACGGCCAACACCGCGCAGACGACATTCGCAGAGATTGCGCCGACGCCGGCTCCTTTGGTCGTTCCGCGCGAACCGGGTCCAAACGGCGCCAACGGCGGACCCGCATTCGCCCCTCCGGCCTCCGCGGGTCCGCACGTCGATCATAGCGTCTGATATATCGACGCCACGATCGGCGCCGAGTTCGGCTGCGTTACTAAGCGAGCGTCTCCTGTGTTGTTCACTTCTCGCGATTTTGGGAACCATGGTATAAGGCCATCGCGTTCTATGTTGGCACATCGGAGGCAACAATGGGTACCATCTCGCGACTTCTCATCACCGCAGCAATCATCTCGATATCATTTTTCATCGTGCCCGCGCCGGCGTCGGCGCAAGTATCCGTCGGCGTCGACTTCGGCAACGTCGGCTTGTTCGTCAACGTGGCGCCGCCGCCGGTTCCTGTCTATTACGCGCCAGCGCCGCCGGGACCAGGCTACGTTTGGATTCCCGGCTATTGGGCATGGGGTCCGGGCGGATATTATTGGGTCCCGGGCTACTGGAATATGGCGCCTCAGGTCGGTTTCTACTGGACGCCCGGCTACTGGGGTTGGGATCCGTCTTGCGGATGCTACGACTGGCAACCGGGATACTGGGGTCCGCAGGTCGGCTTTTACGGCGGCATCGATTACGGCTATGGCTATTACGGCAACGGCTACGTCGGCGGGTACTGGCGTAACCGGCACTTCTGGTACAACACCGCCGTGTACGGCAACGTGGGCTACGGCTTCGCCAGCTACCGCTATCGCAGCGATCGCGGCGTCCTAGGCTGGAGGGGCAACCGCGTAGCATACAATGGCGGTCCGGGCGGCGACCCGGCGCGTCCGACGCGCTCGCAGCTCGCGTTCCGCCAGGGGCGGCACGTCGGAATGACCTACGCGCAGGTTCAGCATGCTAGAGTCGCCTCGCAAGATCGCTTGCTCTACGCGCGCTATAATCACGGGCGGCCCGCCGTTGCCGCCGTCGCTCGCCCGTTCGCGGGGGGCAGAAGGCCGACGCACTTCGCACCGCTCAGAGCGCAAGACCGCACCTACTCGGCGGCGCACGTCGTGAGAAGCCCATCGGCTTATCATGCCATGATCATGCATCACACAGCGATCACGCATCGCACGACGACGCGCGCGTTCCATCGGGTAACGCACATGGTAACGCATCGCACGACGACGCGCACATATCACGCTCCGCCGTACCATCCGGCATACCACGCTCCGGCGTACCATCCGGTATATCACGCTCCGGCGTACCATCCGGCATACCACGCTGCGGCGTACCATCCGGCATACCACGCTCCGGCATACCACGCTCCGGCATATCACCCAGCGCCGTTGCGGCCGGCAGGGCACCGTGCACCAGCGCCGCGGAGATCCGCTGCGCCCCGCTCTGGTCAATAGTCGCAACGGGCGACGCCGCGAAGGCCGCGCTTATGCGCGGCCTTCGTCTTGTTACGCGCAGGTGCCGTATAGCCGTTGGGCGCAGGCTAGAGCGCTTGGCCGACACACAGGCTCGTCGTGCGGCAGGCGAGAAAGGTCGATCGTGCGCAGCGCGCAGCAACCCTGAGGGCCCCCTCGGGCCCAGTGACAGGTTGAGTGCAGCGTAAACGCGCGTATAACCTATAGGGAGAGATGGCCGAGCGGCTGAAGGCGGCGGTTTGCTAATCTGACCTGTGCTGGTCGAATCGAGTCGAAGCGAGTCGAAGCGAATGCGACGCCGAATAAAGTTGGTCGTTGTAAGATGCATTGGGTCGCATTCCGTCGCTATCGATGGCAACCGTTTGGCAACCGTTTGGCAACCGCGCTGGTCGTAAGTTCCCGCAGGCAGGCAAACTTCCGTTTTTAGCAGCCTCGATCCGGCAACGGTTCAGCATTTGGGATGATCCGGCCGCGATCATCGATCCATTGCATTACCCATCGTCTCAAGTACGCGCGGTCTGCGTCCAGGCATGACAGCAGCGCCTTGCGTACGGCCTGAAACTCGGCGGAGGTATAGCCCTTCGATTCCGACTTTGGCGTGTCGCTTGCAACACGGCCGCGGACGCTCGCGATGCGATGACGCTGGGGGTGGCAACCCCCGATGCCACCGCTGCCAGCGAGCGAGGCGAAGCCATCCTCGCCTGTGCCGACGTACCACAGTAACATTCTGGGAAAAAATGTCCCACGACGGAAGAAGCGGGCACTTGCAGGAGTAGAAGCCACTCGATCCACGCCCTCGGGCGGCTTCGCGTTTTCACTCGCCTGCGCGCTATGGAATTCTAGATTCCATGGCTCTAGCGCCGCTTAGGGCGCGCCGAGGTCGAACGGGATGCGATCGCCCCTGCCCGACACGACTATCCGTTGCAATGCACCGCCATGATGAACCCGCCGTCGCTCGCATCTAGCGCACTATGTCGTGCAGCAGCGATACTGCGGCCGGAGGCCCAACCGAGCCGGCCGCCGTTCTTTGCGATCGCCGCACACTCGCCTCTGCCCCAAAACGCGACCCTGAAATAGCAACGGCCACGATGCAGCGAGGCGCATGCGGCCAAAGCATTTCCTTCCGCGACCGCGAGCGTTGTATAATTGTGGCTCCAGCCAAACCACACGGTCCTTCCGGGCGCGGTCGATGCAATCGCCCCGTACGGACCGTGCGCGGTTGTCGCCATCGCGACCGAGGCTGTCGCTAGCGCACCAATGATAACAGCGAGAATCACAACAGATTTTCTCATGCAGGAGATTGCGCCGACTTCCAGCCGACTTCCTATGCGGTCAGCTCGCGACCGCCTGCGCGATTTCGTGCGATCCTGAGAGGATGCGGCGATAGTGGCATTATCTACCAGGTCTTGGAGCCGCATTGAGAGCGCTTTCGCGATCCGCCGTGCAACCGCGAGCGAAACACTCCGACTCCCTCGACCTCCAGGAGCGCGCGGTCGCGATTGTTGCAGACTCGCTTGAGGCAGCGCAGGCGCGGCACGCGAAGGCCGCGAACCGCGCTGGCTGACCGTGAGCAAGGACAGGAGGATCACCCTACGGCAACCGAATGGCAACCGCGACGGTCAGAGAACGGGCGAGTGCCGCGGAAACCCGTATGAAATCTACATGGAGAGATGGCCGAGCGGCTGAAGGCGGCGGTTTGCTAAACCGTTATACGATGTAAAGTCGTATCGAGGGTTCGAATCCCTCTCTCTCCGAAGGGAACTATCGGGTCAAGCGAGTCACATGCGGTCGTAGCTCAATTGGATAGAGCAACAGGCTACGAACTTGTAGGTTGGGGGTTCGAGTCCCTCCGACCGCACGACTCGCTCGTTAGGGGAGTGGATCCAACGCCATCTGCCCGCGCGGATAGTCGAAGACCATGTTGAAATGCTTGAGGAAGTCGATCCCGACCAAGAGATCGGTTCCGGTCAGCGCGCTCGTTTCGCAGGCGGCTTCACCCTCGTAGACGATCGGACCGATGGAGAGCTTACCAAAAGCTCCACAGTTCGTGATTTCGCCACCGCCCACGCCGCCGATCATTGCCATCCCTCGAATGATCGCGATGTGATACTTGCTTACGAGCTCGCGACTATATCCGACGCCGGCGCGATCTCCCGTATCGAGCGTGGCATTAACGGCAATCGAGCCATCGAGCATCATGGGAATGGTCGGCTGACCGGAACTCAGGTCCACCGCGAGCACGGCTCCGTGTTCGCCGGAGAGATCGGCTGAAGCGGGATCGAGGATCGTCATCGTGCTCGCACCGACGTTGACTCTTACGAACGCTCCGCCGAGGAGATCGTAGCCGAGCAAGCCGTCCACGTGCTCGTTGTTGTAGGCACCCCCCAGCAGCCCGCGGTAATCGTTTCCGAGCGCCGACGACATTGCGATGACGTGCGAGAGCGTGTTGCCACCGACGACGAGCGAGTCGATGAGATCGGTCTCCGCCGACGCCGCACCGCCAATTCCGTAGATCTCGCCACCGGCTGCGCGGTGCACGTTGGCTCGCTTTGCGAAATCGCTCGTTAAGAGAATCATGCTGGCGCCCGTGTCCAGGAGAAACGTTCCTCGCACGCCGTTCACCGTTGCAGGCACGAGGATGAAGTTGCCTCGTGCATCGATCGGAAACGGATTCGGATTCGCGAACGTCCACGTTGCCGTTTGTTGGGGTGGATGCAGCTCGTCGTCGGCGATCGGCACGTTCGGCTGAAACGTCGTGATCTCGTGCGTGTAGTGCGAATCGTGATAGCGGTAACTCGACATGACGCGCTTCCCGGGCAACGGCTGCGCGTACGAAAGAATGTCGATGGTCGTTTCGTAGCTACCGTCGGGATCGATGACGGCTCGTACGTACGCCCCGGTTCGTGGATCGATGGCGAGATCGATGGGGAAGCCGGTGCTGGGGGTAACGCGTACTACCGGATAGCTCGTGCCGTCGATCGTCACGGGGTTCCGGAGGGCTCCGGCGAGCTCCGCCGTCGCCTCGTTGAATAGGAACTGATACGCTATCTCGTACTTTTCCTCATCGCCGATGATCGGGTGCGTAAAGCCGTTTTCGTTTGAGTCCCAGAAGACGCGGCCGGTGAAACCGGTATTTATAGGGCGACCCGTGTCGGAGTCGACCTGCGTCGCGCGAAAGGCCACGCCGCGAATCAAGATCCTGAGCGGCGTTGGCGGCTGGGGCGTCGCTCCCGCCGACGGCTTGGTATTCACGAGGTTTCCGGACTCACGCATCGACGTGAACGTTCCGTCCCCGAACTGCCAGCCGACGTAGCGATGGTGCAGGGCCAAGAGCCCGGATGCATCCATGCCCTGGGCCGCAGCCGGCCTGGGGTTTAGCAGCGCCAAAATGACGAAAAGAACGGTAAGAAAACGCATCGGACACACCTCCGAGACGGGATATCGCATGCTTCTGTGACGGCGAGCCGCCGGCCTGGTTGCGGCCGCGCGAGCTGGGATGAGAGACGAGATTGGCTCGTCGCTCAGCGGATTTGGGTCAAGAGGTACAAGGCGATATCGTGCAGGTCGCGATTAGACATCTTCCAACGCGGCATCACCGGGCTCAACTCCATGCCGTTGTTGTCGACTCCCTCAGAAACCGCACGCTCGAAGAGCGCGATCGTCCACGGCGTACTCTCCATGCTCATGTTGCTCATCTGCGTGGACGATCCCATCGCGTCGAGCATGCGCGCGCGAGGGCCCAATCTCGCGCTTATCGCTCCGTCCAGGAGCAGCACGCCGCCTCGTCCCTCCGCACCGTGGCACACCGCGCAGCTTTGATAGACGCGCGCCGGATTCGCGGTGATCCGCACCCCGTCCGAATCCTTACCGGTGAAGAAGATCGAGCGTCCGTTCGCGATTTCTCCAGCCTGTGCACTCGTAGAAGCCGTCATCTGGGAGACGGGCGGCACGCTTCCCGGAGGGAAACGGTCCCGAAACCACGGGCCGGCCCACAACAACTGATAGTTGAATGCCGGCTTGTTCCCGACCCTCGCCAGTTCCTCAACGGTCAGAATAACGTTTGCCCGAAGATTGAAAGCCGTAGCGGCGACATAATTGACGCGTGAAGCACCTAGGCCGTCGTTGGTCTGCTCGTAGCGAGCATCGAAGTGCAGCCAGAAACGCGGACTGTAGATCGTTTCGAAGGAGAACCCGTTGCTGTTTGCCGCGGGTAGGCGCCCGCCCGGATGGTCATCGTGGCCGACGACGTCCAGAGCTACCAGTTCGTATCGATCGCCACTGTAGGAAGCCAGCACCGCCGCACGCGTGTAGCGATCGCTCGCGCCCGATGACAGCGGATACCAGCCGAGCATTCCGGCGAGGCCTCCGGACCATCGCGACTCGGGAGAGATATACTGCAGCGAGCCCGTCCAAGCCGTGCCCTCGCCGTTGCTATTGAATGTGCGCTCGACTGGTCCCGCGCCCGCCAGGTACGAGAGGTTACCGACGAGTCCAAGATGCCCCAGCTGCGTATAGGAGACGCCCCACCGGTTGTCGGCGATCGTCGAATCGTTCGCGCCTATTTGCATGCTTGCCGGTCCGTACCCGGTGAGCGAGAGCGGCTGGCTGATCCACGGCGCAAAGATCGGCGTTGCGAACTTTCCGATCTGCAGGCTCCCGTTTTCGCGTGAGAGCCCGTCGTAGGCGAGCCACAGTTGATCGACGGCACGTGCCGGGAAACCACCGCTGACGATGGGGACCGTTGCGAAATAGGAGACGTGCGACCCTATGAAACCGCCTGACATGAGCTGGGTGACGGCGTTGCTGATCGTCGGAAGGGCCGGGTCGGGCTGGCTCGACGCATTACCGGTGGCCTCGAGCGCGAGCGGTAGGCTCCGATTCTCCAGCATTTGCAATTGCTTGTTGAGGCCTCTCGAAAAATTCGTCATCAAGACGTAACGGCCATAGCCGTTCAGGTGCGGCACGACAGTATGACAGAGACCGCAATTGACGCCGCCCTGCCCGTTCGCGAAGACGGGAATCGCGAGCGCGGTCCTGGACGCACTCAACACGCAACAGAGAAAGACCACCGCCGCAAGGGCACAATGCCGAGCCGCCACTGTGCGGGCCTTTTCTGTAGCGCGTGCTACGGCGCCTACTCCGCGACTGTGTCATAGTTCGGGTGATGAAACGGAGGGTGGCGAAGACCTTCGTTCTATGAGCTACTCTGACGCGCAAGAGCGGCAGCTTACCGCACCCTGGATCCGCTTCGAGCATTGCAGCGCTTGGGACGAACTGCTCCCACAGGGCTACCGGCGGCGTTATCGCCGCGGTGAGGTCATCAAGCGCCCCGGCGATCCGGTCGAAGAAGTCTGCTTGCTGCGCGAGGGCAGCGTCAAGGTCGTAGCGGTTGGCCGCTCCGGGTTGCAGCGCACGCTCTGGCTCATGGCACCGGACAGCCTTCTGGGAGAGGCTGCGCTTTACGACGGCAAGCCGTACCTGCATTACATCGAGGCTTTGACCGATTGCACGATGATCGTATTCAGCGCCGAGACCATGCGCACGGAGATCGTGCCTCACCACCCCGACCTTGTATTCTTCATCCTCTCGAACCTCGCGCACAAATCGTACATCATGTCCACCCAACTCGAGGAGACGCTGTTTCTCGATGCCTACACGCGCGTCGCCAAGTTCCTCTACGCTGCGGCGAGCGAGCGCCTTACGCACCGTGAAAACGGAAGCGGCGTCACGATCACGCTCTCGCATACCGACATCGGCGAGTTGTTGGGCCTGCATCGCGTAACCGTCTCCCACGCCATCGCTCGCATGCGTCGCGAGGGCATCCTCGATCCCACCACCCACGCCGTGATCCTCCGCGACGTCGCGGCGCTCAAGCGCGTACTCATCAACGTCGTCGATTGACGGCGCCACCGCCCACAGGAGCCATGCCATGTTGCTTGCCGAACCCTATCGCATCAAGGTCGTAGAACCGATCGCCCGCACCACGCGGGAGGAGCGCGAGCGCTTCATCACGGAGGCCGGGTACAACACGTTCCTGTTGCGCTCGAAGGACGTCTATCTCGACTTCCTTACCGACAGCGGCACCTCAGCGATGAGCGACAATCAGTGGGCGGGCATGATGCTCGGCGACGAAGCCTATGCGGGCAGCCGCAACTTCCTCGCGCTGCAGGAGACCGTACGGCGGTACTACGGTTTTGCCTACATGGTGCCAACGCACCAGGGTCGCGGTGCCGAGAATCTCCTCTCGCGCATACTCATCAAGCCTGGCGACTACATTCCAGGCAACATGTACTTTACGACCACCCGCGCCCATCAGGAGCTCAACGGCGGCACCTTTGTGGACGTCATCGTCGATGAAGCGCACGACGCCACCGCCGATCTGCCGTTCAAGGGCAACGTCGATCTGACAAAGTTGGAGTCGCTGATCGCGCGCGTTGGTCCCGAGCGCATTCCCTATATCTCTCTGGCGGTGACGGTAAATTTGGCAGGCGGGCAGCCCGTCTCGATGGCCAACATGCGAGCGGTCAAGCAGATTGCCGAACGGCACGGCATCAACGTGATGCTCGACGCCACGCGCTGCGTCGAGAACGCATACTTCATCAAAGAGCGCGAAGCCGGCTATGCCGGTCAGACGATCGCCGAGATCCTGCTTGAGATGATGTCCTATTCCGACGGTTGTACGATGAGTGGAAAGAAGGACTGTCTGGTCAACATCGGCGGGTTCCTAGCGATGAACGACGAGTCACTCTACCAACGCGCCTGCGAGTTGGTGGTGCTCTTCGAAGGGATGCCGACCTACGGCGGGCTCGCGGGCCGCGATATGGAGGCGATGGCACGCGGCATCGTCGAGTCACTCGACTACGACTACATAGCGCATCGCATCGCCCAGGTGCGTTACCTCGGAGAAGCGCTACGGGCGGCCGGTGTGGCGATCGTCGAGCCGATCGGCGGTCACGCGGTCTTCTTGGATGCGCGCCGTTTCCTCGCGCATCTCACGCAGGACGAGTTCCCGGCGCAGAGTCTAGCGGCGCATCTGTACATCGAAGGCGGTGTCCGGGCGATGGAACGCGGCATCGTCTCTGCCGGCCGCGACGACGACGGCAACCAGCGCTATCCCAAACTGGAACTCGTGCGGCTGGCGATTCCACGCCGCGTCTACACGTACGCCCACCTCGATGTTGCAGCCGAAGCAGTGATCCAGCTCTTTCGGCATCGCGACGAGATCCCGGGCCTTACGATGGTCTACGAACCACGGATTTTGCGCTTCTTCACCGCGCGCTTCGAGCCCATCGCGAAGCCCGAGGCTGACCTAACGCGCGCGCGCGAGGCATCGATAGCGTCAGTGCACTGAATGGCACCATTGCGCTCGGACCGAACGCAACGCCAATGCAGGTGGTCGCCGCGTTGGTAGCCGACTACAAGCACGGCGGCACCGGGCCGACCCTCTGCTCGATCTACCGGCTCGGCACCTGGCGCAACCATTGGCGCTTCGGGGTCTCGGTCGCCTCAGAAGTCGGTACGCAGCTGAACCTGGTTCGAAACTGGTGCAGCGAGCCGTCATTCTCCGGCATCGGGTAGGCTGGTAAGTCAGATTGCGAATTTTGGCGAAGGCGATATTCACCGGATCCTCGATTGGATTTATAGTGACGCATCTTGCGCTCCGATGATGAGATGCTGGCCGAGGCCGTCCGTGCCCTCGGCCTCCAACGACGGGGCAAGAACATTGGCGATCGGTTGAAGACCTCGATAGCTAGATGGCGTAGGAGCAATTCCACGCGGCAACCGGGTCGATGACTCGGCGCCGATCTAGGGCCTGATATTCGGCCGTAGAATCCAAGCGGCTGGAGGTATCTATGGCGCATCTCAAGAGCGCGAGCGTTGCCGTTTTATTCGGAGCCGCCGCGCTCGCCTTGAATCCGCCGCTACTCGTGCGAGCGGCGAGTGCAACGCGTTCGCCAGCACCCACCTCGACGGGGCGCGCAGCAGCACCGCCGAGAGCCCCCCGGCCTGGCACAATGCCAAACGGCGTGCTCGTCCCCGGCGGAACAATCGTGCAGGTTTCCTTGACGGAACCGATATCGTCGGCGACCGCACAAGTGGGCGACCAGGTCGCGGTGCACGTTGTGAAGGAGGTGGACGTAGGCGGATGGCTTGTTATTCCCGCAGGCTCTCCCGGCCATGCGACCGTTACGATGGTAGACCACGCTGGCAGCAACGGCCACGGCGGAAAGCTCGGCGTTAGCATCGACTGGGTATTCAGTCAAGACGGAGGACGGATTGTGCTATCACCAACGAGTCACGCGAGTGAGAGCGGCCAACAAAAGGGCGCTGCCAGCACGGCTACCATCCTCGGTTACGTTTTGCTCGGGCCGTTAGGGCTCTTTGCTCACAACTTTGTGCGCGGTAGAGACGTGACCCTGAATACGCAGCAGGTCTTTACGGTTTTCGTGGATCATGACGTGGAAGTAGCGACGACAACGAAAGCGACGAACCCAAACGCAGGTTTCGACAGTCCTCCTCCCCACCCGTAACGCTCGCCTCCGTGGAGCTTTGCCCATTTAAGCTAGTACCTTGCATGACCAGCCAGACGATCGAACTCAAACCTCGCATGAACCACTCCGGGGCGATCTTCCCCGTAGTCGGATGGCGGGAAAACCCCGCTTTCGGCGGTGCCGAACGTGCCGCGCTTGCACCTACGGAGGCGCTCACGCGAATCAGCGTCGGTCCGCGAAGGGAACTCTGCCTTGAAGGGCGTTCGCGGGGCGAATCTGGTTGCTTTAAAACAAGCTTTTTCTGAAAGAGGAACACAAGTGAACGCGGTTAGTCTCATCATCTACCCCGCCTCGGACGTACCGAAGACGAGGAAGTTCTTCGCCACTTTGCTCGGCGGCGAGCCATACGTCGAGAGCGACTACTACACTGGTTTCAAAACGGGAGAAATGGAAATCGGAATCGTTCCAGAGGCGATGCATCGCACTCCGGGAGCGCTCGCATTTGTGACGGTCAGCGACATTGAGGGAGCGCTGGCAGCCCTTCTCGCGGCCGGAGCGGAGACGGTGCAGGAAATCACCGACGTCGCGAACGGCTTGTTGGTCGCAAGCGTGAAGAACCTCAACGGAACGACCGTCGGTCTTCGCCAATTTCCAAGCGGAAAGTAAAGTCTCCATCTCGGCTGATCGGCGACGATTGAATTATCACGGCGGATTGCGCTATCCGCACCTCGAGCGCATTCCGGGAACGCCCGACATGCTCGCACAGATCGTGGCGCCACACCGAGCGAAATGGGATCCGTCAGCGACGACCGGCTGAAGCCATTATCGCCTCTAAACGACGTTCGCCCTGTTGCGCGTCGCCGATGAGCTGTTCGGCGACGGCGTTCTCGGCATCGGTCGGAGCCGTGTACCTCAACTCTACCCCCGCAGCGAGATGGGCGAGATGACTGTGCAACTTGCTCTCGTGGAGCAGGTCGCCCTCGCTCCAGTAAACGTTCGCCACGCAGTCGCTGATCAACGGAGCCGGCATCAACTCCGTCGACAGTGCGGCTCTACGGGCACTGCCTGCCCGGCTCCAAGGAGCGGGCCGTTGCGGCGCTCGGCGACGCCTTCGGTCAGGCGCAGGCACGCCGGGCGGCAGGCGAGAACCGGCGGCCGTGAACCCAGGCGGTTGCACCGAAACCCGCACGGATGCAACCAGAATGCAACCAACCGCCTGCGACAGTCGTTCGGGCAGGAGGGTGGCGTAGCGCAAACCCTCGTAAAATCGAGATCTTAGACCGTTTACGGCTCGGTAGCTCAGTGGTAGAGCAGGGGACTCATAATCCCCGCACCATCATCCGCTGACATTCGCAGAGAGCCGGAATCCTTATTTAACGAGGGTTTCGGCTCTCTTAGCGTTCGCAGAGATTCGGTCGCATCCGCTCCGAAAGTCACAGTTAAGCCTCAGATAAGCGGTGCGCCACGTTCCGGCGAAACGTAAGCCTCGCGCGCGCGCGTTGGGTATCCGTAAAATCCCGGGCCGCCCCCGTTCACGCGCCCTTGGCGGCCTCCGTTTTGCCGACCGAACCCAAACCACGCAGCGCGCGGATGCCCTCGATCACGCGCTGGAGGCTGCGCTCCTGCGCAGTTTCGTAGCGGACGATCAACTCGTCGTGACGGAGACCATCCCCGCCGCTGGCGAGGCCGACCGGGAGCGCGTGCTGCTCGCGCTCTAGCTCAGTAGACCGCAGCCGGTCGTCGTGATCGAGCATGCGCTGCCACTTGTCCGCCGCGGATCCGCCGTTCTCGACCTCGGACTGCGCTTGCATCAGCACGCCC
>DAHXOK010000012.1:7182-14567 GCA_027364935.1 Vulcanimicrobiota bacterium | reverse complement strand
CCTCGAGGTAGTTTTGTGGTGCAAGGACCTCGGCGACTGCCGAACGGTGCTCTTCCCATTCCTCGGGATCCTCGAGCGGCGGAACGACGACAAGCTCGGCGCGCAGGCCGTGGCGTAGCCCGTTGAGACGCGAGACGCTCTTGCCGTCTTCCGTGCGAGGGCCGGTGCTCTTTTGGGCGTTCGCGCGGTTGGCGGCCCGCTTCGTCGGCGTGACGTTCATGCTTATATTCTAGCAGATCCGAAAACGCGCGATGACCCAATAAACCACAAACCACGCGGGCGGTTTTTGGGACATCGCGCGCGGCGGTCTTGAAATCTGACCCGTGCGGGTCGAAGCGAGTCGAAGCGGAAGAGACGCCGAATAAATCGGACGGAGTAAATCGAAAAGAGCCGAAGACGACACCGGCAATCGCAGCAGGGCTCACGGATCGCATCTGGACGTTGCACGACCTCGCGAACCTGCCCAACCTCGTACGTGGGGAAGCAGCCTAAGCTAGGTTACCGCTTGCATCCCGTCGCATTGCGGACGTTGGGGTCGCGATAAACGTTTGGTCGTAGGCGTCCTTGAAGCGAATCTCCCATGACGCCCGATCTATGCGTTGATAGTCGATATTCGGCATCCTACAATAGACGTAAAGGTTAGCTGCTCGCTCGTGCGTTATCGCATTTTCGGCGACGTAACCCATGCTCCTAAACCGTACCGAGGGTTCTGCGGAGCTAGGCTCTGACTGATCCTCCGCCTGTACCTGAACATGCACGGAGGCGCCATCCTTATCGCGAACATAAAACTCAAGCTCGCTGATAATGCTCGGAGTACCGCGGTTCTTGACGTGAACGAGCAGCAGGCATTTTGTGTACCAACCCGCGCTGTCGTCCTCAAAGGGGAATGTTCCGATGACGCGATCCTGATAGATTCTGGCGATCATGTGAGGCTTTGACCGGTCAAGGGCCTGGCGCTGCTCCTGAATCAGGGCGTAGTCTTTAGCCCACACGCGGAACGCGGCAAGCGGGACGGTCACGATCATTGCGGCGGCAGTACATAGCAACAGATACCACGACGGTGTTCGATTCGTAGCATTGAACTGAGCAATATTTACGGCAACGGTCGCTACGGCCAGGAGCCCGACTAGACGACCGCCCAAAACACCGACACTCATCCACTCGTCCCAATGGACGAGGAACCACTTACCGACGAGAGCGAGGCCCTTAAGCGAACGTTCCTGGCCCACGCTACTCGATACGCCCTCGAAGCAGCCAACCCCGCGTTCGGCCCGATCCGCCCACTCACGTACCGGCCCCCTGAAAAGGGACCACTACCGGGGGCTCTGATATACTTGACACACCTGGTTCATTTGGCCTATACGCCGGGGTGCGCCGTGACGGGGCGTGAAGCCGCCGGGGTGTGGTGGCCCCACGCTCGCATAGGTGCCCGAGATCGGCGGGGAAGGGACGCGAGCAGGCGTTCGCGTCACGAGTGCGTTACGTCGCGCCTGGAAGGTTGCTTTGCCCGTGACGCGGTACCGGTAGTGCGGTACCATTTCACCAAGGAGGCTGACCCTGGTGACTACGGCGCGCAAGCAACGCAAACCCCGCACGAAGTTCGAAAAGTGTGTAGCGCTTCTTGACGTCCCCAAGAGCGAAGCCGAAGAAGTACGCGAGCGAGAGAAAGCGGGGGCGCAGCATGGACGCGACCGCTAAACTTGATCGCGCATGGCGTCTATTGAGTGTCGCGCCCGTGAGCCGAGACAAAGACAACGCTAGCACCAAGGTTCCCCTTTGGATCGTAGCGCCACTACTTAGCGCGTTACTCTATTGGGCTGCGAAATATATGCGAAAGCATTGGCACGAACAATCGGCAGAGGCGAAGCAGAGGGCTCTTGACGTGGTAAGTAGCATCCGCGATGGCCTCCCGTCTAACGGTCCGAAGCCGACGATGTGGCTCGCCGTTACGAACCCTTTTGACTGGATGATTGGGCGCGCAATAGGAATCTTCTGTGTGGCTATCTTACGAGGTGCCGCGAGCGACAAGAAGGCGCTGGATGCCTATCATGCGGCAGTAGCAAGCAATCCACGGCTCGCAGAGGTCATGACTCGCGACTATAGCCAAATCCGCCTTGAAGATACGATCCCAGCGAAGATGGAGAGGGTACGTCATCGCACGGGATAAGATTTGTAGACGCAGCCGCTGAAGCAGAGTTTGAGCAGAATCGGAATGAGGTTTTAGAGGACCTCTTCTGGCGTATTGCGTTCCACCCTAGCCCAGACGGCCTGACGACGCGCCACCTGCCGCTGCCGTCGCCTATTGCGGAGAAGCCCATGTGTATCGCGGCCCAATATAAGAACGACTTTGCGTATAGTATGATCTATTATATCGAGGGAGCAGCCGTTGTGATCGTCGGCTCTAGCGTCGGGCCGAATCGAGATTTTGACAAGCCACCGCGCAAATGACGGTGCTATCGTCTGCAGGCGGTTGTTTCCGACAACCTCCATTACCACGAGGTCAGAAGCGCAATGGGCAAACGACCCTGAATCAGGAGTCACTTTTTCTAAGACTCTTGGCGTCTACCAACAGGAAATCGCGAACTTCTATTCGCTGCATCCGTCTGCTATGGACGTACTCGCGGGGGACGTTATGTCGTGCCTTGCGGACAAGCCGCTCTACACTTGTGATTATGTTGCGTCTCTCCACTCCTCCAACTAAGCTTACGTCGTGACAAAACAATTTGATTGCAGCGACCTCGAATGCCAACGGAACCGGCGGCGTGGAGAGCGCCGGGCACCGCACAAAGCAGTCTTCAACCGGGGGCGTGACGAAATTCTATATGATGTCTCGCGACAAACTGAAGCGTCCCCCAATGTCCGACAAAAGTGGGCCGACGCGCCTTTCGCCGGACCGCCTACGCCTGAGCCGTTGCCTCGCCGTTGCGGGCGTTTTCGCAGGGCATTGCCGCCCAATGCTATGATTCACGTCTATGGCGAAACCTAATGCCGAAGCCAAGAAGGCTGCGGTGTGCCCTAAATGCGCAAGCGGGGATCTGATCCCTTACGCCTATGGTTATCCAAGTATCGAAACTGGCGAGGCTTGGCAGCAGGGCAAAGTCATGCTCGGCGGCTGCGTGATCCCGTCACCGGATGGCATCATGCGATCTTACAGTTGCAAAAACTGCGGCACGGACATCGATGCAACAGGGAAGCCCTGTGACCCAGAAATGTAGCGAGGCGTATGGCCGACAAAATGGCCCGATGCGGTGTGGCTAATGCGTATGCGCCGTCGAAGCAGATGCTTCTCTCTCTGATCTGGCCCGTTCACGCGCCGCTGGATACACAGGTACACCGCTACAAGCGGAAGCCTTCCGGCGAACCGTTTGGGCACCGCCATGGCGTCGAAGGAGGGCGGATTCAGAACTCGTTGGGGCACCCACGTCATGAGCATCCTGTAGGCAGCGATTAATGCAGATCGATCAAGAAGGGCGGCAACGTTTCGAGAGCGCGTTCGTTCGCTACCTCGATCACAAGGGCGTTGACACAAGCACGTTCGCGCAGAAACGCTATAGCGAGCCGCAGTTCCTCTACGCCGGTATGCCCTCGGAATGGCGAGCCAACATTTTCTTCGCGCACGAGGCCCTCGAGGCATACGAGAAAGCCCATGGGTTAAAGACCTGGGCTTGGGACTGGCCGTACCACGTTCATGAAACTCTGTGCGCTCTCGTCAATGCGATGAAACGAAGCGATTACGAGGCGTTTAACAACATCATGGAGTGGGCCGCACAACAATACGAGGAGCAGCTAAGGTCGACGTCCGTGCCTGGCGAGGGATCGTCGCCTTAAACCTCGCAAGGCCCTCGGAGCGCAAGCCGCCACGTCAAAGACCCTCGCGCGACCTCGCACGCCGGGCGCAAGCGCGGCGAGGCCAATGTCGAGCAGCATCGGCGGAACCGCGAATGGAAGCGCGAGGATGGCCAAGGCGCTGGGCGGGATCGGGGCTTTCTCGCTGTCGGAGATCGCCGAGGCTACGGGGCTAAGCCTCGCGGCATGCTCGCGCTTTCGCGCCGGGGTTCGAGTCCCGCATCCGAGGCATTGGGAAGCGCTAAGTGCTTTGGTCGAGGAGCGTTAATCTGCGATAGAGTAGATTAGCACAGCATAGACTCACAGCGCGTGCATGCAGTCTCATTCGCTCCGCTTGTTCATTCTGCCGGGAGGCCGCCGACAGCCCCACGAGCAGCCTCACGAGGTAAGTAAATATGAGTATCAGGCAATCTATCGAATATGTGTTAGCTAACTACGCCGACGCGATGGCCGGTCCGTTTAAGGACAGCCCTGTTGCGGCTTACCTTCGCCAAGACTTTTCGGAAGCGGTCCGCCAGGTAACGGATCCGAGCGGCGATTATAAGGTCGAGGGGAGCGCCGGAGCCGGTCAATGGGCGCGAAGCCCATGGGTAGCGATCTTTGATCCGCTAATCACCGATACTGCTCAGCGAGGCTACTACCCGGTTTATCTTGTCCGCGAAGACTTCTCCGGCGTTTACTTGAGTTTAAATCAAGGTGTCACAGAAGTGCGCAATCGGTATCCCGGAGCGAAAGATGCAAAGGAGGCTTTGAGGGGTCGCGCTGGCGATATCAGAGCACGCCTTGGCAATCCGCCTGAAGGGCACTCTGTGGCGCCCATCAACCTGCGTCCATCTTCGCCGCAAAACAATTCCGCGTTCTATGAAGCTGGGAATATCTGTTCGGCATTCTACGATGTGCACAGCATTCCAGTCGACGCTCAGCTCAACGCAGACTTGACTGCAGTCCTGAAAGCCTATTCGTTCATAAGCGACGCCGATCCTGATCTGAGTTCTGTGGCTCTCGAGGAGGATGAGCCTATAACTGGGGCACCTTTCGACGAAGATCACACGCGCTTTCGGAAGCATAAAATGATAGAACGGAATCCGAAGGTCTCGCGACTGGTGAAGTCAGCGCAGGGATTAGTTTGCCCAGCATGTGGCTTCGACTTTCGAACCGCGTATCCCGGACTTGAGAACCCAAACTACATCGAGGCGCATCACTTGATTCCCATCTCGCAACTTAAAGGCCAAAGAGTTCGGAGTGATCCGAACACAGATTTTGCCGTTCTTTGTTCAAACTGCCACCGCATGATCCATCGCTTCCCCGAGCCCTGGGACCTTGCGGGCTTCAAGAAGACGTTGGTCCGGCGGTGCTAGGGCCCCTCGGCCACGTCGCGCCACGCTGCACGGCGCTGCGATGCTGCGATTTGGCTAAGCGCTTAGATCGCGCAGGGACACAAATCGCTGCCGACCTTCGGTTGATCGCGATGCGTCGGGTTTGGGCTCTTCAGCGTCGCCGCGATTCGTGTGCATGCGCTACGGGCGCGACCCGGCGGCGTCGAGAGCGCCGCGCACCGCACAAAGCAGCGTTACACCCGAGGCGTGACGAAACTCGCAGTATCATGGATCGCGAACTGAAGCGTCCCCCAACGTCCGGCACACGGCAGGGCAATGGCTCAGGCGTAGGCGGTCCGGCAAACGGCGCAGGCTGGGGCGGCCCGGCGAAAGGCGCATCGCGGTGTCGTAAAGCGCTTACCCTCAATTCGTGCCGCCGATCAGCTCCGGTAATCCAGGACTCCGCCGTGATCCCTGACCGCTGCGATGGCGAATCCGATTGGCTTGTCCGCGTTTCGCGTCTTCGGATGTCGCAGCGCTGCGATTAGCTTCTGCTCGCGTTCCTTTCCTAGCGTACGTAAAGCCTTGCGTCCCTCTTCGCGCGCTGCCGTAAAGCTTTGGTCCGTATACACGCGTAGCGCTTCGACGAGATCGTCGGACGGATCGGGTCCGTCGTTGCGTCTCTTCGTTGCTTTATGGGCTACGTGTGTATAAAAAGAATTATTATTATGTGTATACGTAAGGATGGCGTCAGTACCATTGGTCGAGGGCTTTACCGATGGTACTGACGCCACGGGAGGCATAGCGCCGATGCGCCTGGGCATCTCCGCGCCACTCCTTTGACCCGTAGCGTGAATGCTATGGGTCAGCCGATATTCCTGATAGCGTACGCCGTTGGGGGTCGGTAGCTTCTCGACGTGTCCGGCTACCTCGAGATTGCGTAGCGCTCTGCGAGCCGTGTCTCGCCCTCGGCGCAGATTGCGTGCGAGTTCCGACAAGGTGATGCGAACCACGGGTGCTCCAAAGCTTTTCAAGGCGAGATACTCGTAAGCGGCTCGCGCCACGAGGCTGATCCGTGAGTCCATGATGACGTCGCGAGGAACCATCGCAAATGACTTAGACTGGTCAAAGCGGTCGCTATTCGGCGTGCGTGGTGACGTGTTCACGGGTATTTTTGTGTGGAAGTTGACGTGCTACCGTAGCGCACCGCGCGCGCGTCAAGCCAGCTCCGCAAGTCCGTGTATCTGAAAATCAAGCGGCGGCCGTGGCGAACGACGGGTAGACACCCCGCGTAGACCTCGGCGAGAAGGCTCGTGCGCCCCAATGACAAGAAGGCGCACGCGCCTCGCAGGTCCGTCGCCCCGTCGTTCATGCGAGCGCCTTCGCATCGTCTGCGAACTCATGGGCGCGGTGCATCGCCACCCAAAAGCCGATCCAACGCCGCGAGAGGCACGACGAGCCGCCGCCCGATCCGCAGCGTGGGAATATCCCCCCGCCGCGCAGCCTCGTAACCCGCAGCTCGCCCGATCCCGAGCGCCTCGCTGGCTTCGGGAATCGAGCATGTCCTGCGCGGACGGCGCTCGGGCATGCCAGCTGCCACAGTAGCTCGTGGTTCATCCTGCATAGTTGTCCTTCCATTCGTATAGATAGCCTAGACTCTCGAGTTATGGCGACGTGTTAGTTCAATAGATAACAAACGGGAACGGATTGCGCCCAGCTTGGACGTAAGATATAGTGGAAGGGTGGCGCGCAAGGTAACGGCACGGGACCGGACTGTACGGACGCGATGGGCGTCCTTTCTGTCGGCACTCGTCGGAGATGGTCGTCCGATTGCCGCAACGGCGCTCGCGAAGGCGATCAACGCGAACAGGGGCCGTCAAGGCGACGCAACGTGGCAGATCTGGGAATGGCTGGAGGCCGAGCGAACGGTATCGCCGCCGCTCGCGTTCGACGCCGGTGAGGCGTTGCGCGCCTGCGGGATCGGTTGGAGCACGGGGCTCGGCGCGTTGTGGGCAGCTGGCTATCTCGGCGAGTATGCTCTCAGGCTCGCAAATTTCGCGCAGGACGATCCCTCGTTTCGCGACCTTGCGGTCTTGCTCGGGATGCAAGCGCCGCTCTTCGCAAGCCCCAGCCTTGCACGCGACCTGCACGCCGATGCTGAATGGCTCGACAAAGACCGCCGCGCGTTCGCGGCGTTTTTTGCCACTCGCCTCCCGGTCGCGC
>DAHXOK010000012.1:0-7172 GCA_027364935.1 Vulcanimicrobiota bacterium | reverse complement strand
GGCTTCGTCGTGCGGTGCAACGACCGGAGTGCGCTTGCGGACGACGAGCTGCTTACGCACGCGGCCGCTCTGGGAGACGATCAGAACATCGAGATCGCGATCCGCGAGCGCATGGTCTGGACGCTCGTCGTCGAGTGGGGAATCAACGCCGCGAGCGCGACGCTGCGGGAGGGCCGCCTCGCCGATGTCGCCAGCCTTTTGGTCGCCCGCCCGCGCCGCCTGATAGAGACGGCGCGCGAGGCCGCTGTCGCGCGCGCCCGTGATCTGGGGGCGGTCCGTCACTCACGAAAGGGATCATCGAAATGATGAAAGTCTATTTCGTTCGCCGTAACCGCAAGCACGATACGCACTCACACGACAATAGAAAGGAGACAAGACCAAGTGATCTACGAACGAATGTATCGCATAAAGACTACCTCCAAGGGGAAGAAGCGCAATCGCGCGCGATGCCCGTGGATCGTCCGCATACCCGAGCACAAGGGCTCGGCGCGTATGATTCACGTCGGCAGCTATCGCACGAAGGAACTCGCCGAAGAAGCTAAACGGCAGGCTTTCGAGGATCGTGGTGACCACCGCTCGGTGAGACCGTCGAATCTCACGATCCGCGACCTCTTCGAGCGATGGCACAAGGCGAATACGGCCAAGCTCGAAGGCAAGTCGTGTGACCGCTACAAGCAGCTACTCGAAGCCTACGCGCTGCCCATAATCGGTAACTTCAACGCCGACGACCTCGCGCCGATCCACGTCTCGGACATTCTCACGGCTGCGGCGACGCGCCCACGGATACGGTGCCGCAAGGGTGAAGCAGGGACGCCGCTTGGGCCACGGACGCAGCAGTACCTCTTTCGTGCGTTGCACCGGATGCTTAGGTGGGGCAAGAAGCGCCGCCTCGTGCGGGAGAACGTCGCGGCTGACCTTGAGAGACCTGAGGTGCCGCGGCGAAACGCGCGCGTCTTTCAAGCCGAAGAGGTCGCGCGTATTCTGGACATTGCACGACGTGAGCCGACGCTCGGAGCGTTCGTCACGCTGGCTGCGACGACCGCCGCCCGACGCGCCGAACTCGCGGCTATAACATGGCGGGACGTTGACTTGGAGCGCGGCGTGCTGCATGTTCGGCAGTCGTTTTCACAGTCGCGGGCGCGAGGCACCTACCTGAAGGAGGGCACGAAGAACGGCTCACAGCGCGACGTGCCCTTGGCTCCCCAGGCCGTCGCAGCGCTCAGGGCACAACGCGACGCGCAGTCCGTGAGGCGGCTCGATGGCGGCGATTTCGTGTTCGCCGACGCGAACGGGAACGCGATCCCGCTGGACGAGTTGAGCAAGGCCTTCGCCCGGATCGCGAAGCGGGCTCAGGTGCAGGGCTCGCTGCATACGCTACGGCATAGCGCGGTAAGCCTGATGCTCCGCGGCGGCACGGACGCCGTGACGGTGGCCGCCATCGCTGGGCACAAGAGCTCGACGACGACCCTCACCATGTACGCGCACGTTCTGAGCGGGGCTCGCGAAGAGGCGATCCTCGGCCTAGCGTCGTCTATTGCCGAGGCCCGGCGCAAGGTGGCTCAGTAGTGACGTTTCGCAAACGGAAAGTCACAGTTAAGCCTCAGATAAGGATTCGGCCACAAGGGCCGAGCCGGGCCTGCGGCGGAAACCCTCGTAGAATCTAGATCTTGGACCGTTTACGGCTCGGTAGCTCAGCGGTAGAGCAGGGGACTCATAAGCCCTTGGTCGTAGGTTCGAGTCCTACCCGAGCCAAAGTTCTTGAAATAAGGTACTCTTTCTCTATGTCCACCATCCCTTGCGATTTCTGCCCCCATCCGGTTGACCGCAGCCAGATGGAAGAGATCGAGATATCGCACTACGTTCCAGATAGCTCGGGCGACGATCTCGCGTACGCGCGCACGTATTTCTTCGGGCATCCCGATTGCGTACGCAAATTCTACCGGACCCTCGTCGACCACAAGCTGGATCTGTTCAAGCATATGCCGAGCACGGGTTCGCCGCCCGACGCCTCGCGCTAGAATCGTGCGCTCGTAGCTCAGCTGGATAGAGCACTGCCCTCCGAAGGCAGGGGTCGGACGTTCGAATCGTCTCGAGCGCAAGTGTCCACGGCCTCGGCCGTATTCAACGGGCCTGAAAAAATGAAGAGTAGCGACGAGGGGTACATGCGGCGCGCCATCGCGCTCGCACAGCGCGCCGTCGATGCGGGCGACGTTCCCGTCGGCGCCGTGCTCGTTTGCGGCGACTTGGTCCTAGAAGCACACAACGAGAAGGAGCTCCAGCGCGACGCGACCGCGCACGCGGAGATACTTCTCCTGCGCGATGCTTCCCGCGCGCTCGGCGCGTGGCGCCTTAGCGATGCGACCGTGTACGTAACGAAGGAGCCTTGCGTCATGTGTGCGGGCGCGATCGTCGCCGCCCGCGTCAAGCGCCTGGTCTACGCCGCGCGCGATTCGAAGGGTGGCGCCGACGGCAGCGCTTTCGACATACTTCGCTCGCCCAAGACGAACCATCGGCTCGACGTGACCGCCGGCGTGCTCGAAGACGAGGCCTCGGAACAACTGCAACGGTTCTTTCGCGCAAAACGCTGACAGGAGCGCCGCGCGCGCGCGCGGTACTTCGCGCGTGGAGAGGTGGTCGAGCGGTTGATGGCACCCGCCTCGAAAGCGGGCAGAGGTGATGAGCCTCTCGAGGGTTCGAATCCCTCCCTCTCCGCCATGCTCGTTGCGTGATCGAACCGTCGAGAGGCTCATCAGCGAAGGCGAGCGGAGCGAGCCGAAGCGGTTCTCAAAACATTCGGGCCCCGCGTGCGCGAAGCGCGCGTGGGAAGTAGGCGGATTCTCACCGATTTTCGGAGGCTCCAGAAAAGCGCGCGCGGAACGCAGAGTAGCATGAAAAACGTACGTGTGCTTGCATTGCTCGTCGCCGTGCTGAGTGTCGGCTTGGGCGCGGTCCTTTCACGCGCGACGTCAGGGCCGACGCGACAGGACCTCGCGGTGCCTCGCTACGGGCACATCTTCGTGATCATCGAGGAGAACAAGGACTACGGCCAGGTGATCGGGAGCAGCGATGCGCCGACGATTACGCGCCTCGCGCACGAATACGGCAATGCCACCGACTTTTACGCCGAGACGCACCCGAGCGAGCCGAACTACGTCGCGTTCATCGGTGGCTACACGTACGGCATTCGCGACGACGACGGGTACTTCTGCACGCCGCACGATGCGAATCCCGCCTGTCCGAACAGCAACCAACCCGGATACGTCAACCATACGATCGACGCGCCGAACCTCGCGACGCAGCTCGAAGCTGCCGGCCTGACCTGGAAGAACTACAACGAGTCTCTGCCGCATGCCGGGTCGCTCGCGGTCGTCGCCACCGATCCTCACGCGCGTGGCGTGCCGCCGACGCTCCCCGTCTATGCCGCGAAGCATTCGGGATTCATCAACTTCGTGTCGGTGCAGCGCGATCCGCACCGCGCGCAGCATCTCGTGGGCTTCGCTCAGCTCTATGCCGATCTCAGGAGCGCAAAGGTCCCCAACTTTTCGCTCATCATCCCGAACCTCTGCAACGAGATGCATGGAGCCGACGAGGCGGGGACGCCGCAAGACTGCCAATACAGCCATCTCGGAAAGCTGATCTGGCGTGGGGATCAGAACGTGGCGGTCATCACGCAAAGGATCATGGCGTCGCCGATATGGCGAGCGAAGGCGAACGCAGCAATCGTCATCACGTTTGACGAAGACGGACACTACCCCATCCTCGACTACGTCGGCTGCTGCGGAAACGACCCTCGCGACCCGGCGAACCGCGGCGGGGGTCATATCGCAACCGTCGTCATAACCAATCACGGGCCTCGACACGTGGCCGACAACACGCCGTACAGCCACTACTCGCTGCTCCGGACGGTGGAAGACGCCTTCGGCATTCACACGTATCTGCGTCGCGCGGCAGCGCCGGGCGTGTCGCCCATGCTGCCGCTTTTCCGCCTGCGCTAGGGCGAGGGCATCGGCGACGGCGTGGGCGGCGGAAGAACCGCGGCTTGCGCCGGCGGTGCCGACGGAAACGAGAACTCGTCGTACGTCACGTCGGCGGTGACGACGAATGTCAAAAAGAGCGCGTGCTCGGTCGCGGTGAAGGTGCCGTGCGTGATGACCCAATGGCCGTCGACGATCGAGTAATCCATGGCGATGGTCATGTCGCTCGAGCTGTCGCGCAGGACGATGTGCGCTGGCAGATGCGTCTGCGGATCCTCGACAACGTCGCTCGGATACATGCCGCCGCCGTCGCGGGGTGTCGGTACGATGGAGAAGTGCAAACGGTCCGGCCGTGAGTCCGCAGCGTACGAGACGCTCCAGAACGAGAGATACGCAAAGACGACGTCCACGTCGGGATTCGGCGGCGGAATGGCAAGCTGCATCGGCATGCCGCGCTGCAGCGTGATGTCGATGCGCTTGAGGTTCGCGTAGTAGCTGAAATAGAACTGTGAGAACGGGTCGAAGTACGGAATGATGGGAAAGGCCTGGCCGATGCGCTGCGCGCCGCCCGGGATGTCGTCCATGACGGCCGCGTCGTCGGCGTTGCGGGCGATCACGCGCCGGTCGATCTCCTGCGTACGCCCGAGCGTTGGAGCGGCGACGCGGGTCGTTTCGCGGTAGACGATGTAGGCGGGTGGATTCGTGCCGTACGCGTTGGCGGTCCGATTGACGAGCAGCGCGAGCGCGAGGTCCGGGGGGAGCACCCGATGCTCTTCTCCGGCGGCAAGCGAAAGCGCCTTCGTAGAGGTGCTATAAACACCCGCGCCGGAAGGCTGCACCGATGGCTGTCCAACCCAACGACTTCATCGTCGCCCGTACGCTCGAGCTGCGGCGCGCGATTCATCGCAAGCCGGAGCTCGGGTTCGAAGAGCACGCGACGGCGGCGCTGATCGAGGAGGAACTCGACCGTCTCGCCGTTCCCCATCGCCGCGTCGCCGGCACGGGCGTCGTCGGCGTTCTGCGCGGAGCGAAGCCGGGCTGCGTTGCCGCGCTACGCGCCGACATGGATGCGTTACCCGTGCAGGAGCGCACGAACCTTGCGTTCGCCTCCGGCGTTACGGGCGTGATGCACGCGTGCGGTCACGACGCTCACACCGCGATGCTCCTGGGCGCGGCGCACGTGCTGGCAGCGCAGCGCGAGACGCTCGCGGGGAGCGTCGTCTTCGTGTTTCAGCCGGCGGAAGAAGGGCCGGGCGGTGCGCAGCCGATGATCGAGCAAGGCGTACTCGACGATCCGCGCGTCGATGCTATCGCGATGCTCCACGTCGACATTCGGCTCGAAACAGGTTCCGTCTCGATCACACCCGGGCCGGTGAACGCCTCGGCCGACGAGCTCGAGATCGTCGTGCGCGGGAAGGGCGGCCACGGGGGGTCGCCGCACACCGCCGTCGACCCCATTCCCGCCGCCTCGGCGATCGTGCTCGCGCTGCAGAATATCGCGTCGCGCGAGACGGATCCACTCGGCAGCGTCGTCGTGACGATCGGAACGATAGCCGGAGGCTATCGCAACAACATCATCGCGGACGAAGTGCGCATGACGGGAACGCTGCGCGCCCACGATCCGAGCGTGCGCGAGCAGCTCGAGGGCCGCGTGCGACGCATCGTTGAAGGCGTGGCCGCAGCGTACGGCACGCAGGCCGACGTGCGCGTCATCTACGGCTACCCGCCGGTCGTGAATGATGCGCAGCTTGCCGAGGAGTTCGCGCGTTACGTTCGCGAGCGCGCGGATGTCGACGTGCGGGCGCTGCCGCCCACGATGGGCGCGGAAGACTTCGCCTATTTTGCCCGGCGCGTTCCCGGCGTGCTCGTGCGTCTGGGCGTGCGCAACGACGCGCTGGGCGCGATCCATCCCGCTCACGGGGCGCAGTTTCTCATCGACGAGGCGGCCCTTCCGGTAGGCATACGCACGCTCGTAGCCTTCGCGCTCGGCGTCGGCACAGGGAGGCTCGGCGCGGCGTCCGCCCGAAGTTAAGACGACATTATGTCGATCCTCTCTCCGACGTTCGATCGCGGAATGCGATCGCTCACCGCGAGCGTGGACCTCGAATCCCCTCCTGAGGACGTCTTTTCGCTCCTCTGCTCTGTGGAGAAGTGGCCCGTGTGGCTCTCGTTCCTTCGCAGCGCGCGGCGCGTGGACTCCAGCGAGCCGATCGCGCTCGGCAGCGACGTCGTGCTGCGGTCGACGGTTCCGGGTGAGGAGGAGCAGCTCTACGAGGTCGACCAGTACATCAGCAACCATCACCTCTCGCTCGTCGGTGCCTTCTCCGTACGACGGCGCGTGGAGTTTCGCGTCGAGCGGAAGACCTCGATCTCGCGGCTCCAGGTGCGCCTCAGCTACCCGGCGTATCACGGTCGTCTCTTCTCCGGCGTGCGATGGTGGCGTCGCGGGCGGCGGCTGCTCTCGCAGTTACAGGGCGCGATGACGAACTTCAAGGGCTTGGTAGAATACCGGCGCAACGGCCCCGTGCTCGCCGATCTCTGAAGAACGGACGATACGTGCCGCTCTACGATTATCGCTGCACGAAATGCGGCAAGGTCAGCGAAGTGCGCCATGGCTTCGACGAGCCGTTCGTCGGAGCGTGCCCTGCCTGCGGTGGAGCGGTGCAACGCGTCTTCAATCCGGCGCCGATCGTCTTCAAGGGCTCGGGCTTCTACGCAACCGATTCGCGCAAGAAGACCGGCGATGCGTCAAAGAGTTCGGAAAAGAGCTCCGATGCGAAACCGGAGAAGCCGGGTGACGCGAAACCAGAGAAGCAAGCCGACGCAAAACCGGCGGACGCGAAGCCGGAGAGGCCTGCCGGTGGCGGTACTTCCTCCGACTCGGCGGCGTAGGTCGCCATGCCGGGCCTCGGGTTCGTCGTCGGGGGCGTCGTCGGCGCGATCGCGCTCGTCGTCGTCGGCGGCGTTCGGCTCGCGCTCGGCGCTCGTACGCTCGCGGTGCGCGTGGCGGCGCTATCGGTTCCCGATATCGATTTCGAGCGAGCGCAGGCAACGATAGCGAAGCTGCAAAGCGATGTCGTCAAGGGCAGAATCTTGATCGTGCGCGCGCAGATCGCGCTGCGTCAAGTCGACGACGGTCTACGCGCTATGATTCGCGCGCTTGCTGGAGGGTAGCGAGAAACTCCGGGAAGCTGACGT
>DAHXOK010000129.1 GCA_027364935.1 Vulcanimicrobiota bacterium | reverse complement strand
CTTTAAAAATGCGCGCGCATTGGTGACCGCGGACACCACCTTCATGCGGTTGCGAACGACGCGCGGGTCGGCGAGAATGCGAGCGACGCGCGCGGGGGTGAAGCGCGCGACGCGCGCCGGGTCGAAGCCAGAAAAAAGCGCGCGGTACCCGTCGCGCTTGCGCAGAATCGTCAGCCAGCTCAGGCCGGCCTGCGCGCCTTCGAGCACCAAGAACTCGAAGAGCCGCGTGTCGTCGTGGAGAGGCTTTCCCCACTCCCGATCGTGATATTCTACCATCTCCGGCGTCGTCGCCCACGCACAACGCGCCGGTTTACGCGGCGGCATCGCGCACCGGATCGATGGCTTCGAGAATCGCAGGATAGATGCGTGCGGCAAGGGTCGGATTACGTTCCGGCTCGATGATGTCGTGCGACGGCGGCATCCCGCGTAAATCCACGCGCTCGATCCGCGCACCTGCAGCGCCCCAGCGACGCACCGTCGCACGAATCGCGCCGTTGCTCACCGAGGCTTCGCCGCCGTTGAGGACCACGGTCACGGCGCGTGCGGCCGGAGGCTCGCAGGCATCGCGCATCACGGCGCGCGAGAGACGGTACAACTGCGCCAGCGCGTGCGTCGCATAACGCGGATAGCCGTCGTCGGGCATCTGGCGTTCTCGCCGGATCGGATCCCACCAGACGAACCAATTCGGCAGGCGCAGTAGCACGTTTGCGCCTACGTTCATACACGGCGTCGGTATCGCTGCCACGCCCAGGAACGGTGCAATCGCAACGGCGCGATCGAGCGCGTGGCGCTGCGCGAGCCAAAGCGCAATCGTCCCTCCCGCAGAGAAGCCGGCGACCGTCACGCGCGCGCCGAGCGCGCCCGCCGCGACGATGCTCTCCCGTGCGAGATCGCGTAGGTCTTCTTCGGTCAATCCCGCCAGCGCGTCCGTGAGGCGATTGCGGTAGCCGTGCTTAGGAAGGCGCGGGACGAGAACGTTGTGCCCGCGCGCGAACAAGTCCGACGCGTAACGCCGAAACTGCTTGGGCGTGGCCGTGAGGCCATGAAAGAGGACGACCGCACGAGGGCGCTCGACGCCGTGCGAAAGAAGGATCGTTCTCCCGGCCTCGGATATGCGCTCGTCGTCACGCTCGAGCAGGCGTTCCAACGCCGCGGAACGGGGAATCATGAAGAAGATGGTATCATACGACGAGATGAAAGATCGTGCCCGCGACCTGATAGCGCTCGAAGCGAAGTACGGCGCTCACACCTATCGCTCGCTCGACGTCGTCGTCGAGCGGGCCGAAGGCATCTGGCTCTGGGACGTGGACGGACGGCGCTACCTCGATTGCGTCAGCGCGTACTCCGCGCTGAGCCAAGGACACGCACATCCACGCATTCAGGCGACGCTGGTGGAACAGTCGCAACGCCTCTCGCTCACGTCGCGCGTACTGTACAACGACCGGCTTCCGCTCTTTCTCGAGAAGCTCGCTACGGTCACCGGATACGAGGCGGCGCTGCCGATGAACGCGGGCGTCGAGGCGGTAGAGACCGCGATCAAACTCGCGCGTCGCTGGGGATACCTGGTCAAAGGCATTCCCTCGAACGCTGCCGAGATCGTCGTTTTCGCAAACAACTTCCACGGCCGCACGATCGCTGCAATCTCGGCAAGCTCGACCGAGCAGTACCGCAGCGACTTCGGTCCGTTGCTTCCCGGCTTCGTCGTCGCACCGTACGCGGACGTGGCGGCACTCGAACGCGCGATCACGCCGCTGACGTGCGCCGTGATGATCGAGCCGATTCAAGGCGAGGGCGGCGTCATCGTTCCCCCCGACGGGTACCTCGCTGCGGCAGCCGCGCTCTGCCGCGAGCGCGACGTGCTCTTCATGGCCGACGAGATCCAAACGGGGCTCGGACGCACGGGCGATCTCTTCGCGTGCGATCGCGAG
>DAHXOK010000128.1 GCA_027364935.1 Vulcanimicrobiota bacterium | reverse complement strand
ATTGGAGGCGGTGTCGATGTCGCGAATCTTGTCGAGCCGCCGCGTCGAGAGGACCACCTCGCCACGATGCGGGGTCTGGCCGCCGACCAGGCCGGTGGTGCCGTTGTCGCCGGTACGCGTGTAGATTCGGGTGAGCTTGGGCATACCGGCGAGGTTTCGCCGGTACCGCGCGAGAACCCGGGCGGGTCATGTCCCAGGGATCAGAACTTCAACCCGTCGTGAAAGAGATTCCGCCTAAAGCCGCGGATCTCTCCGCTTGGTATACGGCGGTCTGCCTCAAAGCGCAACTCACATCGTACTCGCCGGTGCGCGGGTGCGTGGTGCTGCGTCCGTACGGCTACGGACTCTGGGAGAACCTGCAGAAGGATCTCGATGCGCGCTTTAAAGCGACCGGCCACGAGAACGCCTACTTCCCGCTGCTGATTCCCGAAAGCTTGTTGATGAAGGAGGCCGACCACGTCGAGGGGTTTGCCCCCGAGGTCGCTTGGGTCACGCACGGCGGAACGGAAAAACTCACCGAACGGCTGGCGATTCGCCCCACGTCCGAGGTGATTATCGGGGTGATGTACGCGCAGTGGATCGAGTCGTACCGCGATCTGCCGATCCTTATCAATCAATGGGCTAACGTGCTGCGCTGGGAGAAGGCCACGCGTCCGTTTCTGCGCACGATGGAGTTCCTGTGGCAAGAAGGCCATACCGCGCACGCGACCGCGCAAGAGGCGCGCGAAGAGACGCTGCGCATGCTCGACGTCTACACGCAGTTCGCTCGCGAGGTCGTCGCCGTGCCGGTGTACCCGGGCGTTAAGAGTGCGAACGAACGTTTTCCGGGCGCGGTCGAGACGTATTCGATCGAAGCGCTGATGCCCGACGGCAAGGCGCTGCAGTCGGCGACTTCGCACGATCTCGGACAGAATTTTGCCAAGGCCTACGACATCACGTTCTCCGATGCCGACCAGCAGATCAAGCACGTCTATACCACCTCGTGGGGCATGTCGTGGCGGATGCTCGGGGCGATGATCATGACGCACGGCGACGATCGAGGATTACGCATTCCGCCGAAAATGGCTCCCATCGAGGCGGTCCTGGTACCGATCGTGCGCTCCGGCGACGACCGCGCGGTGGCGGCCGCTCACGCGACGGCGAAAACCTTGACGCAGGCGGGGTTCCGCGTTCGCGTCGACGATCGCGATCAGCAGCCCGGCTGGAAGTATGCCGAATGGGACGTTCGCGGCGTGCCGGTGCGGATCGAGATCGGCCCGCGCGACGTCGACGGCGGCAGCGTTATGCTGGTGCGACGCGACCGCAATAAAGGCGATGCCGATCACAAGCAGAGCGTGATGCTCGACGGCCTGGCACCGCAACTGCGCGCGCTGCTCGAAGACATCCAGCGTTCGCTCTACGACCAGGCCAGCGCATTTCTTACCGGTCACACGTTCGTCGTCGATGACGGTGCGGAGTTTTTTGCGAAGTGCCGCTCGCGCGCCGGCATGATCGATATCGCATGGTGCGCTCGCGCGGCATGCGAGGAGTACGTCAAGGCTGAGACGGGCGCGACCAGCCGGAACACGCGGCCCCTCGAGGGCGGACCGGCCGCATGCGTTGCGTGCGGCGAACCAGCAAAGGTACGAGCGTATTTTGCCCAGTCGTATTAAACAGACCGTCGCGTTGCTCGGTTTGCTCGCGATGACCGCTACGGTCGCGCGCGCGCAGATGCCCTCGGTGGCCGATCTTGATGCCCACTCGCGAGCGAGCGGCAACCGTATCGATCTCGCGCAGCGCGTCGGCGAATCGATCTTTCGCACCACGTGGAACGCCCAGGTTCTCCACGTTTCGGCAAATTCGGCCGACGGCCACACGGTGATCGGCTTGGCGCTCTCGGGCGTGAAGTTTCACGCGGCGATCACGCGGGCCCAGTTCGTCGCGGAGATCGTCGATTTGGTGCGGCGTTCGTTTGCGGCCGCGCCGCAGGCCGGTGA
>DAHXOK010000127.1 GCA_027364935.1 Vulcanimicrobiota bacterium | reverse complement strand
GAGACCGAACTGCAATCCCGGGATGGCGTTGGCAAACACCGGCGCGGCGCGCACCTTCAGCTCGTCGGAGGCGATCTCGTCGAAGCGATCGGCGTCGTACGTGACGTGCGCCACGCGCACGATGGACTCTCCGGCAGGGAGCTGATTGTGGACGACGTCTCGCCAACGAACCGTCGCCTCCACTCCGGGGTCGAACTCGTTGAGCACGATGCCGCGGTCGCTCGCGAACGGACCGACCGAGCCGACGTCGCGAATCGGTACGTCGTTGACGGTCGTCGAGTTCGGAACGTAGATGAGCGAGGCAGGCTGCGCCACGCGAATTTGCACTTGACGCGCGGGGCCGTCGCCGCCGTTGCGCAAGTGGAGCGCCCACTCGATGGTCTCCCCGAGGTCGGCGGCGTCGCCGGGATTGCTGCGGAACGCTCCGACTGAAAAATCCGGCGTCGCCGTCGTCACGATGGTCAGTCGCTCGAGCGGAACCGGCAGCATCGAGTCCGCCGTGAGCACCGTGTCGATGGTGAGCGGATGTTCTTTGGGAACGCTGCGCAACAGGCGCATTCCGAGCTTCGCCTGGGCGCTCGCACCCGGCGCGATCTCTCCGAAGAGAATCGAGGATCGTTCGCGCGTCGCGCCGTCGACGCTTTCAAAACGCGCCTCCGGCGAGACGATGAGCCGCACGCGCACGTTGCGCGCGGCATCGCTTCCGACGTTTTGAATCGTCACGAGGACTTCCGCGAGCTGATTCGGCCTCAGCACCGCACCGCTTGCGAGCTCGAGCCGGGAGGTTCCCGGGGAAAAGGCCGGGTGAGAATCCACCCGCCAACTCGCTTCGCCGAGCTGCGTCTCGCCGAGCTCGCGCGTCGTCAGGCTCGCACCGACGACGATCTCGCTACGGTCCGCATATGGCGTTCGCACGCGTGCTTGCAGGATGATGCGTCGCGCAAGGTAGGGATCGATCGAGCCCAATTCAGCAACTGCGCCATCCATCGCAATGCGCACGCCGCGCTCGCTCAGGGTAACGTCCTCGAGTGCCGGGTCGAGGCGAAGCTGCAGCGTCGCGTCGAGCGCGGGCGCGCTTCCTTCATTTGCCACCGCGATCGCGGCCGCAATCTCTTGACCGGGCCGAACGACCTCCTCACCCGAACGTACGATCGTGTTGCGTCGCCGCACCAGGGCCGGCTCGGACCGGACGAGCACCGCGCGCTCGAAGCGCCGCTGGCCTTCCCCTTGTGCGGGCTGCCAAGTGAGCGCTGCCGCAACGGGAAGCGAGGTGCCGTCGGGCAACGGCGCAACGGCAATCGCCTCGCACCGAAGCTCGACGCGCTCGCCGCCTTCGACGCGACCGAGATCGAAAATCAGTTGTTCGCCGCGCCGCTCGCGCGTCGGACGCCCGTCGATACGCGCCGCGCCGCGCACGTAGAGGAGCGCCTCCGGCAATGAAAACGCTAGCGCCGTGTTCTCCGCAGCCGCGGTGCCGGAGTTGAGCGCGACGAAGGTCAGCACGATGCGCTCGCCCGGATGCACCTGCGTCGCAGGCTCGACCGTGAACGTCGTGCGATCGTCGCCGAAATCCGGAGCCGCGTGCACGACGAGCGCCGCGGGATCGAGCGCGAAAGCCGGCGTCTCTTGCGAGGCGACTTGCGCGCTCGCCGAAATGCGCGTGCCGTCGGGCAGCGGTGAGTCGATGCGTACGCGATAGACGAGCATCGCGCTCGCGCTCGCGGAGAGAGCCGATGCGACGATGGGCGCGTAGACGCGATCGTACCCGCAACCGAGATCGCGTTCGATCTCGCGACCGTTGACCCGCGCCGAGCCGGGCACGTACGTCGTGTGTTCCGGTACGGGCGCAACCACGACGACGTCGTGCGCGCTCGATTCGCCGGCATTGTGAACGCGAGCGGTGATCTCGGCCTCGACTCCCGGCGCCGGATCGCGCCGCGTTTCGATGGAGATGCCGGTCAGTGCGTTCATCAGCTGCGGACGGCTGCGGGCAATGAGACGAACGACGTTCGATCCTAC
>DAHXOK010000126.1 GCA_027364935.1 Vulcanimicrobiota bacterium | reverse complement strand
CCTCGGCCGCAGCGTAGCCGCTCGCGCCCCACACGTGAACGCGCCTCACGCGAGCTCCGCTTCGAGGCCCGCGATCGCGCGTGCGACCTGCCCGGGATTCGTCGAGCCGACCGTGCGTTTTGCGCGAACCGACCCGGCTGCGTCGAGGGGCACATCCAACGCATCGATGCCGCACTCTGCGGCGGCGGCCCCGAGATCGGACGCCGCGAGTTCGCGGCCGTCGCGTTCCGCATTCGCAACGGCGGCGCCGACGAGCGCGTGCGCGCGCCGCGCCGAAAGCCCGCGAAGAATGAGCGCGTCGGCAATGTCGGTAGCGACCGCGTATCCGTCCCCGGCGCGGGCGTTCATCCTCTCGCGCTGAAATCGCACGTCGACGAGAGCGCGCGAAAATGCATGCAGCGCTGCCAAGCCGCGCTCGATTGCCGAGATGACGAGGCGCTTCGTCTGCTGCAGATCGCGGTGATACGAAAGCCCGAGCCCGCAAAGCGACGCAAGCGCGCCGGCATACGCGCCGACGAGCTCGGCGGCGGCGCCGCGTACCAGCTCGAAGGGATCCGGGTTGCGCTTCTGCGGCATCAAACTCGATCCGGTCGACGAGGCGTCCCCCAGGCGGGCGTATCCGAACGCGGGCGTGCACCAGATCACGAGCTCGCTCGCGACGCGCGATGCATCGTTCGTCGCACGGACGAATGCGTGTGCGACGTCGAGCGCGGCGTCACGCGTTCCCACCGCGTCCATCGCATTGCGCGACGGCGCAGAAAACCCCAGCATCCGCGCCGCCGCTTCGCGGTCGAGTGGGAGCGTCGATCCTGCGACCGCACCGGAACCGAGCGGACACGAGCGCGAGCACTCCTTCTTCGCGTCGGCAAAGCGCCGGGTCGCCCGCACGAACGGTTCGGCCGCGGCGACGAGCCAAAACGAAAGCAGCACCGGCTGCGCGGGCTGCCAATGCGTCGTCGCTCCAAGCAGCGTCTCGGCGGCAAGCTCGTCCTTCGCGCTGGCCAAGAGCGCGAACGCGATATCCCGCGCTACCGCCTCGCCCTGCGCGGCACGCTCGCGCGCATAGAGCAGCAGCGTCGTCGCAACTTGATCGTTCCGACTGCGACCCGCGTGAAGCGATTCTCCATCGGCGCAGAGCTCGCGTACCCGCGCGTCGATCGCACCGTGAACGTCCTCCGCTCCCGCCGCCCGCGCGACGTCGACGAACGTGCCGCTCGCAATCTCCTCGCCGACGCGCTGGAGCGCCTCGCGCAGAGCGGAGGCGACTCGCTCGGCGACGATCTTTCCGCCCTCGAGCGCCGCAACGTGCGCGCGCGAGCACGCGACGTCAAACGGCGCCAGAACGAGATCGTCTTCGAGCGAAGAGCCGAACGCGAGGAGCGCCGGATCGGGTTGCTCTGCAAAACGCCCGCCCCACTGCAGCGTCGGTGGCATCACCGAGCCACGACCGGATGTTCTCGCACGCGGGCCACGAGATCGAGCGGCAGCCCGTGCAGACGGATGAAGCCGTCGGCGGCGTGATGGTCGAACGCGTCGCCTTGACCGTACGTTGCGAGCGACTCTTCGTAGAGCGCGAGAGGAGCGCGCGCGCCGACGACGGTTGCGTTTGCTTGGTGCAAGCGTACGCGAACGTCGCCCGTGACGCGGAAGGCGCTCGACGCATTGAACGCATCGAGTGCGGCGCGCAATGGCGACATCCAGAGGCCGTCGTATGCGAGCTCGGCGTATCTCTGATCGCACGATGCTTTGAAGCGCAGCTCGTCGCGCGTCAGCACGAGGCGTTCCACGGCCTGATGCGCGAGGATCAACGTCACGGCTGCGGGCGCCTCGTACACTTCCCGCGACTTCACGCCGATGACGCGATCTTCGATCGTGTCGATTCGGCCGATGCCGTGTTTGCCGGCGAGCACATTCACGCGCGCGATCATCGCGGGCCCTTCCAGACCGTCGAACGAAGGCACGCCTTCCTCAAAGTGTACGACGATCTCGTCCGGCTCTGCCGGGCGCGTACTCGGCGCTGCCGTCCATGCGTACGCATCTTCGGGCGGCGCATTCCAGGGATCCTCGAGCGTGCCGGCCTCGATCGATCGCCCCCACAGATTTGCGTCGATCGAATACGGCTTCTACGCGGTGTGCTTGATCG
>DAHXOK010000125.1 GCA_027364935.1 Vulcanimicrobiota bacterium | reverse complement strand
GTTCGGTGACCGCCGCCAACGCTTCCGGGTTGAACGACGGCGCGGCGGCGGTCGTTCTGATGACCGCGCAGGAGGCGCAGAAGCGCGGTCTGACGCCGATCGCCCGCATCGTCTCATGGGCGACCGCCGGCGTCGATCCGGCGAAGGCGACGATCTACCTGCAGTCGGCAGTGCCCGAGATCAGCGAGCTCTACACGCTACTCTCGATGATCGTCCCGGTCTCGTGGCTCGAGCGCGTTCCAACGTATAAGGGACAGATCGAGGCCCTCGGCTCGGAGATCGCGACGCATGGATTCCTCGGCTATCCGCTGCTGCAGCTCTGCGACGTCGCGGTCGTACGAGGCGAGCGCGTTCCGGTCGGACGGGACCAAGTGGCGCACCTGGAGTTTGGGCGCGAGGTCGTGCGGCGCTTCAACTATCTGTACGGGGAGGGGCGTGAGGTGCTGATCGAGCCGCATCCGACGCTCTCGGAGTTTCCCGAAGTCCCCGGGACGGACGGACGAAAGATGAGCAAGTCGTACGGCAATGCGATCCTCATCGCCGACGACGAGGAGACGACCGTGAAGAAGGTGCGCGCCATGATCACGGATCCGCTAAAGATTCGACGCGGCGATCCCGGGCGACCGGAGATCTGCCCGGTCTACGCGCTCTGGCGGTTTGCCAATCCGCTTCGGCTCGAAGGCATCGCGGCGACCTGCCGGTCGGGCGAGCTCGGCTGCGTGCAGGACAAGGGCGATTTCGCGGAAGCGCTCAACGCCTATCTTCGGCCGGTACGCGAACGGCTCGCGACGTATCGCGGCGACGCAGCGGCCGTAGCGCGGATCGTCGACGATGGCACCGCGCGCGTCCGCGACGTTGCCGCCGACGTCCTGCGCGACGTCAAGCGCGCAATGAAGCTGCTCTAACCTTTGAACGCGGGCAGCGCGTTTGCGATCGCGTCGAGCGCCCAATCGATATCGTCGAGCGACGCCGCGTACGAGAAGCGCAGGTAGCTGCCTCCGGCCTTGCCGAACGCCGACCCGCTCGTACACGCAACGCCAGCGTGTTCGAGAAGAAAGGTCGCAAGCGCGCGATCGTCCTGCGTGATGCGCGACACGTTGGGGAAGGCGTAGAACGCCCCTTCCGGTAGCGTGCACGAGAGACCGGCAATCCGATTCAGGCCGGCGACGATGCGGTCGCGTCGCTCCCGAAACGTTGCGTTCATCGCGCGCACCGGCTCGTCCGGCCCTTGCAGCGCGGCGATGCCGGCGCGCTGAACGAATCCGGCGACGCAACTGAACGTGTTGTTGTTGAAGAGCGTCACGACGTCGGCGAGCGCCTTCGGCATCAGTGCGTATCCGAGCCGCCAGCCCGTCATCGCGTACGCTTTCGAAAAACCGTCGACGACGATCGTCCGCTCGCGCATTCCTGGCAGCGCTGCGATCGATAGATACTCGCGATCGAGGTAGAAGTTGCGGCTGTAGATCTCGTCGGCGAGAACCAAGAAATCGTGGCGTTGCGCGAGCGCGGCGATGCGCTCTAAGTCCTCTGCCTGGAGAACGCCGCCGGTGGGGTTGTGCGGGGAGTTGATGACGAGCAGTTTCGTGCGATCGGAGACGCGGCGCTCGAGCTCGCCGAGGTCCATGCGCCAGTCGCGCTCTTCGCGCAGCGGTATCGCTACGGTTTTTGCCTGCAGATAGCTTGCCGCCGATGCGTATGCCGGATACGCAGGATCGAAGTAGACGAACTCGTCGCCGGGATCCAGCAGCGCGCAGAGCGTGTTCCAGATTGCCGGCTTCGCGCCGGGCGTGATCACGACGTTCTCTGCGGAGTAGCCTGGCTCGATGTGCCGGAAGCGCCCGGCGTACTCGGCGACGCCTGCCCGTAACTCGCCAAGACCAGCCGACGGCAAGTAGTGCGTGTCCCCGGCGTCGAGAGCCTCGACCGCGGCGCGTTTGATGTGCTTAGGCGTGTCGAAGTCCGGCTCGCCGATCTCCATGTGGACGACCCGGCGTCCCTGGGCTTCGAGCGCTCGGGCCCGAGCCAGGACCTGGAAGGCATTCTCGGCGCCGAGCCGGGCAACGGCGGAGGCGACCCGATTTCCGGTGACGGCAAGCATCTAATGGTCCCTTTCGCAGTGACTAAAGCAGTAGCGGATGTCGAAGGGGCTGGTCCGGGGCAGGCGAACCAATCTTGCCCTACCATGCGTACCC
>DAHXOK010000124.1 GCA_027364935.1 Vulcanimicrobiota bacterium | reverse complement strand
ATCAAGGAGAGTCGCCGGAGCGCGCTCGAGCATTCGCGCAATCACTCGGTATGCATTTTCCGATCTGGATCGACGCCGAGCAGTCCTTCGGACGTGCGTACGACGCGCTAGGATTCCCCACGACCGTCGTCATCGACTCAACCGGCAAGATCGTGCGCGGATACGACGGTGCCTTGACGTTCGACCAAATGCGTGCCGCGGTGGCGCCGCTACTGCCAAGACTGCACTCCGGAACGTGAGAGACGTCGCTACGCTGGTCGTCGCCATTGCGGCCGCCGTGCTCCTACAACTCGTACTTCCGAATCGCGTCATCTGGCACCAAGGGTGGTACAGCGTCGTACTCGTTGCGCTCGTCGTGCTGCTCGCGGTCCGCGCGCGGGACGCCACGGCGAAGGCGATGGGGCGTGCGCGGCCAGCCGTCGTGCTGCTCGCGTTCGGCGGCGGCGCGATCGCGTTCAGCGGGGTTGCGAGTGGACTCTTGGCGCCGGACCCGCAGCAGATCGTCGGCGCGCCGGGCTCGGCGATTCCCGTTCCGGATCTCGGCGGCTCGGTCCGGTTCGCCGCATTGCAGAGCGGGGATCCGCCGGAGCTCGTCCGCCCTGGGCGTGCGCCGCTACCGATCGCGTCTGGGCGCTACACCAGCGCGTTTCTCTTGAGCCAGACGGTGCGCACCATCGTCGCCGTTGAAGCGCGGGACGCGGCAAACGCGCATCTCACGATCACGCAACCTACGGGGTCGGCATTCTCGTCACCGGTCTTGATGATGCAGCAGACGCAGCGGATCTCCGGACTCGATCTTCCGTTCGACGCGTTTTCGGTTCCGGCCGCACATCGCATCGTGAAAGTCGTGCTCTTCAACCCGCAGCAAGTCGCGCTGATGAGCGGCATCCCGGGGCCACCGCGAGCGGTCGTGCTCTTTGCGGTCGATGACGAAACCGATCAGCCGCTTGCGCACGCGATACGCCTCGCAAACGACGGCCAGCCGGTCGCGGTCGGCGGACTGCGCCTGCGCGCGACGATCGTACGGTATCCGGCGGTCGACGTCACGGCAATCCCATCGCTGCCGGGTCTGGCGGTGGGATTCGGCGCGCTCGCGCTCGGTATCGGATTGTTCTCGTTGCGGGGCGCTAAAAGTCCGTTACGCTCGAAAAGTTGAAGCCTTCGATGCGTGCTGCTGGCGTGACGACACCGTAAGCGTAGCCGGCCGTACGGTACTGTTCGCGTGAGAACTCGCACGCGCGCAACGCTTCCAGGATGCTCTGATTGAATCGCATGTTGCGGACCCCGTGCGTGATGCGTCCCTTTTCGATGAGGAACGTTCCATCGCGCGTCATTCCGGTGACGATCGCTCGCTTCTGATCGATGGGACGAATGTACCAGAAGCGCGTGACGAGCAGGCCGCGTTCGGTTTGTGCGACGAGGTCGTCGAACGACGCGCTCCCCGGCTCGACGACGAGATGGAGCGGTTGGGGCCCATAGGCGTTCGGAGCCGGCAAGGCGTGGCCCGTGTTCTCGCGTCCGAGTTTGCGCGCGTAGTAGCTGTCGGTGACCACCGATCGGACTACCCCGCGCTCGACGATGGCGAGCCGCTGCGTCGGATATCCTTCAAAATCGAAGGGCATGCCGGGAGCGAGCGGATGCGACCAATCGTCGTAGAGCGATACGTTCTCGCCGAAGTACGAACGGTCGAGCCCGTCGCTGCAGAACGACGAGCCTTCGTCGAAGCTCTGCGCCGAGAAGTGTCTCGAAAGGTACGCAAGCATTTCGCCGAAGGCCGCCGGCTCGAGTACGACGGTCCACTTGCCTGGAGCTACGCTCTGAGGCGTTTGCGCGTGGCGTGCCTTCTCGACGGCGCGCCGCGCCACGGCGACGGCATCGATCGCGTCGACATCGGTCGAGTGCGACTCTGCCCATCCGCTCGCGTTGGGTGCGACCATCTTGACGTTGGCAGCGGCATCCGTCCCGTCAAAGGACGAGAGCGTGCCGTTGGAGTTCGCGATCGTGATAGCGTTCGAAGAGGTGGAGACGTAGCCGGCGCACCAGCACCCCGAATCTTCTGCTGCCGCAAAGAGCGGCTCGCAGATCTGCGCGCGGCGCTCCGGAGACGCGGTTGCCGTCGCGCGCACGTACGCGCCGGCCGGCGCGGCAGGAGGCTTGCCCACCGGGAGCGGCGGCTGCAGCGGATCTTTCGGTGCGAGCCGCGCCATTGCGGTGGCGCGATCGACGAGCTGCTGCAGCGAGAGCGCGTCGAACCCGTTGCCGCTCGCGACGCCGGTGCGCCCATCGACGATCGCGCGAACGGAGAGTTCGACGCCCTCGGCGGAAACGTTCTGGTTTGAAACCTCGTGCGTGAAGCGCGTCAATGCGCTGTCGCTGGCGGCGACGAGCACCTCGGTCTCGTCGGCGGTCGAGCGCTCGAGGATCTCCCGCGCCAACCGTTCCCGCTCCAGGCCGTTCATCGCTGCACTCGCCTTTGAGCGAACGGGCTCTCCAACCTCGACCAGAGAGCCTCCGACTTTTCGAAAAAAGCCATGGACGGCGAACTTCCTTTGGCGTTTTCGAAAAGCGGCGGAGCAGGAGCGTTCTTGTACGAACGCGACGAG
>DAHXOK010000123.1 GCA_027364935.1 Vulcanimicrobiota bacterium | reverse complement strand
GCTTACTCGTGGGCATCGAGCTCGATCTCCCGGCTCGCGTACTCTCTGAGGCGCTCCTCGAGCGCGGGATCCTCGCGAAGGACACGCACGAAAACGTGCTGCGCGTCGCGCCGCCGCTCATTATCGACGACGAGAGCCTCGAGTTTCTCGTGAACGGGCTCGCCGAAGCGATTCGCGGGCTCGAGGCGCGGGTCACTTCCGGTTGACACCCTTTCGGACGCCTGCTATGCTCTCGAAGCTGAAGCAGCACCCTCCCCGTGAGGGCGCTCACCGGATGCCTGCGGGTGATCCGGTTCACGCGCGAGGAGCCGCCGGCCGGTTCCGCACGGTGGGGTTGCTGCAGCAACGCCATTTTTTATTGGACGGGAGGTATCACATCACGATCGTCACGGGAGGAGCGCCATAGCTCGACCGCTTCGCATCAACGATCAAATCCGCATCCGAACGGTGCGCGTCATCGACGAGAACGGCGACCAGCTCGGCATCATGCCGATCGAGGACGCGCAGGCCCGGGCCCGCACGGCCGGCCTCGACCTGATCGAGATCTCGCCGAATGCGCAACCACCGGTCTGCAAGATCGGTGACTTCGGACGGCTCAAGTACGAGCAGTCGAAAAAGGATAAGGACGCGCGCAAGAAGCAGCGGCATTTCGAGCTCAAGGAAGTGAAGCTCCGTCCGAAAATCGAGACGCACGACTACGAAACGAAAGCGCGCATGGCGGAGCGCCTGCTGCAAGACGGGAGCAAGATCAAAGTCACGATCATGTTCCGGGGGCGCGAGATCACGTATGCAGGCTTCGGGCGCCGTCTGCTCGATCGCATGGCGGAGGACATGACGCCGCTTGCGATCGTCGAGCGCGAGCCGCGGCTCGAAGGAAAGAACATGTTCATGATTTTGGCGCCGCGCACGGTACCGATGGGCCCGCCCAAGTACTCGTTGCCCCCAAAGAAAACGGGGGCCCCACCCGCAGAGTCGGATGGGGGCGCATCTGCAAAAGGAGAGGCCAGTGCCTAAGATTCGAACGCACCGAGGAACGGCCAAGCGCGTCAAAGTGACGGCGAGCGGTAAGGTACTGCATCGCCATCAGTTCGATGGCTGCGGTCACATCTTGAGCAAGAAGTCGAAGAAGCGCAAGCGTCATTTTCGCAAGGATCAACCGACGGCTCCGGGCGACATGCGTCGCATCCGCGCGATGATCCCGTACTTGGTGTAAGGAGGGCTCGATATGGCACGCATCAAGCGTGGCGTCGGCGGCATCAAGCATCGCCGGCGCGTGATGAAGCTGGTCAAAGGGTTCCGCGCGGCTCGCCGTCGCAACTATCGCGTCGCGAACGAGGCGCTGCTCAAGTCGCTGGCGTATGCGTTCCGCGATCGGCGAGTTCGCAAGCGCGACTTTCGATCGCTCTGGATCAGTCGCATCAATGCGGCAGCGCGTCGCGAGGGTCTCTCGTATTCGTTGCTCATGCACGGGTTGAAGAAATCCGGCGTCAGCCTGAACCGCAAGGCCCTTGCGGATCTTGCGGTGACCGACGCGAAAGCGTTCGGGACGTTACTGAGCCTGGCAAAACAGGCGGTCGGGAAGTAACGCCGTGATTGCGATCCTGTCGCTTGCGGCGGTGATCGGCTTCACCCCCGCGACGGCGCACCGCATCGACGCGATCGTCGCCACGGAGCTGCAAGCACACCGCGCTCCCGGCGTCGCCGTCGGCGTCGTCGAATCGGGACGCTTGGTCTATGCGCGGGGCTTCGGAACCGCAAACCTCTCCCGCCGCATCGGCGTCTCCCCCGGAACGCAGTTCGGCATCGGGCAGATCAGCCAGCAGTTCACGGCGGCGGCAATCCTGCTGCTCGCCCAAGACGGAAAGCTCAATCTCGACGACCCGGTCACGAAGTATCTTCCCGAGGTGACCGTCGCGCGATACGTCACGATTCGCGAGCTCCTCGATCAGACGTCGGGACTCGGCAACGTGACGAACTGGCCGCATCTGCTGGAATCTGCAAACGCCGCACGCCCCATGGCGACGCCCGGCACGGCCTACGCACCGAATCCACTGAACTACCTCCTCGCCGCAAAGATCGTCGAGCGCGTCGCCGGCGAGCCGCTCTCGGATTACGTGCAGCAGCATATCTTCGTTCCGCTCGTGATGGACGCGACGCTCTACGAAGGCGATACGGGCCTCTCTCCCGAGCGCGCCATCGGCTACACGCGCGAGAACGGCCACTTCCAACGCGCCCTACCGTGGAGCGCGACGCGTCTCGACGGGAACGCAGGCATCGTCAGCAACGTCTACGATCTTGCAAAATGGGACATCGCGTTTCCGATTCTCTTGCGCGTCGATGCGGTGCGCGAGATGTTCACGCCGGGAATCGCCGGCTCGTACGAGCAGCGCGGCATGGGCTGGGCGATCGACCGTCGCAGCGGCCGGCGTTTCGACTGGCAAAACGGCGAGATTCCCGGATTTCGCGCCATGAACGCGCTTCTGCCAGACGACCACGTCGCGGTCATCGTGCTGGTCAACGTGGATTCGATGCACGAGGCAGCCGCGCTCCCGGAGAGCATCGCCGGGCGCATCCTCGACGTCGTCGTCCCGCCGCGCGTCGTCGAGCCGTGGATCGAGCGGCTCCTGCGCGAGAAATGGGAGTCGATGCCGACCGCGCCGCGCGCCGC
>DAHXOK010000122.1 GCA_027364935.1 Vulcanimicrobiota bacterium | reverse complement strand
CGGCCGTCGCGATGCGCACCAGCCGCGCGGTGCGCCGGGCGTCGCCGAGCTCCATGCCCCCGAACTGCTCCGACGCCCACTCCGTCTCTTCCGTCGGCTCCGTCATGCCGCAGTACAAAGCGCACCGCGCAGACGATGGAAAGCATAATGTGCATCATGCAATAAACAAACCGTTGAGATGGAACCAATGGTCAGACTGAAAGGGGGTGGCCAGGCATCCAGGCGTTCACGCGGGAGTGGCTCCATCCCTGAGCATTTCAGCGCGCGCAGCGTGAGCGGACGATGCTGTGGGGACTGTACGCCGGAGCTGGCGGCGACGGTTTTGGTGAGGAGATTCGGGGCAGGGCCTCTACGTTCATGTCGCCAAACACTGACGAGGAGGATGCCCCGTGGCGACGATGATGCTGGAGATCCCCGACGCGCTCAAGCCCGTGTTCGAGCCGCTGCGTGATTTGCTTGCCGACGTTCAGGCGCAGGTCGATCGCGGACGCTCGCTCGGACGGGACGCGCAGTACGAAGCGTTTGAAGGTCGTCTCGCCGACAAGCTCGCGGCGGTCGAGAGGAGCGCACACGAAGCGTCGCTCTCGGCCCTGGACGTCGACGAGCCGCAGATCCTGATCAACGGAGAGCTTCATGTTCGCGTCGTGCGCGACCAGACGACGTACATGACGCAAAGTGGCGAGGTGCCCGTCATGCACTCGCTCTACCGTCGCGCCGGAGACCGCAACGGCCCCACCGTCGATCTCGTGGCGATGCGTGCCGGCGCGATCGACGGCGTCTGGTTGCCGGGCGCCGCGCGCGACATGGCGTACCTGCTCTCGCAGGGCACCTCGCGCGAGGCGCAAGCTACGGCCCGTGAGATGGGACGGCTGCCGTACTCGCGTTCGAGCTTCGAGCGGGTGGGCCACGCCGTCGGCGAGGCGTACGTCGCGCAGCATCAGCATGCCGAACAGCTTCTCATCGAGGCCTATCAGGTGCCGCGCGAGGTCCGGTCGGTCAGCGCCTCGCTCGATCGCGTGAGCCTGCCGATGGAGGAGCCGCGCCCGCGTCCGCCGGGCAGGCCGCGCAAGGGCGCGCCCAAGAAGCCCATCGCGCGCGTCTACCGCATGGCCTACTGCGGCACCGTCACGCTGCACGATGGCGAGGGCAAGGCGATTCACACGATCCGCTACGGCACGATGCCCGCGGGAGACGCCAGCGCGCTCTGCGAGGGGATGGCCAGCGACGTGCTGGCCATCGGACGCAAGCGCCGCGGGCTGCCCGTCTCGTTGCTCTGCGACGGCGCGCCCGAGATGTGGAGCCTCCTCGACGAAGCGTTCGACGCCGGGACGTTCGAGGGCGTCACGATCCACCCGCTCATCGACTTCTGGCATGTGATCGAGAAGCTGTCGGCGGCGGCGCACGTGATCGCGGGAAAGGACGAGGCCTGCGCGCTCATGGGTCGCTGGAAGCTGTCCCTGCTCAACCGCAGCAACGCCCGGGCGCGGATCCTCGACGAGCTGATCGCCTCCGGCAAAGAGCACGTGCGCGTCGGCGACGAGCGGCCCGTCCACGACGCCATCACCTACCTGACCAACAACGAGCCACGCATGGACTACGCCGCGGCACGGCGCGGGCACCGCCCCATCGGAAGCGGCAACGTGGAGGCCACATGCAAGAGCCTCGTCGGCGTGCGCATGAAACGTCCCGGCTCGCGCTGGAAGACCGATACCGGCGAACACGTCGTGCACTTGCGCGCCCTCGCCCTCAGCGACCGTTGGACCGAGGCTATGGACATCACGCTACGGCCCGCGCGCTCCCGCATCCGCCTGGCCGCGTGATCAGGATGAGAGCCACTACCGTACCACCCCTTTCAAGGTGCGACGTGACGCTTATGCACGGCCCAGGAGTCGAGCGGTCGAGACATGTGGTGTGTTGAGGAACTGCGTTCGCTTGCGCACGACCTTCGGTCCTCGCACGGCCTTGCGGAGCGGGACCCAATCGACGTGTTTCGCCCAGCGGAGCATCGCCTTGGCCAGTTGAGGCGCAGGCATAGTCTGGAAGCGGCGCCACTCTTTTTCGTCAAGCACCATGTTCATGCCGCGATTCACGGTGCGAATCTCCTCAACGATGGAGAAGTCGCTCAGCGGCATCTGCGCAATCTTCTCGTCTGTCTGGCGCTGTTGGGCCGCCGTCAGTGCCGCATGCACGACCGCGAAGACGTTGCTGGCCACCAGGGCCACGGCGAAGGTGAACACGGCGGCTCCGGGATACCCGAGAGTCGCCAGCTCGCTCTGCAAGTTGCGCTCGACGCGCGCGAACAGCGATTCGACCGTCCATCGGCGCCGGTACAGGTTGGCGACCAACGTGGCATCCGCGACGCCCGGCGCCAGGTTGGTCAAGATCGCCATCTCCGTATCCCCGTCCCGTGTCGGCGTGTCCAGGCGCAGCACAACCCTGCGTACGACCATCTCTCGCTCGACCAGCCGCAGGGTGACGGGCTGCTCGAACACCTCGCCGCTGTCGGTGCGTCCTCGGCGCCGCAGCGTTCCCTCAGAGACGATAGGCAGCTGCGCATGCTGCCGGATCACGAAGAAGCCTTTGCGCGCCGCCACGCCGAAGAGGAAGCCGAGCGTGCAGAAGTTCCGGTCGGCGATATACACGTCCTTGGGCTGCACCCCGGCTAGCACTGGCTCCAGCAGACTGCGCTCCGGGTGTGGCTCCGAAACTGGCGTTCACGCAGCCCTTCGGA
>DAHXOK010000121.1 GCA_027364935.1 Vulcanimicrobiota bacterium | reverse complement strand
CTTCGACTGCGCTCCGCTTCGACAAGCTCAGCGTCGCTACGCTCAGAATGACAAACCCTAAATCAGGGTATCCCTAGGTCGAGAGGTACTCCAGCACTTCCTCGGCGTGACCGTCGGCCGTGACCTTCGGCCACACTTTGACGATTTTTCCTTTCGCGTCGATCAAAAACGTCGAACGCTGGATACCCATGTACGTCTTGCCGTAGTTGCTCTTTTCGACGATGACGCCGAATGCGTCGCAGAGCTTCGAGTCGACGTCCGAGAGCAGCTCGAACGTAAGCGAATACTTCTTCTTGAACTTTTGATGCGAGGCGACCGAATCGCGGCTGACGCCGACGACTCGAACCTTCTTTCGCTTGAAACGCGCGAGCAGATCGCGAAACTGCGACGCCTCGTTCGTGCAACCCGGCGTGTCGTCTTTCGGATAGAAATAGAGCAGCAACGAGCCATCCAGGAGATCCTTCGTCTTCACGCGTTTTCCCGCGTCGTCCTCGACGGTAACGTTCGGCATGGTGTCGCCTTCGGTAAGCATCGTCGGACGTTTCGCGGTATACTCGCACCGATGCCTGCCCATCCGCTTGCCGGGGAACTCATCCAGGCGTTGCGCCGTCGAGGCGGCGGACGCGTCCTGGACTTCGGCAGCGGCATGGGGCGCAACGCCGAGACCTTGAAGGGCGCCGGATTCGACGTGCTCGCGATCGAGGACGGCGCCGCCGAGGGAGCCGACGCGCTTGCCGAAGTCGACGTAGGCGATGCGCCGTTCGACGGGGTGCTCTCGACGCACGCGCTGCTGCACGGAACGCCGCAGAGCGTCAGGGAACGCGTCGTCGCGATCGCACGCGTCCTTTCTGGCGAAGCATGCTTCTTTGCGACCTTCGCCTCGACGCGCGACGCGCGCTACGGCCGCGGAGAGCAAGTGGCGGAGGCGACGTTCGCGCCGCTCGACGGCGACGAACGCGGCGTTCCGCACGTCTACTTCGACGAGGCGCGGCTCCGCGCGATCATCGCACCGTATTTTCGCGTAGCGTCGCTCGACGAGAGCGCCGCGGACACGATCGCGGGAACGTGGGCGCACCCGACGTCGCCATTGCGTGCGGCCGTGCATTGGATGCTGTGCGCCGTTCGAACGGACGCGCGCGTCGTCTAATAGCGCGGGATCGACGGGTCGACGCGCGCGGCGTACGCGTCGATGCCGCCCACGACGGTGCAGGCGCCGGCAAAGCCGTTGCTCGCCAAGAATCGCGCTGCGAACTCGCTTCGAGCTCCGGTGTGGCAGATGAGCGCAATAGGGGCGTCGCCGTCGAGCTCGCCGAGCCGTGCCGCGAGCTCCTGGAGCGGAACGTTCACGGCATCCGGCAGCGAGGCGAGCTTCAGTTCGCTCGGGTGCCGAACGTCGACCAGCACGAACGCTTTGCCCCGGGCGCGCCACTCGGCAAGCTCTTCGACGGAAATCTCTTTGACCGGCTCCACGCGGCTACTTACGGCTCCTCGACCGCGATGAGATGCTCCATCGGGCTCGATGCACTCGCGTACAGACGCTTGGTCATTCGTCCCGCCAGGTACGCCATGCGGCCAGCCTCGACCGCGCGACGCATCGCGCGCGCCATGAGGACCGGATCGCGAGCGGCAGCGATCCCCGTATTCATGAGGATCGCATCGACGCCCAGCTCCATCGCGATTGCCGCGTCGGAGGCGGTCCCGACGCCCGCATCGACGATGACCGGGACCTTCGCGCGCTCCTTGATCGTGCGTATCGCGTACGGATTGCAAACGCCCAGGCCGCTTCCGATCGGCGCTGCGAGCGGCATCACGGCCGCACATCCAATCTCCTCGAGCTGCCGGCACACGACCGGGTCGTCGCCGGTGTAGGGTAGCACCGTGAATCCGTCGGCGACGAGACGCTCCGCGGCCTCCAGCGTCGCGCGCGGATCGGGATGCAGGGTCTGTGCGTCGCCGACGACCTCGAGCTTGACGAGATCGGTCTGGAGAAGCTCGCGCGCCAGCTGTGCGGTGAGGATCGCGTCACGCGCGCAATAGCAGCCGGCGGTATTCGGAAGAATCGTCACGCGCGAGCGATCGATGTAATCGAGGAGCGTCTTGCCGCTCGGGTCGTCGAGCGCGATTCGGCGGATCGCCACGGTTACCATCTGCGCTCCGCTGGCCGCGTGCGCGGCTTGCATGACCTCGAGCGAAGGATACTTTCCCGTGCCGACGATCAGCCGTGAGGCAAACTCGAGCGTGCCGATTCTCAAAACATCATTCACGATTCTTCGGTCTCTTTCTCCGTCAGCCGCCTGCCACCGCTTGGATGATCTCGATGCGATCGCCGTGCACGATGCGGTGCTCGCCGAAGCGCGAGCGCCGAACGACGGCATCGTTACAGGCAACCGCAATTCCGGTCTGCTTGGCGCCCAGCAACGCAAGCAGATCCGCAACGGTAGTGCCGTCGCGCAGGTCGCGCGGCTGGCCATTGACGGTGACCGTCATCACATGCCCGTGTAGACCGGGCCGCCTCCCCCTTCGGGAGGCACCCACGTGATGATTTGATACGGATCGGCGATGTCGCACGTCTTGCAGTGCACGCAGTTCGTGAAGTTGATCTGCAAGCGGCCCTCGACCGTACCGCCGCGCTTCTCGAAGAGCGGCTCGTAGACCGCTGCCGGACAGAAGGAACGACACGGATTGCCGTACTCCACCGCGCACCGGTCGCGACAGACGTTCGTGTCGGACACGTGCAGGTGGCACGGCTGGTTTTCGTCGTGCATCGTGCCGGAGTTGTAGACGTCGGTAAGCTTGTCGAAGGTCAGCACGCCGTCGATGGTCGCGCGCGCCGATTCCTTCGGCTCGTAGCCACGCTTTTCCATC
>DAHXOK010000120.1 GCA_027364935.1 Vulcanimicrobiota bacterium | reverse complement strand
CTCGAGGCCTTTGCAAGGGAAACGCTGCGCTGGCGGTAAGGGTCTGGATAGCGATGGATTCCTTGCGTTTGGTGAAGATGCACGGCGCGCGCAACGACTTCGTGGTCGTCGACGCGCGAGAAAAACCGGTCGAGCGGGCGGCGGAGCTTGCGCGGCGTCTCTGCGATCGGCGCGGTGGCATCGGGGCAGACGGCTTGCTCGTGATCGCTTCTTCGCGCATCGCGGAGGTTGCGATGCGCATCTTCAATGCGGATGGAAGCGAAGCCGAGATGTGCGGAAACGGGGTCCGCTGCGTCGCACGCTATCTCGACGAAGCGGGCGAGGGCGCCGCGCTCGGGGTCGAGACCCTAGCCGGCGTTATCCAGACGCGGGTCGTCGCGCGCGAGCCGCAGTACCTCGTGTGCGTTGCAATGGGAGTTCCGCGATTCGAAGCGGCCGCGCTCGACGTCGCCAGCGCGCGCGTCGTTTCGCTCGGCAACCCGCACGTCGTTCTGTCGCCGGCCGCGCTCGACGACGTCGACCTCGTCGCGACGGCAATTGCGTTGCAACGCTCGCCGGAGTTGCCGCAGGGTGCGAACGTTCACAGCTGCGTCGTCGAGAACGACCGTACGCTACGCGTGCGTCATTGGGAGCGTGGCGTCGGGCTAACGCAGGCGTGCGGCACCGGTGCCGTCGCCTGCGCGGCAGCCGCCATCGCGATGGGACGCACGCGCTCGCCGGTCGAGGTGCACGTTCCCGGCGGCGTGCTCGTCGTCGAATGGGACGGGGAAGGCGAAGCGCATCTCACGGGCCCAGCGGTGCGCGTCTTCGAGACGACGATCGATCCGTGGAAGCGCTAACGGCGGGGCTCGCGTATTGCGATCGGCGCGGCCGCATCTACTTCGACGAGACGATCGCTGCGCTGGCCGACGGCGGCGTCGTTCGTGAAGCGCGCAGCGACGAGTTGATTGTCGCGCCGACGGGCACGGTGCCGATGATTCTGCCGATGCGCCGTCCGCTCACAACGGCGGGCTCGGCCTCGAGACGATACGCACTTGCCGTTGCGTTGCCTGCAGGCTACACGCGACTTCTCGTTCCCGCGTACGAATCCGATCCGGACGCGCCGCCTCTGCCGCTCTTCGGCTATACGTTTGCCTGCGTCGTCAACGACGCGCTGCACGTCGCGGCCATGCGTACGGACGAGAGCGAGGATTGGCGTCCGAGGCGCTTTGCGCCGGGTGAGTTGGAAGCCTTGCTCGAGCGCCGCCTCTGCGAGGACTCGGAGAACCGCGTCCTCGCGCAGGTTGCCCGGTGTTCGCGCGAGTACGGCTGCTTTACGGCGCAAAACGTCTTCCTCGAGCGCGGCGAAGCGGCGCTTCCCGTCTCTCCGCGGTGCAACGCACGCTGCATTGGATGCATCTCCGAGCAGGAGCCGCAGACGCACGTTCCATCGCCGCAGGAGCGTATCTCATACGAGATCTCGGCGCGGGAGCTGGCGCGCGTAGCGATCCGGCATCTCGAGCGCGTCGAAGACGGTATCGTTTCGTTCGGCCAAGGGTGCGAAGGAGAACCGTTGCTCAGATCCACGGTCATCGCCCGCGCGATAGAAGCGATTCGGGCGGCGCGCGGCAACGGCACGATCAATCTCAACACCAACGGCAGCATGCCTCATGCATTAGGAGACTGCATCGACGCGGGGCTCGATGCGGTCCGCATCAGCCTCAACTCCTTTCGGCCTGACGCGTACGCGGCCTACTACCGGCCGATCGGATACGGACTCGACGACGTCCTCGCATCCGTGCGCGTCGCGGTCGAGCGCGGTCTTCGCGTTTCGCTCAATCTCTTGACGCATCCGGGGGTCACCGACGACGCCGACGAACTCGCGGCGGCGTCGGCCTTTTTGCGCGAGGTTCGGGTTGCGATGGTGCAGACGCGCACGCTGAACATCGATCCGGAGTGGTACTTCGGCGCCGTAGGCCGTCATCGAAACCCACTGGGCATGCGTGCGGCGCTCGACGCGATCCGCTAGGCTGGAGCGCTCGTGGGCAACTTCACGCACACGCACTAGGAGCCATGAAAATTCTTGCCGCGGTGCTTTTCGGGCTCGGTACCACTGTCGCGAGTGCCGGCGCGGTCGAAGCCCAAGCGACGCCAGCGCCGTACTCGGTCGACGGGGCGTTCTCACTCTACTCGGTTCACACGGCCGGCGTCAACGCGACGGGGGCGCTCGACGTGCCGACCGGCGTCGACGAGATCTCGCGCACCGATGTGAGCAACGGCGTCGTGACGTTTACCAAGAACACCGGGTTCTTCCGGTTCGGGATCACCGCCGGCATCTATGCGTTTCCCGTCGTCGGCGAAACGATGAATCCAACGACGCAGGCTGGAGCGAACACGGCCCTGTACGGATACGTTCCGTCGTACTACGTCGCGTTCGTTCCGAACGCGCATCTTACGATCAGCGCAGGGCAACTCGCCACGCTGCTCGGTCAAGAGAACGGCTTTACGTATCAGAATGTCGACATCCAGCGCGGACTCCTCTGGGCCGTCGAATCGACGTTCAGCCGCGGCGTTCGCGTCGCGTATACGCAAGGGAAGTTCACCGGCGACATCGAGTACAACGACGGCTTCTACACCGCGAGGCATCGCGCGTTCGAAGGCTTCCTCGGATGGGCTCCCAGCGCGGACACGAACGTCGCGGTCGCGTTCATCGCTCCGCAAGCAAATGCGCCCGGCAATGCGACAGCGGCGATTGCCAACAAGACGGAGTGCGATTTCATGCTGACGCAGCAACTCGGTAAGCTCCAGCTCCTGCCGTACGTCCTCTTCGTCCATTCGCCGGCGAGTGCCGCGCTCGGGTACGCGCGAGCAGAGAGCGCGACCGGCGCGGCGTTTCTTGCGGAGTAT
>DAHXOK010000011.1:12752-47373 GCA_027364935.1 Vulcanimicrobiota bacterium | reverse complement strand
GGCAGGATCCCCTCCTCACCCTCGGTCGTAACCACGATGACCAGCTCGGCATCGCCTTCGAAGACGATCTCGCCGGGCGCGATCAGCTTGAACGGGACGGTTGCCACGATCGACGCTAGACCGCCGCGCCCATTTTCTCGGCGTTCTCCTTCGCTTCGTCGATGCCGCCGACGTAGAAGAACGCTCCCTCGGGGAGATGGTCGACCTTGCCCTCCAAGACTTCTTTGAACGAAGCGACCGTATCCGCGAGCTTGACGTACTTGCCCGAGCGCCCCGTGAACTGCTCGGCGACGAAGAACGGCTGCGAGAAGAAGCGCTGGATGCGGCGCGCGCGCGCGACGGCGATTTTGTCCTCCTCGGAGAGCTCTTCGACGCCGAGGATCGCGATGATATCTTGCAGATCGCGATAGCGCTGGAGCGTCTCCTGAACGCCGCGCGCGACCGCGTAATGCTCTTCGCCGACGATCTGCGGATCGAGAATGCGCGAACTCGACGCCAGTGGATCGACGGCAGGGTAGATGCCCAGCTCCGAGATCGGACGCGAGAGCGCCGTCGTCGCATCGAGATGCGCGAAGGTCGTAGCAACCGCGGGATCCGTGTAATCGTCGGCCGGAACGTAGACCGCCTGCACCGAGGTGATCGACCCCTTGCGGGTCGACGTGATGCGCTCTTCGATGGCGCCCATGTCGGTTGCGAGCGTCGGCTGGTAGCCGACGGCCGACGGCATCCGCCCCATCAGCGCGGAGACTTCGGAGCCCGCCTGCATGTACCGAAAAATGTTATCCATGAAGAGCAGTACGTCGGCGCCGAGCGCGTCGCGGAAGTATTCGGCCATCGTCACGCCGGTCTGCGCGACGCGAAAGCGCACGCCGGGCGGCTCGTCCATTTGACCGAAGACGAGCGTCGTCTGCGCGAGAACGCCGGACTCTTTCATCTCGAGCCAAAGATCGTTACCTTCGCGCGTCCGCTCGCCGACGCCGGTGAAGACCGAGAAGCCTTTGTGCACGTACGCAATGTTACGGATGAGCTCTTGGATGAGCACCGTCTTGCCCACGCCGGCGCCGCCGAATAGGCCGACTTTGCCGCCGCGCGTGTAGGGAGCCATCAAGTCGATGACCTTGATGCCGGTCTCGAAGATGCGCGGCGTCGGCTCATGATACTTGAACTCCGGCGCGGGGCGGTGGATCGGCCAGTGTGCCGCCGCTTGCACGGGCTCGTCCGAGTCGATGGTCTTCCCCAAGACGTTGAAGATGCGTCCGAGCGTGCCTTCTCCCACCGGCACGGTGATCGGGCCACCGGTGTTCGCGACGGGAGCGCCGCGCACGAGGCCGTCGGTCGACCACATCGCCAAGCAGCGTACTTGGTTGTTCCCGAGCTCGTCTTGCACTTCCAGCACGAGCTCTCGCTCCTGCATCGCCGTTCCGCCGAGGTTCTCATCGTGCGCGGCAGCGCCGTTCGCCTGCCCCGATCCGGTAGAAGGATTCACGCGAACGCGCAGCGCGTCCTGAATTTTCGGAAGCGTCTCCGGCGTGAACTCCACGTCGACGACGTTGCCGAGCACTTGCACGACTTTTCCGGTTTTACTAGCCACAGCTAAGATTTCTCCATGTGCGGGTGTTCGGTGATGCGGATGAGAGATCGGGGCATGCGGTTCTCGTCGAGACGCTCGTCGCGATCATCCATGATCGCTCCTGCTCCGCTGCTTTTTCGAAACACTAATGAAGTTCGCCATCCATGGCTTTTTCGAAAAAGTCAGAGGCTCTCCGAGAACGACATGCCCCGACCTCATCATCCTGCTAAAGCCTCTGCGCCGGCGACGATTTCGAGCAACTCTTTGGTTATGGCGGCTTGGCGAGCGTTGTTCATCGCGATCGTCAGCTCGTCGATCGCTTTGGCGGCGTTCTCCGTCGCATTGCTCATGGCAATTAACTGCGCCGCAAAGAACGCGGCGTCGGTTTCGAGCATCGCGGAATAGAGCGTGAACTCCACGTACTTGGGCAAGAGCAACGAGAGCACGAACTCCGGCGACGGCAAGAACTCGACGGCACCCTTCTGCGCGCCGGTGGCGTCGGATGGCGAAAACGCCTCCTTGAGAATCGGTACGAGCCGTCGCGTCATCGGGCGTTGCGACATCATGGAGACGAGCGTCGAGGAGACGAGGACGACCTCGCCGATCTCGCCGGCGACAAAATCCGCGCTCACCGTCTCCGCGACGGCGCGTGCGGTTTCCAGCTTCGCGCCGCCGAGTGGCCAGTGTGGATGCTGGCCCTGGCCCATGCGGCGCACCGCGTTGCGCGCTTTGATGCCGATGCAGTAGAAGCGCGCCCCGCGGTGCCCCTGCGCGTACTGCTCGGCCATTCGGATCACGTTGGAGTTGAACGCGCCGGCGAGCCCCTTGTCGGCGGTCATTAGGACGACGCCCGGCGGCGCACCGCTCTTGCCCTCGCGCATGAACGGATGGTCGACGGTCGCGACGGCCGCAACGAGGTCGCGCAGCATCTCCGCGAGCGTCTGCGCGTACGGATGTGCGCGCTTGCGCGCGGTTTCGGCGCGGCGAATCTTCGCCGCGGCGACCTGCTTCATCGCTTTGGTGATCTGCTGCGTGTTTCTGAGCGACCGAATACGATCGCGAAGCTCTCGAACCGTCGCCAAATCAGGACGCCTTGTTGTACTCGGCGAGCGCGACGTCGAGTTTCTGCTTCGTCTCGTCGGAGAGTTGGCCGGACTGCGCGATTGCGGTCGAAATATCTGCGTGGCGCTCGTGCACGAACTGGATCGCGCCGATCGCCCACGTCTGCAGCCGGCTCGTCTCGACGTCGTTGACGAACCCTTTCGTGCCGGCGTAGAGAAGAATCACTTGGTCTTCGAACGGCTGGGGCTGATACTGCGGCTGCTTCAAGAGCTCCGTCAGCTTCTCGCCGCGCAGCAGCTGCAGCTGCGTCGCCTTGTCGAGGTCGCTCGCGAGCTTTGCGAACGCCGCGAGATCGCGATACTGCGCGAGCTCCAGCTTCAACTGTCCGGCTACCGATTTCATCGCCTTCGTCTGCGCCGCGCCGCCGACGCGCGAGACCGAGAGCCCGACGTCGATCGCCGGCCGGATACCTTGGAAGAAAAGGCCTGGCGTCAAATAGATCTGGCCGTCCGTAATCGAGATCACGTTGGTGGGAATGTACGCCGCAAAGTCTCCGGCCTGCGTCTCGATGATCGGTAGCGCCGTCATCGAGCCGCCGCCCATCTCGTCGCTCAGCTTCGCCGCGCGCTCGAGCAAGCGCGAATGGAGATAGAACACGTCTCCCGGATAGGCTTCTCGGCCCGGCGGCCGCCGTAGCAAGAGCGACATCTCGCGATAAGCCTGCGCGTGCTTGGTCAAGTCGTCGTAGATGACGAGAACGTCTTTACCGGCATACATGAGGTCTTCGCCCATCGCGCAGCCCGCGAACGGTGCAATCCAGCGCAACGCCGCAGCATCCGCCGGGCTCACCGTGACGATGGTCGTGTACTCCATCGCCCCCTTCTGTTCGAGGATTTGCGAGAGGGCGGAAACGGTAGAGTTCTTCTGGCCGATGGCGACGTAGATGCAGAACACGTTGCGGCCTCGCTGGTTGATGATCGTGTCGATCGCAATCGCGGTCTTGCCGGTGGAGCGATCGCCGATGATAAGCTCGCGCTGTCCCTTTCCGATGGGAATCAGCGCGTCGATGGCGCGGATCCCGGTCTGCAGCGGCTGGGAAACGGGCCGGCGCTGCACGACGCTGGGCGCCGTGTTCTCGACCGTCCGCAGGCGTACCGCGTCGAGGCTGCCCTTGCCGTCGACGGGCCGGCCGAGCGGATCGACGACGCGCCCGAGCAGCGGCTCGCCGACCGGCACCGAGGCGATGCGCCCCGTCCGGCGCACCTTGTCGCCCTCTTGCACTTCGGCGTCCGGGCCCATGATGACGACGCCGACGTTGTCCTCCTCGAGATTGAGCGCGACGCCTTGCAAGCCGTTCGGAAACTCGACGAGCTCCGAAAAGCGCACGCCGCGCAGGCCGTAGACGCGTGCGAGATTCGCGCCGACCTCGATTACGGTGCCGACCTCGTCTTCTTGGAGCTCGCCCTTGAAGCCGGCGATCTGCGATTTGAGCAGTCCGGCGATTTCGTCTGCGTTGATCATGTTTGGCTTTCTTTGGTCGTGAGTGTCGTCATGTCGTTGCCGCAAGCGCTCTCGCCAGCTCGTCGAGGCGGCGAGCAATCGTGCCGTCGATGCGGCGGTCACCCGTCGTCACGCGCACGCCGCCGATGAGCGTTGGATCGACCACGAGCTGCGGCTCGAAGCGCGTCCCGTAGACGCGCTCGATCCGACCGACGAGGCCGGCGACCGCTTTCTCCGAGAGCGGCCGCGCCGAGGTGATCCTCAGCGTCGCAACGCCCCGCGCGCTCATCTCGATCGAGCGATACTCCTCGAGCACCGCCTGCAGCAACGTCTCGCGATGCTTGCGCACGAGCAACAGCAGCGCGTGCAACGCGATGTCGTCCACTCTGCCTTCAAAGACCTTCGCCAGCACGCGCTCCTTCTCATAGCGGTTGATGATCGGAGCGAGAAAAAACCGGCGCGCTTGCTCGTTCGCCTCGATGGCGGCGACGACGCACTGGAGGTCGTCGCCGATGCGCTCGACGCCGCGGGCCTCCGAGGCGAGCGCGTAGATGGCGGACGCATAGCGTCTGGCGAGCGTGCGGTTCACCATGCTAGCCGCGCGCGTTCTCCAGCGTGGCCAGGAACCGCTCGACGAGTCGCGCGTTTGCAGGAGCGTCGACACGACGCTGCGCCTCGTCGCGAGCCTCCGCCAACGCTTGCGCGACGATCTCGTCGCGCAAGCGCAGACGCGCTGCGGCACGGGCGCGCTCGAGCTCTCCCGCGGCATTGTGCAGGACGCGCTCGGAGGCGGCCATCGCCTCCGCGACGATGTCCTCGCGCTCGCGCACGGCTTGTCCGTCCGCTCGACGCCGGATCAGCTCCGCATCGCGCGTCGCACGCTCGATCTCGTCCCGAAGAGCCTCGAGGGCGGCCTTGGCCTCGTCGCGATGGCGCTCGGCCTCCGAGATCTGCCGGTTGCTGCGCGCCCGCGCGCCCAGCACCATCGGCTGCAGCCAGCGCATCCAAATGTACGCCATCGACGCCACGAACAGTAGCGCCGAGGCGACCTGGCTCCACGTCGCGATCTGGATGTAGAGCTCGCTCGAGCCCATCAGGCGCTCTCCGCCATGACGCGCTCCACCATCGCCTGCGCGAGACCGCGCACGGCACGCTCTTCGCTCGCGCGGGCGACATCGAGCTCCGCCGACGCTGCGCGCGTCGCTTCCTCGACGATCTCTTGCGCCTGCCGCGTGCACCGCGCCGCAATTTCTGCAGCCTCGTTCGTCGCCTCGGCGCGCGCGGTCGCGATCCGGTGGGCGGCTTCGCGGCGCGCGGCCGCACGGACGCTTTCGGCACGTTGCCGCAACTCCGTCGCCTCGGCTTGATAGCGATCGTAGTCGTCGACGAGGCTGTTGATATACTCCCGTCGCTTGCGGATTGCGGCCGCGACCGGACGCAAGAAGACCACGTTCAAGATCGCGAAGAAAATCGCGAAGTTGACGAGCTGGACGACCAGCGTCCCGTCGACCGAAAGAAACGACATCGCTCGGCGTGCGCTATCTGACCAGCGCGCTCACGATCGCCGGCACTTTCGCGACGACGAGAAGGATGTAAAACGCGAGCGCGATGGCGATGAACGGCACCGCCTCCAACACGCCGACACCCAAGAACATGAACGTGTAGATGTTCGAGCGGGCTTCGGGTTGTCGGGCGATCGCTTCGACGGCTTTCGACGCGACGTTTCCGTCGCCGATCGCCGAGCCGAACGCGACGCCGGAGATGATGATGCCGAAGGCGAGCAACGCCGCGGCGCCGATGAGGGCTTCAGTCATACGAGCCTTTCTAGTGTTCCTCGGAGATCGCGAGCGAGAGATACACGATCGCCAAGAGGGTGAAAACAAACGCTTGAATCGTTCCGACGAAGAAGTTGAAGAACTGGATCAGGAACGGAACGACGGACACGCCCATCGACAAATTGAAGGCGCCGATCCGTATGCGGGCGAGGATGATCGTCGAAATGATGATGAAGAGCAGCTCGCCAACGAAGATATTGAAGAACAACCGCGCGGCGAGGGTGACGGGCCGAAGAATCTCGTCGAGCACGTTTACCGGGAACAACGCCGGGAACGGCTTGAACAGGTGCTTCAGATATCCGGGACCTTTTCTCCTGAACGCCACGATCTGAATGAGAAAGAAGACGACGAGTACCAGCGGCACGACGGTGTTGAGATCGGCCGTGGGCGAGCCGCCGAACGGCAGATCGAACGCCTTGAACGGTACCATGCCGAACTGGTTCAGGAGAAAGATGAAGATGAACAACGCGACGAAGAACGGCACGAACGGCTCGCCCGCCGGGCCGAGCACGCCCGTGGCGAGATCCGCAATGTAGTTGAAGACGCCCTCGAAGACGGTGTGGCGCTTCGAAAGATACGGAGAGCGATAGCTCGCACCGATCCAGGCGAAGAGCCCGAGCGAAAGCGCCATGACGAGCCACGTCGTAACGATCGTGTCTGCATGGACGGCTCCGAGCACGGGCAAGTGCCAGAGAAAGTGTTCGCCGATTTGTTCGTGCACGTTCCTCTTCTTTTAGTCGCTTACTGGGTCGATCGAGAATCGCTTGCTTCTTACCGCGCCCGGCCGACGCTCACGGCATAGAGCGCCGTCGGGAGAAAGAACCCGGCGAAGTACCACGCCATCGACCACCACGGTCCCGAAGCGGCGAAGGCCACCGGCACTATACCGAAGAGAGCAAGCCGGAAAAAACTACTTATGACGAAAGCTCCGGCGTTGCGGCTTCGTCCGAGCCGCTCGACGCCCAGAGCCGTCAGCATGGCATTGAGGATACCGCAGAGGCCGCCGACTGCCAAGGCAAGCGCGGGAAGGGGCAGCAGAGGGGCTGCGAGCAGGGCGGCCACGGCCGCGACAGCCCCGGAGCGCCAAAGCGCAGCCCGGAAGGCTCCGTTCAGAGCGACCTCGAGAGCAGCCTGAACGCGCCGTACGCGCCCAGCAGCATGCCGGCGAAGAGCCCGAGGAACGCATACATCTCGCCTCCCGTCCTCGCGTCGGCGAGAATCCCGAGTCCGAATCCGAGCAGCGACGCGCCGGTGAAGGTGCTTCCGGCCCCGATCAGCGACGCCACTCCCTTCATTCCGGCGAGCCGCCGGTGCCAGAGAACGGCTTGGGGTAGGAGCCGCCGCGAAGGCGCGCGAGAAGCCACGCGACGATGCGATCCGCAGCGTGCCCGTCACCGTATGGATTCGCTGCGTGCGCCATGCCCTCGAATGCCGCTGCGTCGGTGAGCAGGCGCCGGGCGCTGGCGACGATACGCTCGCGACGATGTCCGACGAGCTCGAGCGTTCCCGCGTCGAGCCCCTCCGGACGCTCGGTTTCGTCGCGCATCACGAGCACCGGCTTGCCCAGGCACGGGGCCTCTTCTTGCAGACCGCCGGAGTCTGTGAGCACGAACGTGCAGCCCTTGATGACCGCGACCATGCGCGCGTAATCGATCGGATCGACGAGCACGACGCCCGGAACGTCGCCGAGAACCTCGCGCGCGACGGGACGAACGTGCGGCGACGGATGCACGGGCCAGTAGATCTGCGGACGCATCGGAAGGCCGGCGATCTCGCGCATCGCCTCGCACATCTCGCGCATGAACGGATGGTTCTCGCGCCGGTGCGCGGTGACGGCGACGATCGGACGCCGTGCGTCGAGTTCGCCCCACCGCGGCGACGCCGGAAGATCCGTTCGTGCGGCGGTCCCGAGAAACGCGTCGATCACCGTGTTCCCGGTGACGACGACGTCGCGTGCGTCCGTGTGTTCTTGGAGCAGATGGTCGCGCGCGAGCGACGTGGGCGCGAAGTGATACGAGGCGATCGTGCCGGTGAGTCGCCGGTTCATCTCTTCGGGGAACGGCATCCAACGGTCGCTCGTGCGCAGGCCTGCCTCGACGTGCCCAACCGGAACGTGTCGATAGAACGCCGCGAGTGCGGCCGCAGTGCTCGTCGTCGTGTCGCCATGCACGAGCACGACATCCGGTTTCGCATCGTCCAGCGCGGCCTGCATTCCTTCGAGCACGCGCGTCGTTACCTGCGTGAGCGTCTGGTCTTCGGTCATGATGTCGAGATCGTAATCCGGCGTTATCGCGAAGAGCTCGAGCAGATCGTCGAGCATCTCGCGGTGCTGCGCCGTGACGCAGACGATGCCCGCGATACCGCGATGGCGCGCCAACGCGTGGACGACCGGCGCCATCTTGATCGTATCGGGGCGCGTCCCGAAGACGGTCATCACGCGCAGCGCATCGACCGCCACTAGTTCACGTGCCGGAAGACGTGCGTGAGGCCGCCCGAAACGTAGAGCGCCACCGTGCCGAGCACGAAGCACAACGCGTAAATGAGCAAGACCGCCTGCCGGACGGTCAGCCCGAACCGAAAGACCAGCTGATGATGGAAGTGCCCGCGATCGGCCTCGGCAATCGCCTTGCCGGTGATCGAGCGGCGCAGAATAACCGCCGCCGTGTCGATGACGGGCAGCGCGAGGATAACGAGCGGCACGATGAGGCTGATCGCGATCGCCGTCTTACTCGTGCCGATGATCGATACCGTCGCGAAGACGTAGCCGATGAAGAGCGAGCCCGCGTCGCCGAGAAAGATGCGCGCCGGATTGAAATTGAAAGGAAGGAAGCCGATCGCGGAACCCGCGAGCGCGAGAACGACGATCGCGACGACGATGTTCCCGTGCATGAGGAAGATCAGCGCCATGAAGAGGCTCGAGATCGCGGTGAAGCCCGCGAGCAGTCCGTCGAGGCCGTCGATGAAGTTGATCGCGTTCATCATCCCGACGTACCAGAGCAGCGTGAGCGGGATGCCGACCCACGCCGGAAAGTCGATCCAGTTCGTGCTCGGATTGTGGTTGAGCGGGTTCGTCATCCCGGGAATGATGAAGCCGTACAACATCGAGACGAGCGCGACGAGCGCCTGCGCGATGAACTTGTTGCGCGGCTTTATCTGCATGAGGTCGTCCCATACGCCGACGCCGAGAATCAGCAGGCTTCCGAAGAGCAGCCCGACCAACTGGTGAATCGATTCGAACTGATCCGAGAGGACGTTGTACCGGTGTGCGAGCGACGCGTGCAAGGCCGAGGGCACGAGCGCGTACGGTGACGAGAGCGCGATGCCGAGCACGGTGAAGAGTGCGACGGCAAAACCGAAGTAGACCGCAAGGCCGCCGATACGCGGCGTCGGCACCGTGTGCATGTGGCGATCTTCGGGACCGTGGAGCGCGCCGAGATGCTTGGCTAAGTGAATGACGAGCGGCGTCGCGGTCGCCGCGACCGCGACCGCGATGGCGAACGTCGCGCCGTAGATGAGGTCCGCCGTCAGCATGGCTGCGCGGTCCCTGGCGCGGAAAACGGAACGAGCGCCACCCCGGCTTCGGAGAGCAGCTCGGTTGCGACCGGGTCGGGATACGGGTCGACGTAGACGATCTTGGCGACGCCTGCGCTGATAAGGAGCTTCGAACAGCCCACGCAGGGTTGATGCGTGCAGTATGCGGTTGCGCCCTGCAGACCGACGCCGTGTAGCGCGCCCTGAACGACCGCGTTCGCTTCCGCGTGCGTCGCGCGGACGCAGTGCCCGTCCCGAAGGATGCACTCGGCTTGCGTGCAGTGCGCGACGCCGCGCGGCGCGCCGTTGTACCCGGTCGTGAGAATCCGGTGTTCGCGCACCAGCCCCGCGACCGTCCGCGCGATCTCGACAAAGTACTCATCCCAGCTCGGCCTTTGCGCCGGTGTCATCGCGATGCCGCCAATCTTGTCATCCTACAGCCTGCCTCGCGTGTCATCCTGAGCTTGTCGCGTGTCATCCTGAGCTTGTCGAAGGATGGCACTCAGCTCTTGCTGCGTACGGCCGCCGGAACTGACGTGAGGCTTCCAAACATACGATCCCCGGCATCGCCGAGTCCCGGCACGATGTAGGCGTGGTCGTTCAGCCCCGCGTCGATGGCGCATGTGACGATCGACGCGTTCGGATGCGCGCTCTGCACGTGACGCACGCCCTCAGGCGCCGCGATCAAGCAGATGAACGTGAGCGTTCTCGCTCCACGCTCGACGAGTGCGTCGAGTGCGGCGACGCCAGAGTTGCCCGTTGCGAGCATCGGGTCGAGCAGGAAGACGTGGCGATCGCCCAGCTCCGGCGGAACGTTCGCGTAGTATGGAACGGGAACCAGCGACTGCGGATCGCGATAGAAGCCCAGATGTGCGACGACCGCATCGTCGACGACCTGCAAGAATCCCGGCAATAACCCGAGGCCAGCGCGAAGGATGGGCGCGACGACCGGGCGCGTCGCGATGCGTTGGACCGTCGTATCGGTCAGCGGCGTCTCCACGCGCTCGTTTCGCAACGGTAATCCGCGCGTCGCTTCGTACGCGAGAAAAACGCCGATCTCTTCGACCAGCTTGCGAAACACCGGTACCGGCGTCTCTTTGTCCCGAATTCTCGCGACGCGGTCGGCGACGGCGGGATGATCGAGGACGAGAAGATTGGAGCCCGCGAACACGCTCTTATCTTTCGCGGAACCCGCCGCCCGCCTGCCGACGCTAGCCCCTAAAAATGGTTTCCGAGTGCCATTCTAGATATTCAGCCGCGGGCCGCGCGTCGATCGAGATAGTGTCGCGGATCTCGCGACCATCGAGAGCATAGTAGTCCCGGCCATTTTCGAACTCGTCACGTATCGCTCTCGCGACTCTGAAGCGCCGGTCGGGGGTTACGGTGACGTAGCCCTGGTCGAACAGCTTGTGGATGTCCGAGCGTAAGAGCAACCCATTCGGTAAACGATGCTCCCCAACAAGAGAAAAAGGCTTAGCTCATGTATTTCGCGGAGAGCGGCGCTCGCCTGCCGAAGAGTGAACGCCTATCGGGAGGAGTCGAGATTTGAACCGGCCGATGACATGGAAGACTCTCGTCCGCGAGGTCATAGACGACTTGCCGCACACGTTCACGCTGCGCGACGTCGAAGCGCGGCGCGACTATTTCGCGAAGCACTATCCGGACAACCGATTCATCGAGGCCAAGATCAGGCAGAGCCTGCAGATTCTGCGCGATCAAGGCTTCATCGCGTTCCTCGGCTCGGGGCGTTATGAGCGTACGGGCGCCGTGCAACCACTGTTCAGTCCGTTCTTCGACGCGTCAATCGCCGAGCGGTACACGAGCAAAGCCAGAGCCGCGGGCATCACCATCGAGACCTGGGCCGAGCATAATCTGTACTGCCTGAGTTGCTCCGCGGACGAGCTGAGCCGCCTACCGACCAACGCGATCGTAGCCGATCTCGAATGCCTCGCCTGCAATAGCCGGTACCAGGTCAAGGCCAAGAACGGCCGCTTCGGCACCGCGTTGACGGGTGCCGCGTACGAGCCGCTTCTGCAAGCGGTCCGCGCCGGAACGATGCCGAGTTACGTTCTCGTCGAATACGATCCGCGGTTCAACATCGTCGTCTTCGTCGAAGGCGTTCCCGGGCGATACATCGATGAAACGCGAATTCTGTCGCGCAAACCCCTAAAACCTACGGCACGTCGCGCCGGATGGCGGGGGTGCACGATCAGCCTCGCGGGATTGCAAAACGTCAAGGTGCGAATCGTCGAGCCGGCGGGAAGAGATCGTCTTACGGTGCGTGAGGAGTGGCAAAGACTCGGCTAGCCCGGCGGAGGGCTCTGCGTGAGCTACGGAACCTCGTGCTTCGAGGTGAGTTCTTGAACCCTGCCGCGCAGCGTTGAAACCTTCACGCGGTTCGCGACGTCGGTGAGGCCGTCGCAGATGATACGCGCTACTTCCCTGCATTCGTCGACGTCGAAGCCGCGCGTCGTGATCGCCGGCGTTCCGAGGCGGATGCCGCTCGCGACCATCGGCTTCTGCTGGTCGAACGGAATCGCGTTCTTGTTGACCGTGATGCCGATCTCGTCGAGATAGGCCTCCACGGCTTTGCCGGTGAGATCCTTGACCGAGACGTCGACGAGCATGAGGTGCGTGTCGGTGCCGCCGCCGACGAGGCGCAGCCCCGCACGCGCGAACTCTTGCGCCATCGCCTTCGCGTTGTCCACGACCTGCTGCTGGTAGCGCTTGAAATCCGGCGCGAGCGCTTCGCCGAACGCGATCGCCTTCGCCGCGATCGCGTGCATGAGCGGACCGCCTTGAATGCCGGGGAAGACGCTCTTGTCGATCGGCTGCGCCCACTTTTGCGTGCAGAGGATGATACCGCCGCGAGGTCCGCGTAGCGTCTTGTGCGTCGTCGAGGTCACGAAATCGGCAAGTTGCACCGGCGACGGATGCAACCCGACGGCAACGAGGCCGGCGATGTGCGCCATGTCGACGAGCAGCGTCGCGCCGATCTCGTCGGCGATCTCACGGAACGGCGCGAAGTCGAGCGTCCGCGGATATGCGCTCGCTCCTGCGATAATCATCTTCGGCCTGTGCTCTCGCGCGACCGCACGCAGGTCGTCGAAGTCCACGAGCTCGGTATCCTTGCGCACGCCGTATGCCAGCGCGTTGTAGAGCTTTCCCGAGAAGCTGACCTTCGTGCCGTGCGTCAGATGGCCGCCGTGCGCGAGCGACATTCCGAGCACGGAATCGCCCGGCTGCAGGTGCGCCATGAAGACCGCCATGTTTGCCTGCGCTCCGGCGTGCGGCTGAACGTTCGCGTGCTGCGCGCCGAAGAGGCGTTTGAGGCGATCGATTGCGAGCGTCTCGGCAACGTCGACGAACTCGCAGCCGCCGTAGTACCGCTTTCCCGGATAGCCCTCCGCGTACTTGTTCGTCATCACGCAAGCCATCGCTTCGCGCACGGCGCGGCTCGCGTAGTTCTCCGACGCGATGAGCTCGAGGTTCTCCCGTTGTCTGCGTTCCTCGCCCGCGATGGCGGCGTAGACGTCGGGATCCTGACTTTCGATGCGACTGCCCGCGAGGATCTCCATCAGAGGAGTTCTTTCGGCGTTTGAGCGCCGGTAACCGCCTTCGTTTCGATTGCCCGCAGCGTCCGTTCGCGCTGTGCGTCGCCGAACTCGAAGAGCTGCTCGACGCGATGCGCGTGCCGGCCACCGTCGAACGGCGTCTCCAGGAAGACGCGCACGAGGCGCTCGACCATCTCCCAGCCCGTCAGCCGCTCCGAGAGCGCGAGCACGTTCGCGTCGTTGTGGCGTCGCGCGAGTTCCGCAGAGTACGGCTCGGCCACGGGCGCACAGCGGACGCCGGGAACTTTGTTCGCCGCCATTGCGATGCCCAAGCTCGAGCCGCACACGACGATCCCCCGCTCGGCCTGCCCGCTCGCGACGGCCTCTCCCACTGCGTACCCATACTGCGGATAATCGACGGGCGTATCGTCGTGCGTGCCATAATCGAGAATCTCGTGCCCATCGGCGCGCAGCGCGCGCGCGATGCGGTCTTTGTCAGCGAATCCGGCGTGATCGGCGCCGAGTGCGATCTTCATAAGCAAGGGCTCTCCGTTGTGCGGTCGAAGGTCGAGCGGCGATGAGGCTGGCGTGGGGACCTGACACAACTCGAGTTCGTAGACGCATGCGCCCGAGAGCTCGCCTGCGACGGCATCGTGCTCGACGTGCGGCACTTTCCGCGCGTCGACGACGACTACCTCGCCCAGCTCAAGAAGATGACGACGGATCTCGGGCTATCGGTCGCCGCGTATGCCGACGACACGTTCTTTACCGCGAACGCCGACGGCATGGCCGCCGCCATCGACCGCGCCGCACGCTTGGGAACGCCGCTTGTGGCCGCCGCGCTCGCGCGCGAGAATGCGTTCTCGTGGAGCGCGCAGCTCGCGCGCATCGCGCGCGCGACGTCGCTCGCGAAGTCCGCAAACGTGACGCTCGCGGTGCGCAACGCTCCGGGAACCTTCGCCGAGAACGGCTACGATTGCAAGCGCACGTGCAAGGAAGGCGACTCCGCGTGGCTGCGCCTCGGGCTCGAGCCGGCACTGCTCGGCGCTGCGACGGATCCCGCTACGCTCGCCGATCGCACCGTGCTCTTGTGGTGCGACGCCGCGCAGCCCCCCGAGCACGATCGCGCCGACGCATTCGTCGGCTTCCGCGGATTTCTCGCACTCGATCGTCGCGACGGCACCTCGACCTTCGGCAGCATGCGCGCGGCAATCGCCCAGCGCCGCCGCCGGTATCGCGACGCCGCGTAATTGCGTTCTTTGCTCGACCGCACCCGCGTCTACCGTGCGGGTCTTGCGAACCTGTCTCGCAAGTGGGTGCGGCCCGGGCGCCGGCATGAGTGAGCGTTTCGCTCTCGCACCGTCGTATCCGGAGCTGATGCTCCCTAGGGTCATTATGTAGGTTCGGCCACCGAGCACGTTTCGCGCCAGGCGCAGTCGAGTATCCTTGAGCGTACCACCGGCGTCAAGGACTTGACAGTGCCTGCTAGGCACCCTGTGAATCCGCGTGACGAATAGGCGTGATCTCCTGCGTTTGCCACGGATCGTTGTCCGTGCCGCGCGCCGCCGACCGCGCGTACGAAGCCGCACGACGGTATCTGAGCCGCGACCCGATGGAGCGCTCGCTCTTCGACCGCCTCGAGCACGCCCGGGGGCGCCATTTTCGCCTGCGCGTCAACCATCGCAACGACGATTCGTTCGATCCCGCAACCGATACGATCGAATGGGATCCGCACAGCGCGTTGCGCACGACGTCCGGTGGCAAACAGTCACCCGCACTCGGGCTCGGGCATGAAATCGACCACGCGGTGGAAGCGCCGCAGACGCAAGCGCGCTTGAACGCGCGCGCGAACCGGCGCTTCGACACGGCCGAGGAGCGGCGCGTGATTACCGGCTCGGAGCGGCACGCCGCACGCACGCTCGAAGAAAGCGCTCGCGTCGATCACGCGGGCCGCTGTTACCGCGTCGCCTCTCCGACGCTGCGCTGACGGGCCCCGTCGCACGCAAGCCGCGGAAAGCGACGCCCCGCCCGGCCAAGCAAAGGTATTGGAATCGTAGGAAGGGGAACCAGAGCGTCTATGCGCTCCGCTGCGCTCGCGCTCTGTTGCCTCGTCCTCCTCTGCGCGTGCACGAGAGCGACGGCACCCGTTCCAGGCGGCCGTAATCCGTGGACGACTCCCGGCGTGCTGCGCATCGGTGAGAAAGAAGAACCCGACAGCCTCAACCTAATGTTCGGGCACACGCTGGCGACCGATCAGATCGACTGCCTCCTCTTCTCCTTTATCTTGCGAACCGACGACAACGGAAATCTCATTCCGGATCTCGCAACCGTCGTTCCCACGCCACAGAACGGCGGAATCAGCCGCGACGGCAAGACGATCACGGTGCACTTGCGCCATGGCGTGAAATGGTCCGACGGCGCGCCGTTGACCGCCGCCGATTGGATCTTCACGTACCACGCGGTGCTCAACCGCGCCAACGACACGAAGACGGATTACGGCTGGGATACGATCGCCTCGGCGAGCGCTCCGAATCCGTACACGATCGTCATTCATCTCAAGCGCCCGACCGTCGAAGGCCTCGAGATCCTCACGATGGGGGGCGATGCCTATCCGCCGCTGCCGGCGCACCTCTTGGCGAAGCTGCCGAACATCAACTACGCGGCTTTCAACAGCGCACCCATCTCGAGCGGCCCGTTTCTCCTGAAGGCATGGAACCACGGGCTCTCGCTGATCTTCACGGCGAATCCGCTCTACTTTCGCGGACCGCCGCATCTCAAAGAGATCGTCTGGAAAGTGATCCCCGATCCCAACACGCTGCTGAGCCAGTTGCGCACGCACGAGATCGACGTGTATCCGAGCGTCGACAGCGACGAAGTTCAGTACTTGCGCGAGATTCCGGGCATTCGCGTCGTCAAGCGACTCGTCGCCAACTGGCGCCATCTCGCGATGAACATGCGTAAGCCGCAGCTCGCCGACGTTCGCGTCCGTACGGCGATCGCGTTGGGCGTGGACTGGAAGCGCATCACCGACACCGTCTATCACGGGTACGGCGTCCCCGCCGTCTCCGACATCTTTCCGCAGTCGTGGGCGGCGCCGACGCTGCCGCCGTATCGCTACGATCCGTCCGGCGCGCGACGTCTGCTCGCCGCCGCCGGCTGGCGCATGGGAAACGATGGCGTCCTGCACAAAGGGACGCTCGCGATGCGCCTCTCCATCTCCACGACGACGAACAATGCGGAGAACGAGCGTGCGGAGCTGCTGATCCAGTCGATGCTCAAGCCGCTCGGCTTCGACGTCGTCATCCGTAACTATCCGGCAAACGTGCTCTTCGCACAGAACGGGCCGGTCTACGGAGGGAGTTACGACATGGAATGGTCGGTGGAGACGAACGGTGCCGACCCCGATAACTCCGGCTCGTGGAACTCGCAGTTCATCCCGCCAAACGGCGCAAATACGTCGTGGCTGCGCGACTCGGTCGTGGATGCGACGAGTCAAGCCGCGGCGAGCACGTTCGACGAGCGCACGCGAAAAGCGCTCTATCAACGCGAAGAGGAGCGGCTGCGCGCGCTGAACCCGGCGATCTTCGTCTATTGGGAGACGGCGTACGTCGCGATGAACACGGACCTACGCAACTACAGACCGGCTGCATTCATCGCCGACGAGTGGAACGCATGGCAGTGGGAGATCTAGCAGGCTGCTAGGAAACCCAGACGCGCTCGCCGCCATCGAGCGCCGCGTCGTGTCGTGTCGTCGCTGCCCGGAGCTGCGCGCCTACTGCGCCGGGGTCGCGCGCGAGAAGCGGCGTGCTTTCGCCGGCCAGCCATACTGGGGGAAGCCCGTTCCCGCGTTCGGCAACGAACGCGCGCGTGTAATGCTCGTCGGACTCGCGCCGGGCGCACACGGCAGCAACCGCACCGGCCGGCCTTTCACGGGCGATGCATCCGGCGACTTTCTCTACCCGGCACTCCACCGAGCGGGCTTCGCGTCGCGCCCTACGGCGACGCATCGCGGCGACGGCGTCGTCCTGCGCGACGCACTCATCACGGCGGCGATGCGCTGCGCCCCGCCGCACAACGCGCCGACTCCGCAGCAGCTACGAAATTGCTTCCCGCATCTGCTCGCCGAGTTCGACGCGCTGCAGCGCCTGCGCGCGATCGTCGCGCTCGGCGCGATCGGTTTCACCGCGACGCTGCGGGTGCTGCGCGAGCGCGGCTTTGCGCTCGATCCGCAGCGCCCACGCTTCGGACACGGCGTGGAAGTCGTCGCCCGCAACGAAACGCGCGAGATTCTCGTCATCGCCTCGTATCACCCGAGCCGGCAGAACACGAACACCGGCAAGCTCACGCAGCCGATGTTCGACGCGATTTTCAGGCGCGCGGCTGCGGTCGTAGCTGCAGCTCGCGGAGCTGCTTCTCGGAGGCGGGCGCCGGCGCGTCCATCATGAGGTCGCGCGCGGTCTGCGTCTTCGGAAACGCGATGACCTCGTGGAGGCTCTCCTCGCCGCAGGCGAGCATCGCGATGCGATCGATGCCGAGCGCCATGCCGCCGTGGGGCGGCGCGCCGTAATCGAGCGCTCGAACGAAGAAGCCGAACTGCTCGTCGATCTGCTGCGCGGTCATGCCGAGCATCTCAAATATGCGCCGTTGCAGCTCGGGCTTGTGGATGCGAATCGACCCCGATCCCAGCTCGTAGCCGTTGAGCACCATGTCGTAGTGCTGCGCGCGCATGCGCAGTGGATCGCGCTCGATGAGATCCCATTCGCCCGGGGCGGGCTCCGTGAACGGGTGGTGCGCCGGAACCGGCTTCCCCGTTTCGGCATCGATCTCGAGATACGGGAAGTCGGTGATCCAACAGAAGGCAAACGCATCCGCACGACGCAGGCCGGTGCGCCGTGCGACCTCGACGCGCATCTTCCCGGCAACGCCGAGCGCCGCGACGCGATCGTCGGCGAAGAGCAGGACGGCATCGCCGCGCTCGGCTCCGAGGCGTTTCGCGAGCGCGGCGGCGTGACGCTCCTCGACGAATCGCTGCGCCGACGACTTGATCCCGTCGACGCCGAGTGCGACCCACACCATGCCGCGCGCGCCGAGCAGCTTCGCTTCCTCCGTGAGGGCGTCGAACTCGCGCCGCGAGAGCGCGGCTCCCCCAGGGAAGCGCAGCGCCACGATGGCGCCGCCGCTTTCGAGCACCGAGCGGAAGACGACGAACTCCGTTCCCGCAAATACGTCGTCGACGACCGCGAGCTCGAGCCCGAAGCGCAGATCCGGCTTGTCCGTGCCGAACCGCTCGAGCACGTCGGAGAACGTCATCCGCGGGAATGGCGCAAGCTCGACATCCAGGACGCGCTTCCACACATTGCCGATGCACGATTCCATCGTCTCCAGCACGTCGTCTTGCGTGCAGAAGCTCATCTCGACGTCGAGTTGCGTGAACTCCGGCTGGCGATCCGAGCGCAGGTCTTCGTCACGCATGCAGCGCGCGATCTGCATGTACCGGCCAAACCCGGCGATCATGCAGATCTGCTTGAGCAGCTGCGGCGACTGTGGCAGCGCGTAGAAGCTTCCAGGATAGAGGCGGCTAGGCACGAGATAATCGCGCGCGCCCTCCGGCGTGCCCTTGATGAGCAGCGGCGTTTCGATCTCGAGGAAGTCGCGCTCGTCGAAGAAATCGCGCATCGCCTTGATGATGCGATGGCGCACCGTGAGATTGCGCTGCATCCGCGGGCGACGCAGGTCGAGGTACCGGTACTCCAAGCGCAAGCTCTCGTCGGCGTTCTCGTCGACGTTGACCTGAAACGGCGGCACGAGCGATCGGTTGAGGATCTCGAGCTCCTCGACGGCGACTTCCACCTCGCCCGTGCCGAGCTTGGCGTTCTCGGTGCCCTGCGGCCGCTTGCGGACGAGGCCGCAAACCCGCAGCACGTCTTCGCTGCGCAGGTGCTCGGCGGGCGCGAACGCCGCATGCTGCGGATCGAAGACGACTTGCGTCAAGCCATCCCGGTCGCGTAGATCGACGAAGATCAAACCGCCGTGATCGCGGCGACGGTGCACCCAGCCGCAGAGCTCCACGCGGCTACCGGCATCCCTCGCGCGCAAGGCGCCGCACGACCGTCGCGTCACGCGTGTGGCCCTCCGGTGGCCATCGCTTCTTTGATGCCGCCGACGTAGTAGTACTGTTCGATCAGACGCTGCGCGAAGCGGCTGCGGGGCGCGCGTGCGTCGAAGTACCCGAGCACCGTCGGAAGTTTGGTCAAGAGCGAGTGCGCGCCGCGCGAGACCGGGGTCATGCCGAGGTTGAGGAGCACCCAAACCTCTTGGTGCTTGCGGTAGAACCGCACGGCCGAATGGCCGGCAAGGCGCATCTTTTCGCGCTGATCCTCGTGCGGAACGTCTTGCCAATGGTAGTTCACGGCGCGTGGCTCGTACACGATGTCGACGCCGGCGCGTTGCAACCGGAACCCAAGCTCGAGATCCTCGTGCCCGTATCCGGTGAACTCTTCGTCGAACGATCCGACGCGCAAGAGATCCTCCCGCCGCACCGAGGCGTTCCCGGTGAGAAAGTAGAGCCACGAAAGACGTTTGCGCGTCGGCGGATGGAGCGCGCCGCGCCTCTCGGGATGCTCGCGCTTCTCGCGATACTCGTCGTAGGTGCGCACCTGTACTTCCCAACCGACGACTGCCAGATGGTCTTGCGCGCGATGCCGCTCCAGGTGCCGGCGCACGAGGTCCTCCGACCCCAGAATGTCGGCGTCGTTGAAGAGGACGATCTCGCCGCCCGCCGCAGCGATGCCGGCGTTTCGAGCCATGGCCCGTCCGGTGTAGGGCCCTGGAAGGTGGCGCACGTTGGGGTGTTCCTCGCGCATGCCCGCGAGAAACTCGGCGGTACCGTCGCGCGAGTCCGAGTCGCAGACGAGAATCTCGTACGTCTCCGGCGCAACGTCTTGTGCGAGAAGCGACGGAACGACGTGACGCAAGGTCTCGAGACGATTGTAGGTTGGAATGATGACGGAGAGTTCAGGCATGAATGAGTCGTTTGACGCCTTCGACGACTTCGTCGCGAAAGCGCGCTAAAGCTGTGGGTTCCTCTGAAGCAGGTTTTCTCACCAGCACGTTCGGCACTTCGTACGGTGCCCATTCTTGGCTGTTGAGCTCGTAGTACCGGTGTTCGAAAGCGACGACCGTTGGCCTGCGCACGGCGCTCGCGACGTGCGTCGCGGCCGTGTCCACCGTGACGACGCACGACGCCCGCTCGAAGACCGCCGCCCATTGGAAGAACGGGAGCGCGGGCATGATGGTGCACGAGTCCTTTGGGGCGTCCAGCGCAGCGACGTAGTCGAGGCTCTCGGAAGGGCACGTGACGACGACCGGCGGCCCGAGTTCGGCAAGCATTCGCAGCAACGTCCTGGTCGATTCGGGCGAGCTTCCCTGGCCAAACCACCGCAGGCCCAAGTGCAGCACGATGGGGGCCTGCGGAAGCGCTGCAACGGCGGCGCGGTCCACGTCGCGTACGTCGAGGCGCAGGCGCGTGACGCGCTGCCGCGCGCCTGCCAGCGCAACCAGATCGAGCAGTTGCTCGACTTCGTGGCGTACGTATCGCCGCGGGTCGCGCTCGGAGAGCGCAGGGTCGGCCTCCGAGAGCATCATGGTATCGACGTACAGCGGCGCCGCGAGCCGCGCGAGCCACCGTCGCCGGTAGGTGTACCCGATGCGGTACGCCGCGCGCGTCGCTCCGACGAGTCGCAAATCGACGATGCGAGGAGCCAGCGCGATCGCGAGATCGTAGCCCCGCAGGCGCGCGCCGAGATGCCCGGCATTCGTACCGTCGTTCAGCGTGACGAGCTCGTCGACGTCTTCGTTGCGCTCCATCGCGATGCGATTGTACGTGCTCGTGACCATCGTGACGTGCGCTTGCGGAAACGACGCACGGACCGTCGCGATTGCCGGCGTGGACAGGATGAGATCCCCGATGCGATCGGTGCGCACGAGCAGAACGCGCATCGTTTACGATCCGCCGGCGCTGCGGCGGGCGCGCTCTAACTCGTCGAAGTAGCTCTCGCGCGCCAAGCGCCGCGCCGCGCGTAGCTCCGCCTGGGAAAGGACGCCGCAGGGCGGCAATCCCTGCAACAGCCTACGACATCGCTCCGGCACGCCGGCGCGCCGAATCGCCGCGTGGAGCGCGCGAGCCGCGGCGTACTCTCCGGTTGCCAGGGCCGTTCGCCAATGCGGATGCAGACCGGCGAGCTGCACGGCGGTGCGCGCTTGAGCGCGCGCTTGGCGCACCATCCTCTCGACGCCGTCGCTGCGCGGACGCGGCTTGTAATGATAGACCAGCGCGCGCGGATTGAACGTCGCGCGTACGCCTGCGAAACGCAAGCGAAGGCCGACGTCGATGTCCTCCCAGCCGTACTCGGAGAAATCCTCGTTGAATCCGCCGACAGCCCGAAGAGCCGCCGCGGGCACCGAGACGTTCGTCGTCCAGAAGTAGTTGGCGCTGTAATTCTTGATCGACCACGTCGGCACGGGAAGATCGTCGAAGCTCTCCACATCGATCGCTCCGCCGCGCACGATGAACGACGGGTGCCGCGCGTGCGATCGCAGATGCTCCTCGACGAAGTTCGGCAGCACGAGCACGTCGTCGTCGATGAAGATGACGCGCTCGCCGCAGGCCCTGGCAACCCCGGCATTGCGGGCGCAGGCGAGGCCGGCATTGGGTTGGTCGATCACCTCGAACGGACAGGTCGCCCGTGCGCGCGCGCGCGCGACGACTTCGGCGGTTGCATCGGTAGACCCGTCGTTGACGAGGACGACTTCGTACGTTCCGTCCGGGACCGTCTGCTCGAAGCACGCGTCGAGAACGCGCTCGAGCAGAACCGAGCGATTATACGTACAGAGCTGGATCGTCACCCGCACAGCGCCGCCTTTCCCTACGGATCCCTAATCGCCCGCACGTCCTCGGGGACGCAGCAGCAGCTCGATGCGATAGATCGCCTCGTCAACGAAGATCGCGAGCAACGCGGCCGGAATCGCCCCGAGCAGCAACGTGCGCGGATCGTTGAGCGTCAGACCGGCCAGGATGAAGTCGCCCAAGCCGCCTGCGCCGATCAGCGCGGCGATCGTCGCCGTGCCGACGGCGATCACGGCCGACGTGCGCACGCCGGCAAGTATGAACGGCAGTGCGATGGGAAACTGCACCCAGCCCAGGACCTGTGCGCGCGAGAGACCGATGCCTTGCGCGGCGTCGAGCAGCTCGTCGGGGGTTTGACGAAGCCCGGCACGCGTGTTCGCCACGATCGGAAGAAGACCGTACAGCACGAGCGCCACGATGGCGGGGATCACGCCGATTCCGAAGAGCGGAATCATCAGCGCGAGGAGTGCGATGCTCGGAACCGTCTGCAGCGTTCCGACCACCTTCATGATCGCGTGGCCCACGCGAGGCCATTGCGCGGCCAGCAGTCCGAGCGGAACGCCTAGCAGCACGGTAAAGAACACGGTAACGAGGGTGAGCTCGACGTGCCGGCCGAGCGCGCGCAGTACGAGTTGCGCGGTGGACTCCGGCGCTCGCGCGCGCCGGATCCCGAAACGGCGCGCGAGGAACTGCGCTGCAACGCGATCCGGAGAAGAATGCGCGATGTCGACTTGCGCGTTCATCGCACGCATCGTGCGATCGTCGATCGCCCCCTTCAACTGGCGCAGCAGCGCGCGCAGCCGCGGCGCCGCCAGCAGCGTTGCGTCGCGCACGAGATAGAGCGCGCGATACTGCGGGAAGAAGTGGCGATCGTCCTCGAGCGTCGCGAAGCCGTACCGCACGAGTTGACCGTCGGTAGAGTATGCGTCGGTTACCTGAATCGTGCCGCGGGCGAGGGCCTGGTATGCAAGGCTCTTCTCGATGTCCACGGCATCGACGGCGCCAAGCGCGTACGCGCGCTCGAGCCCCGGCAGACCGTCGCTGCGCCGCAGGAACTCCGGCGTAACGCCCCAGCGCAAGCCGGGGTGAGCCGCGAGATCGGAGATCGTGCGGACGTGCAGACGTCGCGCCATCTGCGCGTTCATGGCGAGAACGTACGTGTTGTTGAATCCGAGTTCGCCCGAGACGTAGAGCGCGTATTGGCGCTGCATTGCCGCACGGATCGCGCCGAAGGTTAGCGTGCGGTGGAGGATCGTAGCGTCGATCGTTCCCGTGTATTCGGGATACGCGTCCACCGCTCCCGAGCGCAGGGCCGCGAAGACGAGCAGCGTGCCGCCGAGGTTCGTTTGGCGAACGACGCGGTACGGCGTACGCGCCTCGATGAGCTGCGCGAGGATCTCTGCGAGGATCTGCCCCTCGGTATCCTGCTTCGAGGCGATCACGACCGTCGGTGCGGCAGAGTGAGCGCGACCGGCCGCGACGATCGAGATCGCAAGCAGCAGCATCGCGGCCACAATGACGCGCCGCATCAGGCATCGCCCCGCGCGCGACGCCGCTGGAGAAAGCGTGCGATATACTCGGTTGCCGGCTTGCGGCGAAGATCGTCGGGCGCGTCGGTCTGCACGAGCCGCCCCGCGTCGAAGACGGCGACGCGGTCGCCGAGATAGAGCGCCTCGTCGACGTCGTGCGTGACGAAGACCATCGTTTTGCCCAAGCGGTGGTGCAGTCGAGAGAACTCGTCCTGCAGATCCATGCGCGTCAGCGGATCGACGGCTGCGAACGGTTCGTCGAGCAAGAGAATTGGCGGGTCCATGTAGAGCGCGCGCGCTATTCCAACCCGCTGCCGCTGGCCGCCGGAGAGTTCGGACGGATAGCGCGATTCGAGCGTTTCGAGCCCGACGGTAGCGAGCACTTCCGCGACCCGCGACGCGCGCCGTTGCGCTGCGTCGCCGGCCGCTCGCCCGAGAATCGAAACGTTTTGCGCAACCGTCATGTGTGGGAAGAGGCCGCCCGACTGAATCACGTAGCCAATGCGACGGCGAGAGGCGACGACATCGCCGCTCGCAACGGTGCGTCCCTCGACGAACACGCGCCCGGAATCCGGAACGACGAGCGCGTTGACGCAGCGCAGCATCGTCGTCTTTCCGCTCCCGCTGCGACCGATCACGACGAGGATCTCGCCCGAAAAGACGTCGATCGAAACGTCGTCGAGCGCGACGTGCGCGCCGAAGCGCTTCGTGACGTGCTCGAAGCGAATCAACGTCTCACTCATCGTAGCAGCGCCTCCGTCGCGGCGAGAATGCGCTCGACGTCGAGGTTCGCGATGCACGCGTAATCGGAGCAGCGCTCTTTGGTATCGCCGCGATGGCACGGGTACGATGCGCGCACCACTGCCGTCTTCGTCCCGAGCGGAGCCCACCGGTCCGGAAAATCGCTCTGGAAAGGGAAGATGCCGACGGTCGGAGCACCGACCGCGGCCGCAACGTGCATCGCGCCGGTCGTAATCCCGACGTAGGCCCGGGCGCGTTTCGCGAGCGAGCCGAAAGCGCCGATGCTCGTCGCCCCGGCAAGGGCAACGCTTGCGCCGCTCGACGCGGCGCAGATTCCCTCGACGATGGAGCGCTCCGCAGCGCTTCCCGTGACGACGACGGGAAGCCCGAAGCGCGCGTGCGTCGCCCGCGCGAGCGCCGCCCAGCCGCCCACCGGCCAGTTCCGCTGCGTTGCGATGGCGTTCGACGGATGCAGGATCAGGTATCGCTCGGCCTCGATGCCGCGCTCGCGTGCAATCCGATTTGCTTCGGCGTCGTCGGCCGCCGTGGGCTCGAAGCGCGGCACGGCATCCGCCGTATCGCATCAGAGCGCGCGCGCGTAATCGAGGAGCACGTCGGTCCAATGCGAACTGACGTCGCCGCGCTCGCTTCGCACCACGACGCGGCGCGTGAAGAACCCGGAGTAGAGCCGGCGCGCCTGTCCGACTCGGATCGGAATCCGGGCGCGCCGAGCGACGCGCGCGACGCGCGCCGTCGCCCACGTCACGATCGCCGCCGCGTATGCGCGCTCGGCAAGACGCCGTGCGAGCCTCTCCTCTTCTTCCCCGTCGTCGGTCAGCACCGCATCGAAGTCCGGCACGCGTTCGAGTGCGGCGCGATGACCTGGGAGCGTCAATGCGTCGACGCGCGCAAAGCGCTCGTGCAGAGCCCGCGCCGCGGGGGACGCAAGGAGCGAGTCGCCGATTCCGCCACCGGCACACACGACGAGCGCGCTCGCGCGCGCATCGTCAGTCGTCGAGGGCACGCACGAGCTCGCGCGTGTACATGCCATCGAGGAATTGCGCTTTCGCAAGCGCCCGCAGCGGGGCGGGTATCCACGAGCTCGAAGCGGCGCCGGCGTACGCGGCGAGGAGCGCGTCCGGAAGGAAATACTTGCCACGCAGGACGTTCGCTCCGTAAGCGCCGGCAGCGAGCCGCGCCCGGCGCGTCGGCTGCTTGTGCACGAAGCGTGCGGCCATGCGCGCCTTTTCCATCGCCTTGCGCGTTTCGACTTGGAGCGTGTTCTCCGCCGGAGGCTTCACGTGCCAGATGTACGCGTCCCACGCGAAGCGCCGGTGAAAGCCCCGACCGTGCAGACGAATACCGAGCTCCGTGTCCTCCCAACCGTAGAGATCGAAGTCCTCGTCGAAACCGCCTGCCGCTTCGAACGCGTAGCGTGGAAGCGAGACGTTACACGTGCAGAAAAACGCGCGCGAAAAGTTTGCGAGCCCGGGACGGGGGCGCTCGTCGTACGACGCGATATTCAGGATCGGCCCGCTGACGACGAGACTTCCTCGCGTATGCGCAGCCTCGTGCGCCGCTATCCACCCCGGCGGCGCTTGGACGTCGTCGTCGCAGAAGAGCAGAAGATATCCTTGCGACGCGCGTACGCCTACGTTGCGCGCGCGACCGCGATTCGAGCGCGCTTCGTACGCATAGCGCACCGGGATCGTAGCGCGTGCAGCGACGCGATCGACGACCTCGCGCGTACCGTCGGCAGAGCCGTTATCGACGACGACGACCTCAAACGAAGGCGCGCCGATCTGCGCCCCGAGCGAGCGCAACGCGCGCTCGAGATACGCGGCACGGTCTTTCGTGGCGATGACGACCGATATCCTCACTGCGGCGAGCTCACGCGTAGGAGTGATTCTGCCATACGCCGCGCGGCACCGGCGTGCCCCGCATAGAGCGCACGCAGACGGACGGCGCTCTCTTCGAGCCAGGCGCGATCCTCGAGGCTCTCGAGGGCGACGCGCGCCACCCGACCGGGCGTGAGCGTTCCGTGCAACTCCCGTACCACCATCTCCCCGAGATCGATATTCGGTTGGGTGTGGAAGGGATGTCTGCGCGACACGGCAACGGCGGCGGCGCGTTTGAGCGGACGGCCGATGCCGGGAATGCGATCCAAGTAGGTCAGGGGCCCGTTGAACGTCGCGAGCTCGGCGGCGTTGAGCGGCGTGATAGCAATCGTCGGTACGCCGATTGCCGCCAACTCGATGCACTTGGTTCCGGGCAGCGTGACGGCGAGGCGTGCGTGGCGCGCTGCGGCGAGCGGTCGCCGCAAGACCGGGATTCGCACGCCGCCGTCGCTCGACGCGAGAACGGCACGGCCGTCGTCCGCAACGACCAGGCTTCCGCGCGTCGAGAAGACGCGCGGATCGCCGCCGCGCTCGACCGCCGAGCGCAGCTGTTCGTCGGTCGTAAACGGCGAGACGCCCATCGCGATCGGCAGATCCGGCCGCTCGCGCAGCATGCGAAGCGCCATCGTGAAGAAGAACGGTACCAAGTGCTCGACCTCGTGCCTGCGAGATCCAGGCATGATGAGCACCCCATCGCGCGGCGCCTGCGGCTCCGGCTCCTCGAACGCCTGCATGATGGCGCCGTCGACCGCCAGGTTTCCGACGATCTCGATGCGCTCCGGCGGCGTGCCCCACGCCCGCAACTGCGCGGCGTTCCCTTCGTCGACGGCGAACGCGCGATCGAAGAGTCGCCGGTACCGCGAACGAGAGAACTTGTACGTCGATGCCGTGCCGCCGAAACGGCGATGCAGCCGTGCGGCATGCATGAGGTCGCCGCCGAGATACTGCACGACATCGGCGCGACTCGGGATGCCGTCGACGTGCCGGCCGAATGCGACGGCGATGTAGCGCTTGGGATCGTAGACGTGCGCCCGAGCGAACCGGCCGGCTACCACCTCTGCCTCTCTTCCGGTCGCGTAATCGTCCGGCACCATGAACACGTGCACGTCCGTCTCGGGAGCTCGCTCGTACAGATCTTGCAAGAGCGGGCAGAGCCAGCCGGCCACCTCACCGGGGCCGTTTGCGGTCAGCACCACGCGCATCTCTAGCGCCGGTCCGTGTAGCGCGCGAGGATCCGCGCGATCGTCTGCGTCGTCGAGCTTCCCGCAACGTGCGGAGCGAGTAGAACGACGCCGCCGTGCTGCAGCACTACGGCGCGCTCGGGCAGTTCCTCCTCACGATACTGCGCGCTCTTCGTGTGCACGTCGGGGCGGATTCGCTCGAGGATCACCTCGGGCGTTCGCTGCGAGAAGCCGACGACGACGTCGACGCTGCGTAGCGCTTGCAGCATGCGAGCCCGCTGCGCGAACGGCGCGATCGGGCGCTGGGCGCCTTTCAGACGCGTGACCGAGTCGTCGTCGTTGAGGCCGATCACGAGCGCGTCGCCCTGCGAACGTGCCCATGCGAGAAACTCGACGTGCCCGCTATGAAGCACGTCGAAACATCCATTGGTGAAGACGACGCGGCGCTCGGCAACCCGCTGCTCTTCGCGCCATGCCACCGCTGCGTCGAGGTCGAGCAGCTGGCCGAACCAGCGCTCAGGGCTCATGCGACACCAATGCGAGGATCTCGTCCACCGACGCCGTCGCGGTGCCGAGCTTCTCCACGACCGCGCCGGCGGCGAAATTCGCAAGCTCTACCGCCTCCTCGACGCGCGTTTGCGCGGCCAGCGCGAGCGCGAGCACGGCTACCGCGGTGTCGCCCGCACCGCTGACGTCGAAGACCGTTCGCGCAACCGACGGTACGTCGAGCCTGATGCCGTCGCGCGAGAACAACGACATGCCGTGCTCGCCGCGCGTGATGACGACGTAGCGGCAGTCCATGCGCGCGAGCAGCCGGCGGCCAACCTCGTCCAGCGAAGCTTCGTCGCTAACGCTCACCCCCGTTGCTTGAGCCGCTTCGTGCACGTTCGGCGCGACGCACGTCACGCCGTGAAAGAGATCGAGGTTGGCCGGTTTGGGATCCGCGACGACGATCGGACAGACGAGTGCCGCCTCCACGAGTTCCCGGCAGAGCAGACCCTTTGCGTAATCGCTGAAGATCACGGCGTCGCTACGGGCGGCGCGCTCGCGCACGAACTGCGCGATGCGGTCGCGATCGCTCGGCGACGCGGGGAGCGCGGACTCCCAATCCGCGCGCACGACCTGCTGGTTGTGGGCGACGATGCGCGTCTTGCGCGTCGTCGGGCGGTCGGGAACGCTGAAGACTCCCGCGTCGTCGATCTCTTCGTCTCGTAGCAGACCTCGCGCGTGCTCCGAGAACGCGTCGGCTCCGGCCAGCCCCGCAAAGCTCACCCGCGCGCCGAGCGCACGCAAGTTGTTCGCGACATTACCGGCTCCGCCGAGGGTGAACGAGTGACTCGAAACCAGGACGACGGGAACCGGCGCTTCGGGCGAGATCCGAGAGACGGTTCCCCAGATCCACTCGTCGATCATCAGATCGCCCACGACCAGCACCGTGCGTCCTCGCATGCGTTCCACGAGCGCACGCGCGCGGTCGACGCTCAAACGGTCGTTGCGTGCGGTATCCACAATCAAGCTCCGAGTGGCCCCTAGTCGCCGAAGATGATGCGTTGCTCGACGAGATCGCACAGAATGTGCGCCATGACCTGGTGCACCTCTTGCACGATCGCCGAGTATCCGTCCGGGCCGACGAGCACGAGATCCGCTGCGGCGGCAATGCGTCCGCCGCCATTACCCGTAAACGCCACCGCGACCGCAGCGCACTGCCGAGCGCTTTCGAGCGCGTGCACGACGTTCGGCGAGTCTCCGCTCGTCGTGAGCGCGATGACGACGTCGCCCGGCTGGGCGAACGCCTCGACCTGCCGCGCGAAGACGCGGTCGAAGCCGTAGTCGTTGCCGATCGCGGTAATCGCCGACGTGTTGACCGAGAGCGCTTCACTCGCCAAGCCCGGCCGTTCCCGCAAGAATCGGCCGGAGAGCTCCGCGGCCATATGCTGCGCCTCGGCCGCGCTTCCCCCGTTCCCGCACCACAACACTTTCTTTCCGGCGCGTAGCGCGCGCACCACTGCATCGGCGATCGCTTCAACCTGCGCGCGGTAGTGCGGCGCGTCGAAGATGCCGCGGCGATCGGCGACGAGCTCGTCGAAACCGCGTCTGCCCCGAACGTCCTTCGTCACGGCTGAATCCAAAAGAGCTCCTCTCCTTGTGAGACGAGCTCACCGTTGCCGGGGATGACGCGCACGACGGTCCCGGCATAATCGCTTTGAATTTCGTTGAAGAGCTTCATCGCTTCGAGCACGCAGAGGACGTGGCCGATGTCGACGCGATCGCCCTCGCTCACAAACGGTTCTGCGTCGGGCGAGGGTTGCCGGTAGAAGACGCCGGTCAGCGGCGCAAGCACGCGCTTGACGTTCGTGGGCGCGGCGCCCGAGCTTGCGAGGGTCTGCGCGCCCTGTGGCGCGACCGCGGAACCGTTGAACGCTGCTGGGCTCTGCGGCTGGCGGCGAACGAGCTCGTAGACGGCGTCGCCGGCCTTCACCGTGATACGGTCGAGGTCGTGCTCGCGCATGATGCCGAGTAGCTCTTCGAGCGTCTCTCGCTCCTTCATACTATATCGTCGCTTCTACAAGCGAGGCCGCAAGGACTCTCGGCTCCCGCAGCGGCAGGCGCCGGTCGGCGCGAAGCTCGAGGTCGCGCAGCACCGCTTCGTCCGATGCAAGCTCCTCGCTGCCGACGATCAGCGCAAAACGCGCCCCATTGCGATCGGCGGTCTTCAGGTGCGCGAGGAGCTTGCGATCCTCGTAGTCCATGAATGCCGGAACGCCGAGACGCCGCAGTTCTGCAACCACGGGGAGAAGCGCCGCGCGCGCCTGCACGCCCAGCCCGATCGCCTGAATGCCGGCTCGAGTCTCGATGGGTGCGCCTTGCGCTGCTTCGACGATCATCAAGAAACGCTCCATTCCGAGCGCGAACCCGACGGCAGGCGTCTGCGGTCCGCCGAGCGAGCGAATGAGACCGTCGTACCGCCCGCCTCCGCAGAGCGCGCTCTGCGCGCCGAGGGCGCCGGATTGAATCTCGAACACGGTGCGCGTGTAATAGTCGAGCCCCCGCACGACGCGCGGATCGACGCGATACGGAACGTCGAGCAGATCGAGGGTTGCGCGCACCGCCGCAAAATGCTCGCGGCATGCGTCGCACAGATACGCTTCGAATCGCGGCGCGCTCGCGACGAACGGCGCGTCGCGCTCTTCCTTGCTATCGAGCAAACGCAGCGGGTTGCGCTCGACGCGGCGCTGCGCATCGGGAGAGAGCTGCGCGAGATTCGGACGAAAATGTTCGAGCAGCGCCTCGCGGTAGCGCGGCCGGCAGGTCTCGTCGCCGATGGAGTTGATCTTCAAAGCCGCGTCGGCGATGCGATACGAGCGCACGAGCTCCCACGCGAGCGATATCACCTCCACGTCGGCTGCCGGCTCGGCATAGCCCGTGCACTCGACGCCAAACTGATGCGACTGGCGATAGCGTCCCTTCTGTGGGCGTTCGTATCGAAAGATGGGTCCGATATAGTAGAGGCGCTGTGGCCCTTGCGCGAGCAGATGGTGCTCGAGCATCGCGCGCACGACGGGCGCCGTCCACTCCGGTCGCAGGGTCATGCTCCGCTGCGCCTTGTCGAGAAACGTGTACATCTCTTTCTCGACGATGTCCGTCGTCTCTCCGACGCCACGCACGAAGAGCTCCGTCGCCTCGAAGAGCGGCGTGCGAATCTCGCCATAGCCGAAGCACCGCGCGAGCGCGCGCGCGCGCGACTCGAGGGCTTGCCAGCGTGCCGACTGCGGGGGAATGAGATCTTCGGTCCCGCGTGGAGCGGTGATTTTTTCCGGCATGAACTCCGTAATCGTGACGTGTTGCGTGCTCTTCGTGCTGGCGGTGCTGCCGGCACATGCGGTGCGCGGCGCGCTCGCTACCGCTGCGGGGTCCCTGTTCGAAGGGACTCCGTTTATTCTTGCCGGGATCGCGGCACAAGCGCTGCTGGCGCGCCTTCCGGCGACGCGAGCCTCGGTCGCGGCGCTTCTGCCGTTCCTCGGATGCGGCTGCGGACCCGGAGCTTCCGCGCGCTCGTTGCCCGCTGCAGCCGCGACGGCGATGGCCTTCGGGCCGCTGCCCGCGCTCCTGCGCGTGGCGGCGGCGTTGCTGGTTTCGCGCTTTTCGTCACGGCGCTCGTGCGAGCACGGCGAAACCTTCCCGGCGCAGCTTGCCGCAATGCTTCCCGCGGTCGCGCTCGCAGGAGTCGCCTCACACGCCTTCGGCGAGATCGATCTCGCTCGTACGTCGCCGATATTCCAATGGCTGGGCGGCGCGATGGCCGGGTTCGCGGCGGCACCGTGCGCGCTCGGCGCCGTCGCTCTCGCCGCGGCGCTCCACACCCGAGCTCCGTTTGCGGCGCTCGGCATGCTCTGCACGAGCGGCATCGTCGACGCACGCGCGCTCTTGCGCGCACGCGCACCGCACGTCTCGCACGATGCGGTCGCCTACGCGATCCTCGCGCTCGCGCTTGTGCTCGTCGCATTGCGCGGCGGAGACGCGCTCGTGCATCCGCGCTTCTGCTTGCCGCTCGCGTTCTGCGCGGTGGGGTGCGCCGTACTTGCGGTCGCGTACCGCCGGGCGCAATCGGCGCGCGCCCGCCTCGCGCCTGCGCTCATGCTCGCGGGTGCGGTGCTCGGCGCGCCCGCGCCTGCCTACAACGCAACCGAGACGACGCTCACGGATCTCTTTGCCGGGGAGCACCTCAGTTTCACCGGTACGCTCGTGCACGGGACGCGAGCCGATGCGCTCGTGCGCTTCGCCATCACCTGTTGCCGCGCCGACGCAGCGCCCGTCGTCGTTCGTCTCGAAGATCGCATCCACGCCGCTTCGGGCACGTGGCTCCATGCGGAGGGCACCGTCGAACGTGACGGAGGCGACCTCCGCCTCGCGGCCCGGCGCGTCGAAACGATCGCTCCTCCGAGCGATCCGTTCGTCTACCGCTAGGGAACCCTAGGGAGCCTAGTGCAAAAAGTGGCGGTACGATGAAAAGACGAGAGCGATGCCGCCGCGGTCGGCAGCCGCAACGACCTCTTTGTCTCGAATCGACCCACCGGGAGCGACGACCGCGCTGCATCCTGCGGCGATTGCGGCTTCCAGCCCGTCGGCGAACGGAAAGAATCCGTCGCTCGCACACGCCGCACCGCGCGCTCCCTGTCCAGACCGCTGCGCCGCAATTTCGACGGCGCTCACGCGGTTGGTTTGACCGGCACAGATACCTCGCGTCACGCCATCCCTCGCGATGACGATACCGTTCGATTTCACGTGTCGCACGACGTCCCACGCAAAAAGCAGGTCGCGCCACTCCTCGCCGCTCGGCACCCGTCGCGAGACCACGCGAAGGTGCTCGGGCTCGGCGCTCGCATCCGGCGCCTGTACCAACAACCCTCCGAGGGCGCTTCGCACCGAACGCTCGCGTTCGAGGCGTTCGGGCAGAGCGGCCGAGAAGCGCATCACGCGCAGGTGGCGTTTGTTCGTCAGCAGCGCGAGGGCGTCGGCGTCGAAATCCGTCGCCGCGACGATCTCGAGAAAGAGCGGCGCCAAGATGCGTGCGACGGCGGCCGGCAGCGGCGCGTCGAATGCAACCGTGCCGCCATAGGCGGAGAGGCGATCGGCATCGAGCGCTTCGCGCGCTGCGTCTTCGGCGCTCGCGCGCTGAGCGACGCCGCAGGGAATCGCGTGTTTGACGACTGCAGCGCGTACCGCATCGCCACCGGCACGCTCCGTCGTGGCGGCGCGCGCGAGGATGCGAAGCGCCGCGTCGAGATCGAGCAGATTGTTGTAGGAAAGGGCTTTGCCGTGGAGCTGCTCGGGCATCGCGTCCGCGCCCGCGACGTACAGCGCACCGGTCTGCTGCGGATTCTCGCCGTAGCGCAACGCGACGCGCCCGGCCGCCGGGAAAGCAACCGTAGTGCCTGCGCTCCCCAGCTCCACCGCGTTGCGTGCGTCGTATGCGGCGGTTCGCTCGAAGGCGGCGGCCGCAAGGGCGCGCCGGTAGGCTTGCGAGATCGCGCCGGTGCGCAACGCCGCTACGAACGCCTCGTACTGCGACGGATCCGAGAGTACGCTCACGGATGCAGAGTTTTTTGCCGCCGCACGCAGCAGCGCGACGCCTCCGACGTCGATCTCGGGAGGCGGATAGAGCGTCACCGCGACCGCATCGATCGGCGGAATGCCACGACGCGCGGCCTCCGCGCGGTCGGCCGCCGAATTTCGATCGTACAGAATCCCTCCGAAGACGTGAGGATGCAGCGTCTTGACGCGACCGCCGAAGAGCGTAGGGAAGCCGGTCAGTTCCTCGACGTCGGTCGCCGAGATGCCGTTGCGCTCGAGAAACGTTCGCGTGCCGCTGGTCGCGTAGATGCGCATGCCGCTTTCCAGGAGTGCGCGACCGAGGCTCGCAGCGCCGGTCGTGTCTGAGAGGCAGAGAAGCGCGCAGCCGTGCGGCTCACGCAATCGCCGGCTCCGCCTGCCTCGCGGTCAGCTCCGCCGAGATGACGGAGGTCACGCCTGATTCGCCCATCGTGACGCCGTACATACGGTTCGCCAGCTCCATCGTCCGTTTGTTGTGCGTGACGATGATCATGTCCGCGTCGCCGTGCGAGAGTTCGCGCACCATCTCCGAGAAGCGCGCGACGTTGGCGTCATCGAGCGCGGCATCGACTTCATCAAAGAGGTAGAACGGCGACGGCTTCACGCGGATGAGCGCGAAGATGAGTGCGGCCGCCGTCATCGCTTGCTCCCCACCCGACAGCGCAGGCAGCGGCATCTGCTTTTTCCCGGGCGGCTGCACGGCGATCTCGATTCCGGTCTCGGAGAGGTTCTCGGGATTCGTCTGCCACATGCGCGCCGTGCCTCCTTCGAAGAGCCGCGCGTAGACGCTCGCGAACTCGCGTGCGACCCGCTCGAAGGTTTGATTGAACTGCACCTGCGTCTGCTGCTCGATCTCACGAATCGACTCGAGCAGAGTCTCGCGCGCCCTCGAAAGATCGTCGAGTTGCGTACGTAGGAAGCGATCGCGCTCCGCGACGTCTTCGCGCTCGGCCTCGGCATTCAAGTTGACGTTTGCACTGAGCCGCGCGAGCTCGTCGCGCAAGCGCGGCAGATCCTCGACGACGCTGTCCGGCTCGCCTCGATACCGCTCCTCGACGTCGCGACACTCGTCGTCGGTTGCGGGATTTTGCGCGAACTGCGAGACGATCATCCCGAGCTCCGCTTCGATCTGCGTCAGACGCGTGCGCCGGCTCTCGCCCGCGCCCATCGCGTCACGTTCCGCGATTTCGGCCACGTGCACGTC
>DAHXOK010000011.1:0-12742 GCA_027364935.1 Vulcanimicrobiota bacterium | reverse complement strand
GTGCACGTCCGACTCGAGCGCCGTTTGGCGCTCGACGAGACGCTCGCGCTCGGCGCGCGCTCGCTCCAGCTGCGCGTCCACCTCGGCAACGCCGCGCCGCAGGCCTTCGACCCGCGCGTGCGCCGTACGCGTCTGCTCCATCAGCGACGCGATCTCCGCCAGCATCTGCTCGCGCGCGAGTCGCGCGCGCTCGTCGTCTTGATCGAGCATCGCGAGGCGAGCCGCCGATGCACTGCGCTGCGCCCCCAGCGCCGCCGCGCGTTCTCGTACCGCACTGGCCTCGGCACTCTCGCGCGTCTGTGCCGCCTCGGCACGCGCGATCTCCTCGCGAACGCGCCCGAGCTCGGTCTCCAGGCGACGCCGCTCGTCATCGATGCGCTCGGCTCCCGGCTCAGCGGATTCGTAGCCGCGCACGCGCACCTGCGCGACGCGCTCGCGCTCGACGAGCTCCGCCACCGCAGCACTCGCCGAGGCCACGTCCGCTTCCATGCGCGTCAGCTCTCCGCTTCGCGCTGCAACCTCCGCACGCACTTCGGCCAGTCGCAGCCCATCTTTCGCAAGCGCCTCGCGTGCGCCGTCCCGCTTCGCGCACGCTCCGTCGGCTTGCGCGCGCGCCGCGCGCACCTGCGTCTCGTGCTGGGCGAGCCGCTGCTGCATGTCTCCAAGCTGCTCGCGCAGCTGAATGGCTTGGGCGCGACGCGAGAGGATCGAACTCTCGCGCCTGAAACGGCCGCCCGTCACGGTTCCGCTCGTCACCATCTCGCCCGCAAGGGTAACGATCGTAGCGGCCGGCACGCGTTTGTCAACGCGCAATGCGGTATGAAGGGTGTCGACGACGAGGACGTCGCCGACGAGAGCCTCGACCACGCCGGCGTACTGCGTCGCCGTGCCGATCAGGCTCGACGCGTAACCGATGACTCCCCGTTCGTGCAACGCGCGCGAGGAGGCTGCGCCCTTCGCAAGCCGGTCGAGCGGCATGAACGTCGCGCGGCCGGATTCGGTGCGATTCAGGTACTCGATCGCGCGTTCGGCGTCAGCGGTCGTGCGCGTCACGATGTTTGAGAGGCGCGCGCCGAACGCGACGTCCATCGCGCGTGCGTACCGCTCTTCGATCGTGACGATGTTGGAGACGACGCCTTCTATGCCGCCGAGCTCCTTGCGCTGCCAGGCCTCGACGACGGCGCGCGTCCCGGGGACGTGCCCCTCCAGCGCGTTCTCAAGCTCCTCGATCGTGTGGAGCCGCGATTGCGCCGCCGTGATCTCGTCCGCGTGCTCGCGGTACACGCTCTCGGCCCGAACGAGATCGTCGTGCGCATCGGCGGCCTGACGTTCCGTCGCTGCGACCTCCTCGCGCGTTTCGAGCGTCCGCGTCTCGAGCGCATCGAGCTGATGCTTGCGCTGCGCGAGCTGTTGCGTCGCCGTTCCGAGCTGCATCTCGAGCGACGCAAGGCGGTCGCGCTCGGCGCGCAGCTCGCCTTCGTACCGCTCGACTTCGGCCCGAAGGTTTTCGCTCTGCACGCGACGCTCCGCACGGCGCGCCGCACGATCCGCTGCGTCGACGTCGATCGCACGTAGTTGCGTGAACACGGCGTCGAGGCGCGCGCGCTGCGCAGCGACGGCGGCCTGCGCGGCGGCTTCCCGTTCGCGCGCTTGCGCCGCCAGCGCCGCGAGCGGTGCGCTCTGTTCGTCGAGCTCGCGGCACGAGCGCTCCAGCGCATCTCGCTCTTGCGCGACGCGTGCGACGTCGTGCGAGGTCTGCGTCGATTGCGCTTCGAGCGCTTCCCGGCGGGCGAGCGCCGCGGCGTACTCGGCTTCGATTTGCGCTAACTCCGCGCGGCGCGTCTGCGCTTGTGCCCGAAACTCTTCGAGCTCCAGTTCCTGCCGATACAGCTGCGTGCGCGTTTCGGCGAGATTCGCGCCCGCCGTCGCGACGTGGGTCGCCGTCACCGTTCGCTGCTCGTCGTTCTCCTTCAGCTCCTCCCGTAGGCGCTCGCGCTCCGCCCGCCGCGACGCGCTCGCTCGCAAATACGAAAGGATCTCCAAGTCGCGCACGCGCGCGCTGACGCGGCGATAGCGCTTGGCGCGGCGCACCTGCGTCTCGAGCTCGGGAATGCGTCGCTCGGTCTCGGCGATGAGATCGCTGATGCGAATGGCGTTGGTTTCCGTTTGCTCCAAGCGACGCAACGACTCGTGTTTGCGCGCGAGAAACTTGCTGATGCCCGCCGTCTCCTCGAAGAGCACGCGCCGCTCGGTCGGTTTGCTCTTGAGCACGGAGTCGATCTCGCCTTGCGAGACGATCGCATACGATCCCGGGCCGAGGCCCGTGCCCATCAAGAGATCGTGAACGTCGCGCAACCGTACCTGACTGCGGTTGATGAAGTACTCGCTCTCCCCCGCGCGATAGGCGCGGCGCGTGATCTCGACCTCACCGTACTCAAGCGCGAGCGATCGATCGCTGTTGTCGAACGCGATCGAGACTTCGGCGAGGCCGAGCGGCTTGCGCTTGTCGTTACCGGCGAAGATGACGTCTTCCAGTTTTCCCGAGCGCAGCGACCGCGTCGACGTCTCGCCGAGGACCCAGCGAAACGCGTCGACCAGGTTAGACTTGCCGGAGCCGTTCGGCCCCACGATCGCCGTGATGCCGCCGGTGAACTCGACCGTCGTCGGCTCGGCAAACGTCTTGAATCCGAAGGCCTTGATGCGCTTTAGCTTCATTCGCTCTGCTCGAGGGCGCGCAGCGCATCCTGCGCCGCTGCCTGCTGGGCGATCTTCTTCGACGAGCCCGTGCCGCTTCCGAGCAACCTTCCGTCCACTTCGACGCGCGAGAAGAATGCGGGCAACTGGGGCGTGCCTCGGTTCTCATCGTAGTACGCGGGCGTCGCGTTCATCTGTGCCTGTGCGCGATGCTGCAACCGCGTCTTGGCATCCACCGGAGCGCCGCTCTCGTGATCGAGATGCTCGATGTGCTCGCGCACGACGAAGCGTCGCGCCCGCTCCATGCCGTACCGCACGTAGAGCGCGCCGACGAACGCTTCGAAAGCGTCCGCCAGAATCGACGTGTTCTCTGCGCCGGCGGCTCTGCGCATACCGGCACCGAGAAGCACGAGTTGCGAGAAGCCGAGGCGACCTGCCGTGCGGGCGATCTGCGCGTCGTTGACGATCCACGCTTTGCGCAACGTCAACCCGCCTTCCGGCTCGTCGGGAAACCGCTCGTAGAGCCACGTCGTAGCGATCGCGCCAAGCACCGAGTCCCCGAGAAACTCCAGGCGCTCGTTCGACGGACACGCGCACTCGCGCGCGTAGCTCTCGTGCGCGAAGGCCCGATCGATCGCGTCGAAGTCGGGGGCGAATCGCACGCCGGCGCGCGCGAGCAGCCCCCGTATACGCTTGCGCCGGCTCTCACCCGCCACGCATCTTGCCGAAAACGATGACGCAGTTGTGTCCGCCGAAGCCGAACGAGTTCGAAAGCGCCGTTCGGATCGGGGCTCGCCGCGCGACGTTCGGAACGTAGTCGAGCGTGCACTCGGGATCCGGAAACTCGTAGTTGATCGTCGGCGGCATGATGTCGCGAGCCACGGAAAGCACGGTCGCGACGCCCTCGATGCCACCGGCGGCGCCGAGTGCGTGCCCGGTCATCGACTTCGTCGAGCTTACGCCCATGCGATACGCGTGCTCGCCGAAGGCGCGTTCGATCGCCTTTGATTCGGCCGGATCTCCGATCGGCGTCGACGTCCCGTGGGCGTTGATGTAGTCCACGTCGGCCGGCTCGATGCGGGCACTCGCGCAGGCGCGCTCCAAGGCGAGCACTACGCCGTCGCCGTTCGGATCGACCGCCACGATATCGTACGCGTCGGCCGACTGCCCGTAGCCGAGGACCTCTGCATAGATCCGCGCGCCGCGCGCCAGCGCGTGCTCCGCCTCCTCGATCAAAAGAATGCCGGAGCCCTCGGCGAGGACGAAGCCGTCGCGCTCGCGATCGAAGGGACGGCAGGCGCGTGCCGGATCGTCGTTGCGCGTCGACATCGCTCGCATCGAGCAGAAGCCGCCCATCGCCAAGGGTGTGATCGTCGCTTCGGCGCCGCCGGTGAGCATCGCGACGCAGTCGCCGTTCGCGACGAGATTGTAGGCGGTCGCGATGGCGTCGTTCGCACTCGCACAGGCGCTGGCCGTTGCGAAGATCGGGCCGCGAAGGTCATTCGCCATCGAGATGTGCGCCGGAGCGGCATTACTCATCAGCATCGGAATGAAGAACGGGGAGGTCCTCGCCCACGTCCCCAGATCGTGCGCTCGGTCGGACATCGTGCGGAACGTCTGGATGCCGCCGATGCCGGTTCCAAGCACGACCCCGACGCGCTTGCGCAGCTCTGCGTCCTCGGGAAGCTTCGCGTCCTCGATCGCCTCGCGCGCCGCGACGAACGCGTACTGCGCGAAGGCGTCCATACGCCGCGCTTCCTTCTTCCCGATAAGTTGCTCGCCGTTGAAGTCCTTCACCTCAGCCGCGAAGCGCGTCGTAAAATCGGATGCGTCGAAACTCGCGATCGGGCCGACGCCGGACTCGCCGGCGCAGAGCCGCCGCCAGAACTCCTCGCGAGTGTTCCCAAGCGGAGTCACGGCACCCAGACCGGTGACAACGACGCGTCGCCGGGCTGCATTCCTGGCTTGGCCCGGCTGACGATGTAGCGATTCCAAAATTAGAGAAGCAAGTTACGGAGGCCCTCAAGGGGCACCTCCCCCTGCGGTGAACGACGCACGCGATGTCTGCGCTGCCTGCATTCCCGTCGGGGATGCGTAAGCCGCTCGCGTTGCGCCGAGGCCAGCGCATCGGCTTGATCGCGCCGGCTGCGCCGGTGACCGACGACGAGATCGCGCACAGCGTCGCGCGTTTGCGCTGCCTCGGAGTCGAGCCAGTGGTGGGCCGTCACGCCGCCGCTCGCCACGGCTACCTCGCCGGCAGCGACGCGGAACGCGCCGACGACTTCAATTGTATGGCGCGCGACCCGAGCATCCGCGCGATCGTCGCCCTACGCGGCGGCTACGGCACCACGCGCATTCTCGAGCACGTGGATTACGCCGCCATCGCCGCCGACCCTAAGATCGTCCTCGGGTTCTCGGACGTCACCGCGTTGCTCGACGCCGTCGCGCAACGAAGCGCCGTCGTCACGTTTCACGGACCGGTCGCGGCGCGCGAGGAGTACTTCGACGAAACCGCGCGGTCGTACGTCGAGCGCGCGTGCATGTCGCTCGAACCCATCGGCACCCTCGACGCCGTCGCCGCGACGACCGTGCGCGGCGGACGCGCGCAAGGGCGCATTGCGGGCGGCAATCTCAGCGTCGTCACGAGCCTCCTCGGAACGCCCTGGGCACCGGCGCTTCACGAGGCCTTGTTCCTGCTCGAGGAGGTCGACGAAGAGCCGTACCGCATCGATCGTATGCTGACGCAGCTGCGTCTGGCCGGAGCTCTCGAGAGGGTGCGGGGGGTGCTCGTCGGCGGCTTGACCCGCTGCGAGCCGAAGGCCGGGTCGGGGGAGACTGCCGAGCAAGTGGTCGTCGAACTGCTCTCAGGCGTGGACCGCCCCGTTCTCTGCGGCATTCCTTCCGGCCACGTGCCCCATCAGTGGGTGCTGCCGATCGGCTTGGAGGCGACCCTCGATGCCGAGGCCCGAACCCTCACGTTTTCGGAGCCTGCCGTGCGCGCGTGAGCGCTTGCCAAGGCTCTGAGGCCCTTGCTATACTCACGCGGCTATGTTCCGCTTCGACCTTCAGCTCTTCGCCTCAAAAAAGGGCGCCGGCTCGACCCGCAACGGCCGGGACTCGAACGCGCAGCGGCTGGGCGTCAAGAAGTTCGGAGGCGAGCGCGTGATCCCGGGAAACATCATCGTGCGCCAGCGTGGAACGCGGTTCCATCCGGGCGAGAACGTCGGGATGGGCAAAGATCACACGCTTTTCGCGCTCGTCGGCGGCACGGTCGAGTTCGTCAACCGCCGTAACCGCAAGCACGTCGTCGTACGCCCACGCACGCCATAGCACGAGCGCACTGCAATTCATCGATGAGGCGACGATCAACGTTGCGGCCGGTAACGGCGGCGACGGCATCGTAGCCTGGCGCCGAGAGAAGTTCATCCCGAAGGGCGGGCCGGCCGGCGGTGACGGTGGTCACGGCGGGAGCATCTATCTCGCGGCAACTCCGGAGCTCTCGACGCTGGTCGAGTTTCGCTATCGGCGTGCTTTCGAAGCCGATTCCGGCAAGCACGGTGGCACTTCGAACAAATCGGGACGCGGCGGAACGGACCTGACGATTCGCGTTCCGGTCGGTACGCTCGTCTATCGCTCCCAAGAAGGCAAGCCCGAGGCCCTCTTCGCGGATCTCGCCGCCGCCGGCGAGCGCGTTCTCGTCGCCCGTGGAGGACGCGGCGGCCTGGGCAACCAGCACTTCGCCACCAGCGTTCGCCAAGCACCTCGCTTTGCCGAAAAGGGAGAGCCCGGCGAGCGGTACGCGCTACGCCTGGAACTGAAACTTCTGGCCGATTGCGGCGTCGTCGGCGTTCCGAACGCGGGGAAATCGACGCTGCTCTCTGCGGTCTCCGCGGCGCGCCCGAAGATCGCCGAGTATCCGTTCACGACGATCGAACCACAACTCGGCGTCGTGCGCGTGTCAGGTGAGGAATCGTTCGTAATGGTCGACGTTCCCGGTTTGATCGAAGGCGCGCACGAAGGCGCCGGCCTCGGCGATCGTTTTCTCCGTCATGTCGAGCGTACGCGCGTGCTCCTGCATCTTCTCGACGGCGCGAAGCCGCTCGACGAAATCGTACGCGACAAAGAGACGATCGAAGGCGAGCTGCGCGCGTGGAGCGGCGCGTTGCTCGAAAAGCCCATGCTGTTGTGCATCTCGAAGCTGGACTTGCCCGATGCACGCGCTCGTCTCGCGGAGATACGCGAGCGATATCCCGACGCCACCGGCATCAGCGCCGCGACCGGCGAGGGTGTTGCCGAGCTCGTCTACGCGCTCGCGCGAACGCTCGCGCAGGCACCCGCCCCGCCGCGCGTCGAGCCCGTGGCGCGCATCGACTTGGTGCCGAAAGACGACTTCACCATCGAACGCGAGCGGGACGGAGCCTTCGTCGTCAGTGGGGAGCGCGTCGAGCGTCTCGCGGCGATGACGAACTTCGACTCCGACGAATCGCTCGCGCGCTTCGAGCGCGCCCTGGAACGCATCGGCGTGGAACGCCGCCTGCGCGCGATGGGCGCGGCGCAAGGGGACACGGTGCGCATCGGCGCGTATGAGTTTACCTACTCGTGAGAATCGGCATTTTCGGCGGCACCTTCGACCCCGTCCATAACGCGCATCTCTTCCTCGCCGAGTCGGCCCGGTTGATGGAAGGGCTCGAGCGCGTGCTCTTCGTCCCCACGAGCGGGCACCACTATCGAGCGCAGCCGGAAACGGCGCTAGAGGATCGATGTGCGATGGTTCGCGCCGCGATCGACGGGAATCCGTTCTTTGTCTTCGACGACACCGATCTGCGCGACGACGCGAGCGGATACACGGCCGACCTCATTCCGGCGTTGCGCGAGAAGTACCCCACAGACGCGTTCACATTCATCATCGGGGCGGACTCGCTCGTCAACGCGCAGTGGGTGCGTTTCGACGAAGTGCTCGAATCGCTGGAACGGTTCGTCATCGCGCCGCGCTCGGGAGTGCGCTCGGAAGCGGTGCAGCGCGTCATCGCCGCGATTCCGTCGAACCTGCGCGAGCGCGTGCGCACGCTGAACCTGCCGGAGCTTCCGGAATCGGGAACGTTGCTACGCTCGCTGCTCTCACAACATCACAGCATCCGCTACCTCGTGCCAGACGCCGTCTGGGAGTACATCGGCGCGCGCGGCCTCTACGGGCATGGGGCGGCGCAGCCGGCGTAGCGCCGCGGCGCTCTTGGCCCTCTGCGCCTGCACCCCCGGCCCCAACGATGGCCTGGTGTGCAACGCGTACGCACGGCAGCATAGCCGCGTGGAGGTCATCGCCGACGGTAGCGTGGTTCGCCTGCTCGGAACGCAACTCGGCCCGAGCGGCCCGCACGAGGGATTTCTCCTCCGCCTGCGCCGCGGTTGCGCGCTCACCGTCCGCGTCGAGACGAGTGTCGATTTCACCGGACCTATTCCGTTGCGCGTCGGCGACATCGTCGTCGTGAAAGGAGAGTACGAGTACGACGCCCTCGGCGGCGTCATTCATTTCACGCATCGCGAGCTATACGGGCGCCATGCCGGCGGATACGTCCAACTCCGTGGCACGTATTATTGGTAGCACGCCGCTGGGCAGTATCGTGCTGGCCAGCGGCTCGCCGCGCCGAGAAGAGCTCCTTCGCAGCATCGGTTTACACGTCATCGTCGAGCCGAGCGGCTACGCCGAGCCCGACGATCCCGAAGCCTCGCCGCCAACGCTTGCGAAGCGCCACGCCCGAGCAAAGCTCGACGCCGTCCAGGCGCGATACCCAAGCGAGGCTGTGGTTGGCGCCGACACGGTCGTCGATATCGGTTCCCGCCCGCTCGGAAAACCTCGCGATCCGGCGGAAGCGACGGCGATGCTCGAAATGCTCTCCGGGCGGGTCCACCGCGTCCATACCGCCTACGCGCTGCGGCTTCCCGGCGCCGCCGGGTGCATCGAGCGGCTGTCGACGACGGCGGTCCGATTCCGTCACCTCGACCGGGACGCGATCCTGGAGTACGTCGCGACCGGCGAGCCGATGGACAAGGCCGGCGCATACGGGATTCAAGGACGCGCATCCGCGCTCGTCGAGAGCATCGACGGGGATTACTTTACCGTCGTGGGTTTCCCGCTCGGCGATTTCATTCGTACGCTTCGTTCCTCGGGATTTGTGCTCTCGACCGCGAAGTGAGGCCGCCGGACTATTTTGGCGATCTTCTCGTGTATCAAGACGAACGCAAGCTTTTCACGCTAATCGGCATCATCGTCGCCGCTGCTGTGCTATTGCTTCTGCAGATAAATGCCGCGCGCAGCGGAGAGCCGGGCCCGCTCGTCTGGGCCGGCTCGACCGTCGTGGCGTTCGTCGAGGAGCTCACCTCGGCGGTCGTGGGCGGCGTGCGCGATGCCGGCGGGACCGTGCTCTCCGTTCCGCAGCTCGGCCGGGAGAACTCCACCCTGCGCAGCGAGAACGGCAGGCTCCAGTCCGAGAACGCTCGGCTCCAGGAATTGCTGGCGGCGTCTGCGTCACAGGCTGCGATCGCGCCGGTCGTCGACGAATATCCCAACGGGGTCGAGGCGCGCGTCATCGGATTCCCTCCCGAGAACGAATCGCGCACCGTGACCATCGACCGAGGCTCCCGTGCGGGAATCAAGCCGGACGACGGCGTCGTCGCACCATCGGGCGTCGTCGGGCGCATTGCGGAGGTCGGACCTTTCTCGAGTACGGTGCTGCTCATTACCGATTACACGAGCCGCATACCCGCAATCGTCGAGCGAGGACGATGGTGGGGCATCGCGCAAGGAAATCTCACGAGCGTGCGGATGCAGTACGTCTCGCAGGACGCCAACTTGCGCACCGGCGACGTGGTCGTGACGGGAAACGGCCGTTCGTTCAACTCAGGCATCCCGATCGGCACGATCGTAGCTGTCGATCGCAACGACGCCGCGCTCTATCAAACAGCGGTCCTTCGCCCCGCCGTCGCACTCGGCGCACTCGATCGCGTTGTCGTTCTCTCGAAGTAGAGCGCCGGAGCGGTATGTCGGGCCTTCGGCGCGCGTCGCCTTGGCCTGGCTCCTCGCCGCACTCGTCGCGCAGGCGACGATCATGCACTACGCCGTCGTGCGCAACGTCGAGCCGAGCCTCGTGCTCGTCGCCGTCGTGTGGTACGCGATGCGCTCGGACATCTGGCGCGCGACGCTCTTCGGTTTGGTCGCGGGAATCGGCGAGGATCTCATCGCGTTCGACGGCGGTGGCGCATGGACGTTCGCAACGGCGATCACCGCGTTGCTGGCCTCGCTGCCGACGCGGCGCTTCTTCGAAGACTCGATGCCCTTCTTCATGATCGTCGTCGCTGGCGCGACGCTCCTACGCGACCTCGTATTCTGGAGCATCAAGAAGGTTGAAGGCTATCCCGCCGGCCTCGGCACGATTCACCTCCACGAAGCGATCCTGCAAGGAGCGCTCAATGCCGCGCTGGCAGCCATGGTAATGTTCGTGGCGCGCCGCTTCGATCGCCGGCGCGCAATGGCGTGGCGCCGATGATGCCGGTGCGCCCTGCGCGGCGCCGTATTTCGTGGGAGCGCCCTCCACTGCGCATCGTTGTCTTTGCAACGCTGATGCTACTCGCGCTGCTCGTTCTCGTCGCGCGGCTCGCGACGATTCAGCTCGTCGATGGTGCGAGATATCGCGCCGAAGCGCTCGAGAACCAAATTCGCTTGATACCCGTCGCCGCGCCGCGCGGTCTCATCTACGATCGCCGCGGCGTCATTCTCGCGCGTAATCGGCCATCGTTCGTCGTCGGACTCATCCCGTCCGAGATCGCGAACCTGCCCCGCGAAATGACGCTGCTTTCGCAGACGATCGGGGTGCCGGAAGGAACGCTGATGCGCAGACTGTTCCACCATCACGGCATCGACTATACCTCCTTCGCTCAGATCGTCGCGAACGAGCCGTACGGTCCGATTATCCTCGCAGTCGACTTGCCGGTTCCGACCGTCGCGCGGCTATCGGAGATCTTGACGGACGTTCCGGGCATCGATCTCGAGGTGCAGCCGATCCGCGAATACCCATACGGCGATTTCGGCTCGCACATCTTCGGCTACGTGGGAGAGATCAGCGCCAGCGAATACGCACGTCTGCGCCGGTTCGGCTACACGGAGAACGACGTCGTCGGAAAAGACGGCTTGGAGGCGCAGTACGACGGTTACCTTCGCGGGCAGCCCGGTGGCGAACGCATCGAGGTCGACGCGTCGGGACAGGTTGTGCGCGGCGCGGAGTTCCCGCAGAAACCGGCGATCCCGGGCGATGCCATCGTCACCTCGATCGACTGGCGGCTGCAGCGCATCGTCGACGAGGCGCTGGCGCAAGGGTTGCAGAGTTGGGGTCGCGGACGCCCGCTCACCGGCGCGGTGGTCGCCGAGGATCCGTATACGGGCGAGATCCTCGCGCTCGCGAGCGCTCCGAACTTCAACCCTAACGATTTCTCGGAGCAGCGCTCGGCGGAGGTCGAGAGCTATCTCACCTCGCCGCTCGAGCCGCTCTTCGATCGCGCGATCGCGGCCGCGACTCCGACCGGCTCAACGTTCAAAATGGTGACGGGTTCGGCCGCGCTCACCGAAGGCGTCATCGGAGTGGACGAAGTGGTTTACGACAGCGGTGCTTGGAACTGCGGCGGATATCTCGCGCGCGACATCGCCGCCGGAGGCCTCGGCGACACGACGTTCGTGCCGGCTCTCGCGGCGTCGAGCGACGGCTACTTCTACCGCCTCTCCTGGTACTTAGGAAACGAGCGCCTGCGCAAGTGGGCGCTGCTCTTCGGGCTCGATCATCGCACCGGCGTCGATCTGCCCGGCGAAGGCCGCGGAAACTGGCCCACCAACGCGTGGATGGAGAGAAACTACGGCCTCCCTCTCGAGCCGAGCGACGTCTGCAGCCTCGGCATCGGGCAAGGCGCAATGCAAGCGACGCCGCTGCAGATGACCAACATCGCGTCGGCCGTGATCAACGGCGGAACGCTCTACCAACCGCACGTCGTGACGGAGATCCGCTCGCCGGACGGTAGAATCGTGCGGCGCGTTCCGATTCGCATCATCCGTCAGGTGCCGGCTTCGCCCGCAGCGCTCGCAGCCGTTCGCGCCGGCATGGCGCGCGTCACGGATCCGGGCGGGACCGCATACGGACTCGCAATCGCCGGCTTGCCGTACTCAGGTAAGACCGGCACCGTCGAAACCGCAGGCGGGCACGGACCGAACACCACGTGGTTCATCTGTTGGGCGCCCACCGATCACCCGAGATTTGCGCTGGCAGTCTACGTCGACCGCAGCGGAGGCTACGGCGCGGCCGTCGCCGCACCCATTGCGCGCGCGATCTTGGTCAAGTATTTCGGGAAGAAGTAAGCTCGTCCGCTCGAGCGCGCAGCAGCGCGCGCCATGCCGCCTCGCGCACGACGGCATCGTACTCGTCGTCGAGCGCCTCTTCGAGCAACGCAGCGCTCCAATCGTTTGCGAGCAAGCCGAGCCGTTCGACGATCGCAATCCGTTCCTGCGCCGTCAACTCGTCGTCGCCGGCGATCTCCTTCGTCCAGCGCAGCGCGGGCGGCGTCAACGCAACGGCAACCGCCTCTTGCGCGCTACGGCGGCGGCGCAGCTCCGTCGCAAGGTAGACGCTCGCCGCGAGCAGCACGACCGCTACGATTCCGAGGATCGGCACCGCCGTTAGGCGGTCGCGGCAAGCACGGCAACGCCGCGCAGGCCGTCGAGCACGCTTGCAAGCCGCTCGCGCAAGACCGGCTCCTCGCCCGACGCCAGCGTCTTCCAAAAGATCTGCGCCGATTGGTCGGCGAGCGAGGCAAAACGTTCCAAGAGCGATTCGCGATACTGCTGCAGCGACGCGCTCTGCGACGCGCGATACACGATCGCGGTGCCGAGGAGCTCCGCGCAGAGCATCCACGGGACGACCGAGCCGAGCGGCGCCGCTTCCAGCTCGGGAAGAAGGGCGCTCACGCGATCTCGCGCGATCTCACCGACGACGCGAACCCCGCTGTGCATCGC
>DAHXOK010000119.1 GCA_027364935.1 Vulcanimicrobiota bacterium | reverse complement strand
CACAGGCAATGCCATCGCCGGTCCTTCGACTCCGCGCCTTCGGCGCTACGCTCAGGATGACACAGGCAATGCCATCGTCGGCCTACAGCGGTTGTGCGCCAATAAAGTGGAGTTGCCTTATGCAACTCTTCTCAACCGAAAGGACGAAACGGTGCCGCCGAGGATCGATACCCGACCGCGGGGGCGGGGAGCGGGAAAAGAAGGGGAGCAGGAGGATGTCTCGTCTTTACGGTTTCCCCCAGAGGGTGCGGGCGACGAACCAGAGCGCGCCCGAGACGAAGAGCAGGATGATGAAGAAGAGCGCCAGCTCGAGCATCACGATCCCGGCCCACTGGCTTCCGCCGCAGATCGCTACGACGTCCGAGATGAGCGAGAGCTTGAAGCGTTCGAACGGATTGCTTGCGAGCCCGGCTATCGAACGCGCTTGCGCGACGACGTCGTCGGGATTCCAGCCCGCCGTCAAGATGACGTCCGCGACGCGGCCGTTCGAGGCGACGATGAAAAGCTTGTCGTTGTGGATGAAGGCGCTCGAACTCACGCGCAGCGAGTCGATGCCGAACGCGTCGAGGAGCCGCACGATCGTCGATCCTCGTCCGGTGAGGATGCTCCAGATCGCGGGGTTCTCGCCGTAGCCGCGACCGTAGCTCTGCAGCACGCGCGGCGAGTCGTACGGCGGATCGAGCGTGATCTCGGCGAGCGCGAAGCGCGCCGGGTCCAGGTGCGATTGCAAGTAGGCGAACTTCCCGCTGATTGCCGGACAGAGATCCCGGTCCGGGCAACGCGTGAAAATGAAGCTCAACAATAGCGTTTTTCCGGCGAACGCGCGCTGCAGCGAAAGGAGCCGTCCCCGCTCGTCCACGAGCAGCGCCTCGGGCAGCGGGCTTCCGATATCGACCGCCACGACGCGGCCGGCATCCGGAAGCCCGGGAACGAAATGTCCTGCGGCAACCGGATCGCGCAGCGTCCACGGGCGCGTCGACGTGTCGACGAAACCATCGACCCCGTCTCCCGTCGCCAGCGCGGTGCGTGGGGAGAGCCGGTAACGCCGCGTCTGCGACGGCAGCATTTCCGGTACGACGTCGGTTCGGATGATAGCCGTCGTTCGGCCCTGCACGTCGAGCACGAACCCGTGAACCGGAATCAGCGATGCCGCAAGAATGAGCGCACCGAGTATCATCGGTTCAGCTCGCGGAGATCGTGAACGAAGGCGCTTTGCGCGTCGCCGTCGTCGTGAACGACGCGAAGCATTCCGCGACCGTCGATCAGGAAAACCGGCGACGCGTGAGCGACCGCATAGCCGCCGCGTCGTGCCTTTCCGGGAATGCGCTGCCTCCAAACGTGGTAGGCTGCGTACACGCGCGCGAGCGCGCGTTGCGTTCCGGTCAAGCCGACGACCCTAGCCCCGCGAAAGCGGCGAACGAAGGCTGCGAGGACGCGCGGCGTATCTCGCGCCGGATCGACGGTGACGAACGCAACTTCCGCGCGATCGTCCAGGGGAAGATCGTCAATGGCGCGAGCGAGCTTGGCAACCGTCAGGGGGCACTCGTCCGCACAGTGCGTGTAGCCGAAATAGAGGGCGACGCTCGTTCCCCGCTGCGACGCAAGACTCCACGCATGGCCGGATTGATCCACGAGCGTGAAGTTCGGGGCAGGGCGCACCGGTACTAACGCGGTCCCGGTAAAGACGACGTTGGGGCCGCACGCTGCGAGCGCGGCAACGATGACGGCGAGGAGGACGAAACGCACAGCACTCCTACCCTACGCCGCGTGCGGCAGGCACCCTAGCGGAAATGGCGCAAAAGGCTCGTGAATGGCTTGGCTGGTCTTCGCGCTGCGCATTCTCGTGGGAGGGCTACTGCTCGCCACGGGCGCTCTCAAGGTCTTGCACCCCGAGTCTCTCGCAGCGGCGATCGCAGGATATCGCTTGCTTCCCGGTGCCGTCGTCGTGCCGCTGGCGATCGCGATTCCTCCGCTCGAGCTGATCTTTGGCTTCTATCTCGTCATCGGGCTCTTCACGCGTATCGCCTCGGCGAGCGTGTGTGCGATGTTCCTCGTCTATGCCGCGGCGGTAGCGTCGGCGGTCGTACGACATATTCCGGCGAACTGCGGCTGCTTCGGGCCGGGTGACGCCGCGACGGCAGACTGGCCGCACGTCGGCGTCGACGCGGCCCTCGCGGCGCTCGCCGCGCTGATCGCTCGGTGGTCACCGGGCTCCCTCGCGCTCGACGCAACGTTGTCGCGCGCTGCCAGGAAGGATCGATAATGCAAGATCGCCGGACCCTTATGTACGCGTTGCTCTCCATCGCCATACTCGGCATCATCGTCGCAATCGTCGTCGTCCGGACGCTTCATCCGCCGCAGAACCTTCAGAGCGCCTCCTACGCTCCGGCGATGAGCACGCTCCAAGCCGGCAGCACGGCGCCGGAGTTCCATATCCCCTCCACGGCCGGCCTCTTCGACCTCGGCAAGCAGCGCCGTCCCGTCCTGCTCGAGATCTTCGCGAGCTGGTGCCCGCATTGCCAGCACGAGACCGCGGTGCTGAACAGACTGTACGCAGCCTTTGGGTCGCGCATCGCCTTCATCACCGTTCCGGGCAGTACGACCGGAATGGACGGGAGCACGCCTGAGTCGGAGGCGGATCTTCTCAATTTTATCGAGCGCTTTCACGTGGCGTATCCCGTGGCGGTTTTCGATCCGCAGCTCGCCGTCGCCAACGAGTACATCCAAGGCGGTTTTCCGACCATTGTCATCATCGGAACGAACAAGAAGATTCTCTACGTCAACGCGGGCGAGATTCCGTATCAGACCCTCGCGAGCCAGTTGGAGAAGGCGAGATAATGAACGGAGCGCGATGAACACCAATACTTTTCGTCGATTTACGCAGTGCGAATGGTGGCGATGCACAGGTATTCGT
>DAHXOK010000118.1:325-3015 GCA_027364935.1 Vulcanimicrobiota bacterium | reverse complement strand
CGCTCGTTCGGCCCTCGCGTTTGCGCGCGCCTTCCCTGCCCGTCCGTTAATCGTCGTGATGACGTGAACCGATCTGTATCGTGACATCGCGAGCAGCAAGCTCGCACAACGCGCGATGCGCGCCGCGCATGCGATCGTTACGCTCCAGCCCGACGGCATCGGCTATCTGCCGCGCGCCGTTCGAGCGAAGGCGCGCGCGATCGTGCAGTCGTCGCCGGCGCGGATAGGCGCGGGACCGCGTCGTGCGGGGCTGCAGGTCTGCGTACTCGGCCATCTGCGATACGAGAAGGATCCGTTGCGCGCTGCTTATGCGTTGCGGAGGATACCGCGCGACGTGTCGCTTCGCGTCATTCAAGCCGGGTGGGCCCTGCAGCCGCGCTTTGCGCGCGCCGCCGAGCGCATCGCGGGCGCCGACGCACGGTATCGATGGCTCGGCGAGGTGACGCACGCCCGCGCGTTGCGAATACTGCGGCAGAGCGATCTGCTCGTGCTCTCTTCGCGCATGGAGGGGGGTGCAAACGTGCTCAGCGAGGCGATCGCTGCCGGCGTTCCGGTTCTCGCTTCGGATATTTCCTGGAATCGGGGGATCTTGGGCGCATCGTATCCGGGCTATTTCCCGGCAGGCGATACCGCCGCGTGCGCGGCGTTACTCAAGCGCTTCGCGCGCGACCCGCGACTTGCGACGGGGTTGCGGCGGCGCGTGCGCGCGTTGGCCGCGCTGGTGCGCCCGGCACGCGAACGCCGCCTGTGGCTCTCGCTGCTCCGCGAATTGCCCTCTTAACGGTGGAACAGCACGGCAAGGATCGTCGTAATCCAAGTCCCCACGATCAACGCGGTCATCCGCCACTGCAGGCCATCGATCTTTGCCGTTAATTCTTCGCGCAGACCGTCGATCTTCGTCGTGAGTCCGTCGCGAAGGTCGTCGATCTTTGCCGTGAGCCCATCGCGAACGCCGCCGATGTTCGCGGTTGCCGTACGGTGGCTCACGTCGCGAGAGATTCCTTGACGGCCAGCACGAAATCGTCGATGTCGTCCTCCGTCGTGGCCCAGTGCGTCATCCAGCGAACTTCCGGCAGCGCCTCGTCGAAGGTGTAGAAGAAGACGCGTTCTTGAGCGCGCGCGATCGCCGCGCGATCCATGGTGGCAAAGATGGCGTTGCAGCGGGCGTTGCGCGTGATGCGCACGCCTTCGATCGTTCGGATGCGCTCGAGCAAGCGGGCCGCCATGGCGTTGGCATGGGAAGCGTATCGAAGCCAGCGATCCTCGGTGAGCAGCGCCTCGAACTGCGCCGCGACATAGCGCATCTTCGACGCCAGTTGCATGCCCTGTTTGCGGGCGAACGGCGCCACGTTCGCCGCGAGCGTGGGATCGAAGAAGCAGATGGCCTCGCCGAACATCAGGCCGTTTTTGGTGCCTCCGAACGTGAGTATATCGACGCCCAAATCGACGGTAAGCGCGCGCGGCGTCGTCCCGAGCGCGGCCGCCGCGTTCGAAATACGCGCGCCGTCGACGTGAACGTAGAGGCCGCGCGCGTGGGCGAATGCGCAGAGCTCGCGAACCTCGTCGGGTTCGTATACGTCGCCGTACTCGGTCGATTGCGAGATCGAGATGACGCGCGGCTGCGGATGGTGTTCGTCGTGGCCCGCATGCAGATAGGGCTCGAGATCCGCGATGCGCAGCTTGCCGTCACGCGTGGGAATCGGGATTACTTTGGACCCGGTGAATCGCTCGAACGCGCCGCATTCGTCGGTCTGGAGGTGCGCGGTGAGGGGGCAGAGCACGGCCTCCCAGGGCTTGGTCACGCAACTGAGCGCGACGACGTTCGCGCCGGTGCCGTTGAAGGCAAAATAAACATCGGTACGCTCGCCGAAATGTTCGCGAAAGCGCCCGATCGCTCGCTGCGTCCACTCGTCGCGCCCGTATCCGACGGCATCACCGTGATTGGCTTCGAGGATTGCCGCAAGGATCTCCGGTGCGATCGGAGCGTTGTTGTCGCTGGCGAAGCTGCGCTTCATATCGCGCCGGCATAGACGGAACTCTGCATATCGTGCCCTAACTTCCCCACGGATGCAGAACGCCACCTACCGGGAGCTCGAAGCGCGCTGGAAATCCCTTCGGCGCTCGCGCGACGACGTTGCGGTGCGAGAGGTCGCATGCGTCAACGCAGCGCGGACCTTGCTGTGCGTCGAAATCGGGAATCCCGCGCTGCCGTGTATCGCGTTGAGCGCGGGCGTCCATGGCGACGAACCTGCAGGGCCCGCGGCGCTCCTGCGATTGGCGGAAAGCGGCGCGCTCGACCGGCGCTATTCCTATCGCATCTGGCCGTGTACGAACCCGAGCGGCTACGATGCGCGGACGCGTGAGAGCGTCGACCGGCTCGACGTTAATCGCACCTTTGGTCGCGGCGGGCAATCTCCTGAAGCCCGCGCGATCGTTACGTCCAACCGCAATCGCAAATTCGCGCTCTCGATCGACCTTCACGAAGACCGCGATGCGGCGGGGTTTTACTGCTACGAGTACGGCGGAGACGAGCTGGGAGTAGCGGTCGTGGCGGCGATCGACCGGGCCGGCTTGCCGGTCGAGCCGCTCGTAGCGCTCGATCTCGGCTCGCCGCTGGCGCTGAAGGTGATGACGTTCCAACGGGGGCGCATCACCGCCGACCATCGTGCCGAGGGCAGCATCGTCGGAGG
>DAHXOK010000118.1:0-261 GCA_027364935.1 Vulcanimicrobiota bacterium | reverse complement strand
CTGCTGCTCGCTCGGGGCGCGGCCGCCCGGGTGCTGACGCACGAAACGCCCGGTGCGCATGCGTGGGAAGCCCGGCTCTCCATGCACGAGATTGCGGTGACGGCTGCGATCGACGCGCTTTCTCAGGGTTTTCACAAATGATCGTTTAGGTGTAGCTCGAACCGTTGGTGCAATCTGCTTTTCCGGAGTGTTGTACAACGTATGCCGCAGCGCGATCAACTTGAAGTCGACGTTCTCTTCGTGGGTGCCGGTCCCGCCAGC
>DAHXOK010000117.1 GCA_027364935.1 Vulcanimicrobiota bacterium | reverse complement strand
CGAGAAATGCGAGCGGAGGTCCGTCGCTCTCGATGCGATTTCCTTGCGCGATGAGCGCGGCGATCGCGCCGCCGCACGAGGCAACGGCCAGCACGAGACCGAGCATCATCCCCAGCGTAAACGTGATCTGGAAGTTCAGCGAGGCGCGAGCGTGCTGCAACGCAAACGGCCAGTGCTGGTCTCTGGCTCTGAGATACACGAGCAAGGGCGCGATGACGTTGGCGAACGGAATGTGTGAGAGCAAGAAGAGCCCGGCGAGGTTCGCGAACATCGCCCAGTTGCGCTCGTCGGCCGTCACTGCATCGCTCATCGGGCGTACCGCGTCTGCAGGTGTTTGACGATCGCATCGTCGTCGTCGGCAATCTTCACGTTGCCGTCGACCATCGACGGAATCCCGGTCGCACCGAAGATCTCTTGCAGCACGATCCGCTCGGAATGATCGCGCGGAACGTTCACGATCGTGTAGTCGAGCAAGAGGTCGGTCATCGCCGAACGCACGCGCGCGCAGTAGGGGCACCATTCGGCTTGATAGAGCACGATATCGGTTTTCGTCATAGCGGTAGCGCCTTTCGTCATAGGATGGATTTCCCCAGCCCCGAGCAGACGAGGCCCACGGCGAGCGACGCGGTCTGGTTCGACCGGTCGAGGATGGGGTTGATCTCCACCATCTCCATCGAGCCCAGGCGCCCCGACTCTGCGAGCATCTCCATCGCCAAGTGTCCTTCCCGGTAGCTCAGGCCGCCTTTAACCGGCGTTCCGGTTCCGGGAGCCTCGCTCGGATCGATGGCGTCCAAATCGAACGACACGTGCATGGGGCGGTCGTCTGCGCCCGCGATGCGGAGCGCCTCCTCCATGACGCGCGCCATTCCAAACCGATCGACCTCGGTCATAGAGAACGCGCGAACGCCGCGCTCGCGCAGGATGCGCTTCTCCGCTTCGTCGACGTCGCGCAAGCCGATGAGCACCGTCTGTTCCGCACGCGCGTCGCCGCGCTCGAGCGCAAACCAGAGCGGCATTCCGTGCACGTTTCCGGTACGAGAGCTATCCGGGCTGTTGATGTCGGCGTGTGCGTCGATCCAGATGAGTCCGGCCGGGCGCTCGTAGGCAGCGCGCAAACCCGCAAGCGTTCCCATTGCGATAGAATGATCTCCGCCGAGCACGAGCGGCAAGCCCCCGTCGCGGACGACGCGTTCGACGACCCCTGCGAGGCGCCCGCACACTTCGTCGATCACGTCGTAGTACCGCACCTGCTGATCCCCGCTTTGCATGGCTTCGCGAATCGGCACGTAGAGATTGCCGTGGTCCGTGACGCCGTGTATTCCGAGTGCGGTGAGCCGGTCGTGTAGGCGCGCGTAGCGAACGGCGGACGGCCCCATGTCGACGCCGCGCCGGCTCGCTCCCAGATCCATCGGCACGCCGATGACGTCGACGCGCTTCATAACCCGTCGACTGCTCGCGACGGCCACACCATCTTGATCGCTCGCGCGAAGACGGCCAAGCCCAAGCGAAGCGGCGCGCGCACCAGCATCCAGCGACGGCCGAGATAGCCATCGTCGAGATCGACGACGAAAAGGAAGAGCGCGTGCCGGCGCACGAGTGCGTCGCTCCAGATTCGCGCGGCACGAACGCCTTCGGGCGAGCGCGCCTGTAAAGCCGCGAGCACGTCGCCGTCGGCCGGCGCGTTCGAGACGATTCGCGCGAACTCCCGATGGCCTATCCCTCCGAGCTCCCGCAACAGGGCACGATCCATCGGGCTCTGGCCGTAGAAATAGTCGCCGAGCGTGCCCTCGATCGCCGCCCGCGCCTTGTCGATGAGCCTCGGCAGCCAGCGAATCTGACCGAGCGACTCATTCCAGCGGCGCGGCGGGCCGCGGCGCAGATCTGGCACGCTCATGAAACGCGGTTACTCTCCCCTTTCCCATTCTCCCGCAGGCGTCGGGCGCGCTGCGGACGTACTTCGGCGGGAATGGCTCCGCTGCGGTTCCTCTTTGCAGCTCTTGCCGCCGCACTTGTCCTTCCGAGTTGCGCTTGGCATCATCGCGGCCCGCGGCCCGGACAACTCACGCTCGGCATGGTCACCGACGTGGGAGGCCTGGGCGATCGATCCTTCAACGATTCCGCGTACCGCGGCTTGCTTGCATCGCAAGCGCGCCTTGGTGCGTACATTCAGGTGCTGCAGTCGCGCTCCGCAGCCGACTATCAACCGAACCTGAGCGCGCTCTCGAATCTGCGCTTCGACATGATCTATGCGATCGGATTTCTTATGAGCCGCGATCTCGACGAAGTCGCGCAAGCCAATCCGTCGCAGCACTATGCGATCATCGACGCGGTGGTTCCCGACCCGAACGTCGTCTCGGTCACGTTCAAAGAGGAGGACGGATCGTTCCTCGCGGGCGCGCTCGCCGCCATGATGTCGCGAACGCATCATATCGCGTTTCTCGGCGGTCAAGACATCCCGCTGCTCGAAAAGTTCGAGGCGGGCTTCGTCGCAGGCGCGCGCGAGGTCGATCCGCGCACGCGCGTCGACGTCAAGTACGTCGGCAGCTTCGACGACGTTGCGGCCGGCAAAGAACTGACGGATCTTCTGTTCGACGACGGCGCCGATATCGTCTATGCGGCCGCCGGAAAGGCGACGCTCGGCGCGATCGATTCCGTGAAGCAACGCTCGGGCGACTACGTCATCGGCGTCGACTCGGATCAGGACGCGCTCGCACCGGGCAAAATTCTCACGTCGATGGTCAAGAAAGTGAACGTCGCCGTCTTCGACGTCGCCAGAGCCATTCAACTCGGTCATCCCTTGACCGGCCACCTCGTGCTCGGCCTCAAGCAGCACGCGATCGGCCTCACGGATTTTCGGTACACGAAGGCGGCCATCGGCCCCGCGCGATTGGCTCGTCTCGCGCGCATCGAGCGGGCCATCGAAGACGGCCGCATATCGCCGCCGTATACACGCGCCGGCGAAGCCGCGTTCCGCCCGGTGCCGCTGCCGTGACGACGCCGGCGCTGCGAATGCGCGGCATCCGCAAAGCCTTTCCCGGCGTCGTCGCGGTC
>DAHXOK010000116.1 GCA_027364935.1 Vulcanimicrobiota bacterium | reverse complement strand
GTGCATCTGCGATCGCTCTCGCATCCGAACATCGTCAACACGTACGACGTTGGGCGCGAAGGCGATCTCTACTACATCGTCATGGAGCTCGTCGACGGCGCATCGCTCGCCGAGATCCTGGCCGCCGACGGGAAGCTTCCCGAGCCGGTGGCGATCGATTATACCGTGCAGGTCTGCACCGGTCTCGCCTACGCCCATCGCCAGGGGCTGCTACACCGCGACATCAAGCCGGCAAACATCCTCGTGACCAAGGACGACGTCGTAAAACTCTCCGACTTCGGTATCGCGCGCGCGATCTCGCAGCAGACGATGGCCGTCACGACTCCGGGGTTGGTCATGGGAAGCATCTACTACGTTTCGCCGGAGCAGGCGCAAGGACACGAGCTCGGCGCGGCATCCGATCTCTACAGCGTCGGCGTCGTGCTGTATCAGATGCTGACGGGGTCGCTGCCGTACGCGGGCGATTCCCCGGTAGCGGTTGCGTTGAAGCACATCTCCGATCCCGTCCCTACGATCGATTCGGAGAAACACAGCGTGAGCCCGGCACTCGCCGCGATCGTCAACCGGCTGCTGCAGAAGGCTCCCGCGCACCGCTTCGGATCGGCGAGCGAGGTCGCGTCTGCGCTACGCGAAGCGCGCGAGCGTCCAAGCGTCGCCGCGTATCGTATCGAGAGCGACGCGCCGGGACGCGGCCTGGCGCTCGATCTGCCGCCGCGACGCTCGAAGATGCCTGACCGCTCGTCCGACTACGAGAGCGAGCGCCGCGGGTCGGCTGGTGCGAATGCGGCGATTCTTGTCGTCGCGCTCGCGGCGGCGATGGCGATCGGATTTTGGATTTTTGGCCGCCCGCTTCCGGAATTCGGAGCGACGATCAGTGTAGGGAACTACGTGGGAGAGACGGACGCCCAGGCGGTGCAAGATGCTGCAAATGCCAATCTTTCCACGAAGATCTTTCACAGCAGCAGCAATACCGTTGCGCTCGCGCACGTCATCAGGCAGAATCCAGCCCCAGGGACGAAGGTCGCGAGAAACTCGACCGTCGAGCTCTTCATCAGCAACGGTCTGCCGACGCTTGGGCTACGCGACGTGCGCGGGTTCTCCTCACGAGACGCGCAGCGCATCCTACAGGACGACCGATTCCTCGTGCGCATCGTGCAGCGCTACGACAACTCGACGAAGGATAGCGTCGTCGACGAGCGGCCGGCTCCGGGGGCGCGCGTTCGCGAGGGAAGCACGATTACGCTCATCGTCTCGCAGGGTCCGCAGCCGATGCTCGTGCCCAACTTCGTCGGGATGCCGCTCGACCGGGCGGAGACCGTCGCCCAGCACATGGGGGTTACGCTCGATACCGCGCAACAGGTTGCTATTCCGGGCGACCAGCCAAACACCGTCGCATCGCAGGATCCAGTGCCCGGCCAGCAGATTGCGCGCGGCGCCGTCGTTCACGTCGCGGTAAACATGTTTTCGCTCAGCGTACCGCAGCAAGCCGCCGGAGGGATCGTCGTACCGTCCGTCGTCGGTACCGGCTACGCGGAGGCGATCGCGCAGCTCCAGCAAGCCGGCTTCGCCGTGTCGGTGCAGTTCTCGGTTCAGCCGGTCTCCAACGGCACCGTCATCGGCGAGCAGCCGGAGGGAGGCGCGCAGGCCCCATCCGACTCCCGCGTCGCCATTACGCTTTCGGTTCCCGGTGAAGTGCCCGACACCGACGGATTGTCGATCCGACAGGCGCGCGCTGCGCTCGAGGCGGCCGGCTATTCGGTCTCCTCGTTGCGCTACACGTCGGAAGAGGGAGCAGGCGGTCGAGTAATCGGCACGGATCCGATCGCGGGCACGACGCTCTCTCCCGGCTCAAGCGTCGTACTCGTCGTCAACAGTTCATGAGGATCTTAGGCATCGATCCAGCCTTGCGGGTCACGGGATATGGCGTCATCGACGGCAACGGCACGCGCGTGCGTCTCGTTGAAGCGGGCGTCGTCTCCCCGACGGACGGCGCGCTCGAGCTGCGGCTGCAGCAGCTCCACGCCGCGATCGTTGAGATCATCACCCAGACGCGTCCGAACGTCGTCGTCATAGAAGAACTCTACACGACGTACAAGAGCCCCGGAACGGCGATTCTCATGGGCCACGCGCGAGGCGTCCTCGCGCTCGCAAGCGCCCAGGCCGGCATTCCCGTTCACACGATCGGCCACGCGCACGTGAAGCGCGCGCTCGTGGGCTCGGGAAGCGCGCGTAAGGAACAGGTCGGCGCGATGGTGGCGCGGATGCTCGGACTACGCAGCGTTCCCCGCCCGCACGACGTCTCCGACGCCCTGGCGCTCGCATTGGCATTTCACCACCGCAACGGCCGCGACGTCCCGGCACGCGCGGCAAAGGCGTAGGGGCGGTCGTGTTCTCTCGAATAGAAGGCGTACTCGTCGAGCGGCGGCCGGAGTCGGCCGTGGTCGACGTTGCGGGGCTCGGGTACGAGATTCTCCTACCGCCGTGCGTCGCCCAGAAAGTCCCCTCGTCTCCTGGAGAGCGGGTCGCACTCGAGATCTATGCCGTCCTCAACATCGACGGAAACAGCGCGCGCTTTACGTACTACGGATTTCACAACGTCGTCGAGCGCGCGTTCTTCGAGGCACTCTTGAGCGTGGCGTCGATCGGGCCGCGTTCCGCGGCGCGCGCGTTCTCGGAGCCGATGTCGGCGATCGCGCACGCGATCGAGCGCGCCGATTATACGTTCTTGAAGTCCTTGCCGGGAATCGGCCAGCAGAAAGCTCGCGACATCGTCGCAAAACTGCAAGGTAAGGTCGCACGCTTTCTTCTCATTCAAGACGCGCCCGCGCCGGCTCCGGACGTCAAACGCGGGTTACCGGAGTTCGCTGAAGAAGCACTCGCCGTGCTGCTGCAGCTCGAATATCGCCGCCCGGAGGCCGAGACGATGATTCGCGAGACGCTCGAGGGAGTTCCCGAGGTCGCGGACGCGGAGACGCTGCTCGCGCAGATCTATCGCCGGCGTACGAACCGCGCGCTCAAGGACGTGCCGGCGTGAGCGACGCGCGCAAACGCCTTTTGGGCCCGCAAGGCGATGATCGTGCCATCGACGCGCACGAGACGCTCGAGGACGAGCTCTACACCGCGAGCCTACGGCCGCGAACCTTCGCCGAGTACGTCGGCCAAGACCAGGTCGTC
>DAHXOK010000115.1:3169-3420 GCA_027364935.1 Vulcanimicrobiota bacterium | reverse complement strand
CCCGTACGTTCGGGCCCGCTGTGCCCTCAACGCGTTCAAGGCGATTCGCTTGCGAGCCAGCGCCGCGCCGAACGATCTGGCGGCGCGCGCTCTCGCAGAGGTCTCGATGCGGATCGCCGCGTAGAGCGGCGCACGCTGCCCTACAAACCCATTGCACCCGACGATCTTCCCGCCGAAACGACCGCGCTCGCGCGTGCGCTGATCGGATACGTTCTCGCGCACGAAGCGCCGCAGGGCCTCGTAGCCTGCCG
>DAHXOK010000115.1:0-3159 GCA_027364935.1 Vulcanimicrobiota bacterium | reverse complement strand
CCGAAGCATATCCGCCCGGAGACCCGGCGGCGCACCATTACGGCGGCAAGACGCCGCGTAACGCGTCGCTCTTCCTGCCGGCGCACCACGCGTACGTCTACGCTATTTATGGGTCGTCGTTCTGCTTCAATCTCTCGAGCGAGGAGTGCGACGTCGGCGGCGGCGTTCTCGTGCGCGCGCTCGAACCGCTGCGCGGCGTCGAGCTGATGTGTGCGCGTCGCGGATCTGCCGTCGTTACGGACCTGTGCCGCGGTCCGGGACGTTTGTGTCGCGCGCTCGCGATCGATCGGCGATTCGACGGGATCACCCTTTTTGGTGACGCGCCGCTCTGGCTCGCGCCTCCAGATCGGGTGCGGCGCACCGTCGGCGCGTCGCGCCGCATCGGCGTGAGCCGCGCCTCGACGCGCTTGCTTCGGTTCTACGAACGGGGTAATCGTTTCGTCAGCGGGCCGCGCTCGCTCTCGCCCGCTTGAATCGATACCCTAGCCGTGGTATAGTGTGGGCGCGCTCCCTGCCCACGTCGCCGACTACGCATTACTCGATGCGCATCGTCGTTGTACCGATGTGGGCTACTATCGGAGAATCCTAACACTTTGGAACAACGCAACGATAACAATCTCCCGCAAGGCGGCGCATGTCGCCGTCACCGTTCGCGCCGGCGTCACTTTGGCGGTCCACCGCAGCAATTCCGCGAGCCGTTTCCACAAGTCGAGATGCCGCCGATGCTCACGTCGGCGCAGCTCGAAGAGAAGACGAAGACCGATCTCGTGAAGGTTGCAAAAGAGTTTAACGTCGAGGTGCTCGCACCGGCCAAGGTCAAGAAGGACGAGCTGATCGCGCAGATTCTCGCCGCGCAAGCGGCGCGGTCGGGAATCGAAGCCGCAAGCGGAATCCTCGACGTCCTTCCCGAGGGATACGGCTTTCTCCGGCGCGCGGGCTACGTCGTCGGCAACGAAGATATCTATGTCAGCCAGACGCAGGTTCGTCGCTACGAGTTGCGCCGCGGCGACATGATCGAAGGGCAGGCGCGACGCCCTAAAGAGAGCGAGAAATACTTCGGCTTGGTGCGGGTCGACACCGTCAATGGCACCGATCCTGAGGCGATGCGTGGGCGCAGAAACTTCGAAAAGGGAACGCCGATCTACCCGAACGAGCATTTCCATCTCGAGGTCCGCTCGACGCAGCTCTCGACCCGAATCATCGATCTTTTCTGCCCGATCGGAAAAGGGCAGCGCGCGCTCATCGTCTCGCCGCCGAAGGCCGGCAAGACGACGCTGCTAAAGAATATTGCGAACTCGATTTCGATCAATCATCCCGAGGCGCACATCATCGCGCTGCTCGTCGACGAGCGCCCGGAAGAAGTCACCGACATGCAACGCACCATCGACGGCGAAGTCGTCGCCTCGACGTTCGACGAGCATCCCGAGAACCACACCGCCGTCGCCGAGCTGGCGATGGAACGCGCGAAGCGGCTCGTCGAGATGGGCAAAGACGTCGTGATCTTGCTCGACTCGATCACCCGGCTCGCGCGCGCGTACAATCAGGTCGTGGCGTCGTCGGGGCGCACGCTCTCGGGTGGACTCGATACCGCCTCGCTCCACAAGCCCAAGCGCTTCTTCGGCGCCGCGCGCAAGATCGAGGAAGGCGGCTCGCTCACCATCATCGCCACCGCGCTCATCGAAACCGGCTCGAAAATGGACGACGTCATCTTCGAGGAGTTCAAGGGCACCGGAAACATGGAGCTCAACTTGTCGCGCAAGCTAGCGGAGTCGCGCATCTTCCCGGCGATCGACATCAAGAAGTCGGGAACGCGCCACGAAGAACTGCTACTCGTCCCCGACGTCATGCAGAAAGTCTGGATGCTGCGGCGCGCAACCGCCGTCCTGGATACCGATTCGACGCAGCTCATTCTCAACAAGATGTCGCAGACCCGAACCAACGACGAGTTCCTCCAGACCGTCACGAAAGAGGCGATGTCGATGTCGCGCTCTTCGCGCGACGAGGGAAACGGTAAGTACTAGGAGCTTGTCGCGCGTAGGCGTATTCGTCGCGATGCGTGAAGACTCGACTCAATAAGTTTCTCGCCGAGGCGGGGGTGGCGTCGCGCCGCGCGGCGGACACCATCATCGCGGCGGGCAGGGTTCGCATCAACGGCCGGATCGAGCGCGCCCTCGGCTCGACCGTGGCGCAGAGCGATCGCATCGACGTCGACGGGGAGCCGGTTACCGCGCCGGCAGCCAAAACGTACTTGGTGCTGCACAAGCCGGTCGGCGTCGTTACGACGATGCGCGATCCCCAGGGCCGGCGCACCGTTGCCGATCTCGTCCCACGCGACGCCCGGCGCGTCGTCCCGGTGGGCCGCCTCGATTACGACAGCTCCGGCGTGCTCCTGCTCACGGACGACGGCGAGCTTGCCTATCGCCTGACGCATCCCCGCTTCGGCGTGGAGAAGACCTATCGCGTCGAAATCGCGGGACCGGTTGCCGACGAAGACGTTCGTGCGATGCGCGATGGCTTGGCGCTGCCCGCGCTGCATACGCGTCCCTGCCGCGTGCGGGTCCTGGGGACGTCGCGCCGGCGTTCGTCGGTTGAGCTGACGCTGCAGGAGGGGAAGAACCGCCAGATACGTCGTATGCTCGATGCCCTCGGATACCGAATTCTCTCGCTGCGACGGGTGCGTTTTGGCCCCGTTGCGCTTGGGGAACTCCGTCCGGGCCAGGCGCGTTTCTTGAGCGCAAGGGAGTTGAAGAGTCTGCACCACATCGTAGCCGCCCACGAGAGCTAGAAGGAACAAGGCTCCATGAATCGCTTTTTTCTCACCACCGTAACCGTCGGCGCCGCGGCCGTAGCGCTGTGCGCGGCTCCCTCTCTCGCGGCGCAATGCCGGGGCAACCTCGTCGCTCCGCATCTCGCCACGATGGGCGCCCACGCAACGCCCACGACCGGCAACGGAACGGTCCGCGTGCAAGTGCAGATCAATCCTAACGGTTCGCACACGGTCACGCGCATCATTTCTTCCACGAACCACGGCGACGATCAAGCCGCGCGAGAAGTCGCGCAAAGCTCGACGTACCGGCCGGCGACGTGCTCGGGGACGCCGGTCGGGTGGTTCTACGATCCGATCTTTCACTTCAGCGGTTCGGCCGTGTCGCAAAGCGG
>DAHXOK010000114.1 GCA_027364935.1 Vulcanimicrobiota bacterium | reverse complement strand
CTTCAGTTCGCAGCTCTGGGTCGAGCGCCTGGAGCTTGGATGGCTTTCATATAAAGTAAGAGGAGAACGCATGCTTACCGTTCCGGATAAACTGCGCGCCGCGACGCTATGGGAGAACCTCTCCGCTGCCGAGCTCGTCGAGCACGCCCTCAAGCGCGGCGAGGCCGCGCTGGGACCCGAGGGCCAGATCATCGTCGACACGCGGCCACATACCGGCCGCTCTCCCAAGGACAAGTTCTTCGTCCGCGAGCCCGGCAGCGAGACGCACATCGACTGGGGTGACGTCAATCAACCGATCGACGAGGCGCGCTTCGATGCGCTGTTCGAGCGCGTGCAGGAACACCTCCGCGAGCGGGACGTTTACGCTCTCGATTGCTACGTCGGCGCCGACGAGCGGTTTCGCTTGCCGGTGCGCGTCTACACCGAACTCGCATGGCAGAGCCTCTTCGCGCGCCATCTCTTCATCACGCCCGAAAGGCTTCCGTCGGATTTCGTCCCCGAATTCACGGTGGTGGATGCCGCGCTCTTCCAAGCCGATCCCGAGCGCGACGGCACGCGCACCGGAACGTTCGTCATCGTCAACTTTCGGCGCCGCATGATTCTCATCGGCGGAACCCGTTATGCGGGCGAGATCAAGAAGTCCGTGTTCACGGTGATGAACTACCTTCTGCCCCTGCGCGAGTCGCTACCGATGCACTGCTCCGCGAACGTCGGCGAAGCGGGCGATCTCGCCATCTTCTTCGGCCTCTCCGGCACCGGCAAGACGACGCTCTCCTCCGATTCGCACCGCCCGCTCGTCGGCGACGACGAGCACGGGTGGTCCGACGACGGCGTCTTCAACTTCGAAGGTGGATGTTACGCGAAGGTCATCCGGCTCTCGCCAACGGCCGAGCCCGAGATCTGGGCCGCAACGCAGCGCTTCTCGACGGTTCTCGAAAACGTCGCCTACAACGAGCGCACGCGAGCGCTCGACGTCGACTCCGAGGAAAAGACTGAGAACACCCGCGCCGCCTATCCTCTGGAGTTCATCCCGAACGTCGTCGCCGGCAGCAAGGGCGGCCATCCGAAGGTCGTGCTGATGCTCACTGCGGACGCCTTCGGCGTATTGCCGCCGATCTCGAAGCTCTCGCGCGAGCAAGCAATGTATCATTTTCTTTCAGGATATACCGCGAAAGTTGCCGGCACTGAGCGTGGGATCACAGAACCGCAAGCGACGTTCTCCACGTGCTTCGGCGCGCCGTTCATGGTCCATCATCCCACCGTCTACGCGAAGCTTCTCGGCCGAAAGATCGCCGAGCACGAGGTCGATTGCTGGCTCGTGAACACGGGATGGACGGGTGGCCCGTACGGCATCGGTAAGCGCATGTCTATCTCGCACACGCGCGCCATGGTGAACGCCGCGATCGAGGGCCGCATTCCGGACGAGTTCGAGCGCGAGGATTTCTTCGGGCTGCTCGTTCCCAAGGGCGTTCCCGGGGTTCCCTCCGACGTGCTCAATCCACGAAATGCGTGGAGCGACGCACGTGCGTACGACGCGCAGGCCGCGACCCTCGCCCGGCTCTTTGCGGACAACTTCCGCCGGTTCGAGGAGCAGGCTTCGGAGGCCGTCAAAGCGGTCGCGATTAGGCCGCGCCCCTGAGGGCGCAGGCTCTCATGCACCGTTCAGGAGAAGCGGCTCTGACCGCGATGCTTCTCCTAGCGGCCTTGCGGGCGCCGGCCACCGCGCAGACCACGCCACAGCCCTCTCCCGTGCCGGTCCAGAGCGGCACGGTCACCGGAGCGAATGCGCCTAGGGTCCTAGGCATGTGGCATCTCCTCGAAAGCCTAAACGGCATCACGCCGGTCCAGCGGCGGCAGCTCGAGGCGATACGAGTGCGGTACGAGCAACGTCACCCCGCCAGTACCCTGCCGGATCGCTCGGCGTTGCAATCGCTGCGCGCTCGCGTGCTGCGCGTGCTCACCTCCGCTCAACAGGCCCAGCTCCGCGCCGAAGTCCGGCAGCTGCGCGAGCGACGCATGCAGCAGGGCTTGGTCACGCCCTCCCCCTCGCCGCGCTAGGCCCGGTCGCCTATCGCCAAGCGCCCGTTCTCCACGCTGACCTCGACGTCGCCCCATCCGGACGTAACGCAGATCGCGCGCATGCCCGCGGCACGCGCCGCCATCACGCCCGGCGAGCTGTCCTCAAAGACGACGCACTCTTGCGCGGGAACGCCGAGTAAGCGCGCGGCGTGCAGATAGCCCTCGGGCGATGGCTTGGGCTTGCTGACGTCCTCTGCACTGACGAGAACGCCAGGCCTCGGCAGCCGGCTGCGGTCGAGCAGCGTCATGGCGAGTTCGCGAGGGCACGACGTGACGATCGCCCACGGGAGGGGCTTGACGCGCGACAAAATCTCTCGCGCACCCTCGCACGCATTACCGCGGCCGTCTACGAGCGTTCCGAAGAGATCGAAGAGTGCCGCCGCGTACGAGGAGAAGGGCCCGCGTTTCCGCGGGCCCTCGTTCTGATTATCTGGCACCGACCTACTTTCGAGGGGCCTTGCGGCCGAACTATCATCGGCGCTGGCGGGCTTAACTGCCGTGTTCGGGATGGGAACGGGTGTGACCCCGCCGCCATAAGCGCCAGAAACTTGGATCCCCAGCCGCGATGGCGAGCCTTGGCTCGAGCCGATCGCGGTGGGAAACTCGGGTACCCGAAACGGCGTAGCCGTTTTGGGCCCAAAGCTACACAGAGAAGAACTTCCAGGTGCCGCGCATGAGAGCATTCGTAGTTAAAAAGTTCCGAGCTATTAGTACCGGTCAGCTCCACACCTTACGGTGCTTCCACCCCCGGCCTATCAACGTGGTAGTCTACCACGACTCTTCACCCTGCACGGGATTGAGGTCTCATCTTGGGGTCAGTTTCGCGCTTATATGCTTTCAGCGCTTATCTGATCCGAACATAGCTACCCGGCTATGCTCCTGGCGGAACAACCGGTTCACCAGAGGTTCGTTCGACTCGGTCCTCTCGTACTAGAGTCCACTCCCCTCAAACCTCCCGCGCCCACAGCGGATAGGGACCGAACTGTCTCACGACGTTCTGAACCCAGATCGCGTACCGCTTTAATGGGCGAACAGCCCAACCCTTGGGACCAATTACAGCCCCAGGATGCGACGATCCGACATCGCGCGTAATTCCGTCGTTTCCGACGGCGCAGACTATATCTTCACCCTGCCCGATGTCCTCGGGCGAGGGGCCGGCGTATGATGACGCACGTAGATTTGCTCTTTTCGGAGCAGGTACGCCATCTCACCATCTCTCTGCAGAGATGGATCAGTCGTTACGGGGTCATGACGTTGCCGTCAGACTTCCCACGGTATTGTCCTCGACTCGACTCACGAGCCGGTCGGAGTTCACCGTTATAAGCCGGAACTTCAAGCGATGTTTCCATCGCTTCACCCCAATATTGAGGTGCCAAACCTCCCCGTCGATGTGAGCTCTTGGGGGAGATAAGCCTGTTATCCCA
>DAHXOK010000113.1 GCA_027364935.1 Vulcanimicrobiota bacterium | reverse complement strand
TTGGCCCGTCGTCGTGTTGTTGATGACGATCGTGATCGACTGCGTCGCGGGAGAGATGTACTGCGGCCGCACGCCGCTTCTGACACCCTGAGCCGGCGCGAAGCGCCGAGTCGAAGGACGAAGGGTCGACGACGTACTCTGCTGCGACGATTGTTTCGGCACCGTGATGACGAACGTTGCTGAGCCGGTGCCCTTCGCGGTTTTCACCGGCACCGACGGCACCACAGACGAGCCGCGCGATCCCCCGGTGCACCCGGCGGCCAGGGCTAGACACGCGCAGAGGACGAGAAGCCGCATGGTCATGAACAGAACTCCTTCAGGGAACGACCACGATGCCGTCCGGATAGTTCAGGCCGGAGAAGGAACCGCTGAGCGTCTGCTGGTTTCCGTTCTGATCGTAGGCCGTCACGGTGCTGTTGCCAACGTTTGCCACGTAGAGGAAGCCGTTGCTCGGGTCGTACGCGATGCCGGTCGGACCGCTCAAGCCGGGAAAGGCGCCGCTGAGTGTCTGCAGATTTCCATTCTGGTCGTAGGCCGTGACGGTGTTGTTGTTGTAGTTTGTCACGTAAAGCCGCGTCACAGGCGCCGGCATGTCGACCGTGACCGTGACGCTGCTGCAATTGGCGCCGATCTGCGCGCAACCGTCCGTCGCTTGCCCCGCGAAGGTGGGCGTAACCGGGAACGAGGCGGTGCCGCTCGCGTACGTGGCGGGAGGCGTGACGGTGAAACTGTTGGGCGCTAAAGTCGTCGTCGTCGAGGGCGCGGTGGTGACGCCGGCGAGCGAACCCGTGGGCGTGCCGATCGTGAAGAGCGGCGCACCCGGCCCTGCGATGATGTCGCCGTCGGCATCGAGCGACTCGGCGATGAACTTGTGCGCGCCCTGACCGATCAAGCCGTAGTCGCCGTTGCTGTTGGCCTGCGTCGTCGCGTCCGCAGGCAGTACCAGCGTTTTCACCGGAACGCCGGAGAGCGTGAGGCCGATCGTGTCGTTCTCTCCGGCGGTAATCGTGAACGCAACCGCCTGCGCTGCCGACAGCACGTTCCCCGTACCGTTTGCACCGTCATAGGTCGTGAGCGTCGCCGTGTAGCTGTCGGCTTGCAAACCTGAGATCGTCAGCGTGCAAACCGTGCTCGCCAGCGTGCTCTGACATCCTGCACTCGTCGGGGTGAGGCCCGCGGTCTCGTTGACGACGCCGTTTTGGCCCGTCGTCGTGTTGTTGATGACGATCGTGATCGACTGCGTCGCGGGAGAGATGTACTGCGGCCGCACGCCGCCTCTTAGGCTCTGAGCTATGTCATCCTGAGCCGGCGCGAAGCGCCGAGTCGAAGGACGAAGGGTGGACGTGGCGCTTTGCTGCGACGATTGCGGCGGTACTTTGATGACGAAGGTCGCGGAGCCGGTGCCCTTCGCGGTTTTCGCCGGCACCGATGGCATCATGGACGTACCATGCGAACCGCCCGCGCATCCGGCGAGCATCGCTGCGAAGAAAACTGCGGTCACGAGACGCATGTCATGCCTCTCTATTGCACGGTCGCATTAGTGATCGTCACCGTCACGCTGACGGTCGCACTCTTTCTGTCGCCGCCGGTTATGGTGATCCGGCAGGTACCGGCGCCCGTCGGCGTCACGCTATACACCGCGAGCCCGTCTGCGTTGCTCGTTACCGTAACGGTGGCGATGCCGCTGCAGGTGTCGCTTTCCGTGTACGTGCCGGTGTAATGGGGTTGAGAAACGTCCAGGTTTTGCGCGTAGCCCACGCCCACCGCGTCGAAGCTGAACGACGACAGGCTGGGGTTCACATTGCCATAATGACTGCCTGGATAACTGCCGCCGGGCGGATTGAAAGCGGTCCCGGTGCTTCTGCAGCCGGGTGCGAGTGCGAGCAGTGCGAGCACGACGAGCCAAAGCTTCAGTCTTCTCTCCATGCGTATCATCTCGTGCGGTGACCGCGATCGATGACGATCTGCTCGTACGTATACGAGACATTGATCGTTTCCGATTGATCCGGAGAAAGATTGTCGAAAATGTCGACGCGGCAGGTTCCGGGATTGTCGCCCGTGTTCGCCGTCACCGTCCAGGTCCAGAAAGTGCCGCTCAGTGTCGAACCCGCGCTGCCTCCGGTGCACGAACCTCCGGTGCCGCCGCCGCTTTGGCTATATGGTGCGTCCGTCCAGCCGGTTTCCGCTACCGCGATCGTTGCGGTGTCGCCGCCTTGCACGAAGGAGATCGAGCCCGCCGTTCCCCCGGCGGTGTTGCCGGTCGCGTTGCTGCAGACGTCGACTGCCTCGTTACACGTTACCGTCGCGGTCATCGCGCCGTAGTGCGCAGGCAGTGTAACGCTCGAGCCGGCAGCTTGAATGTTCGCGCTGTCGGTCACCGTGAACGTCGTCTGCGGAATGGAGAGGCCCTTGTACGTGAAGGCGATCGTATTCGACGGCGGGCTGCCGGCGTCGGGTTGCGTGCCGCTGCCGGTGAATGCGAGGCCGCTTACAGCGTAGGTCGTGTACGGCGCCGAGTTCGGCAGGCTGTCGGAGACGCTGAACGTCACCGCGCTCCCGTTCGAGGTCACGTAGGAGCCTGGAGCGATGACGGTCGCTCCGCTCGGGTCGAGAACGGTGAGCAGCAGCGTGCCGGTCTGCGCGCTCGAGTCGTCGACGCTAAAGCTCGGCGGCGAGCCGCCTTCCCACGCGAGCGAATAGGAAGCGACGACCGGATTGAGCGTAAAGCTGATGTTGTTGACGATGCCTGCGGCGATCGCCACGTTTTGGGTGTCGAGCGCAAGCGGCGTGCCGGTGCCGTTCGTCGACTGGTAGATCGCGAGCGCCGTAGAAACACTCGTACCGACCGGCGCAGGCACCGCGAACGTGCACTTCGTCGCCGAACCCGTACCGCTGCAACCCGGCGACGTGTCCGTCATCGCGAAAACCGTCGGCGTTCCGCCGTTGAACGCGATCGATATGGAGTTGGTATTGGTCGAGATGTATGTGGGTCGCACGCTCTCGGCGCTACGGTCGCTTGGCGTTGCGCTGCCGCGCGGGATAACGACGGTGATCTGGGCTTGTGCCGTGCGACCGGGAGCCCCGCCTAGCGGGGGGCACTCCATTTGCGCCCCCGCTACACGCGGTCAGGGCAAGCGCCAAGAGACCGATCAGAAAGCGCATGCTGATAGGCTAACTATAGCCTAGCAGCCGTTGCCGACGCCGAACGTGAAGCAGCCCAAGGCGCCGTTGCGGTAGAACGTTCCCGACGTCGGCGGTGAGTTCTGTGTTATCACGGCACACGGCGAGCCGACGCCGCCGCCGATGCCCCCTTGCGCTCCTCGCGAGTGCGCGATGGAACCAACATCAGAACTGAAACCTATTTCGGAGACGTAAACGGCGTCGCCCGAAAAATTAACGGCGGTACTATTCGCAGGCGGGGTGAGCGCCGGGAAACCGGTCAGCGAAACGATCGGTACGGGGTAGTTTGTCGATCCGCTGGCCTTCACCCATCCCGAGGTGACCGCGGCGGTCTCATAGTTGCCGCTGCCCCAGGCAAAGCTCAGCAGGTATCCCCAAATTTCGCCGTTCGCGCTCAAGCCGGAGA
>DAHXOK010000112.1:3635-3881 GCA_027364935.1 Vulcanimicrobiota bacterium | reverse complement strand
ACGAAGGCCAGCGCGTTGGATCTCTTGTGCGCCTGAACTGCCGGAAGCGTCAGGCTGTCGACCGTGTGCAGCAGCATTTCGCGGAGTTTGGAGAGCGTCTGCTCGTCCACGGCGTCCCCGCAAGCGCGGCTACGCAGGACTTCTTGCGAAACGTCGAGTGCGATTATCTCGTCGGCCGACTGCAAGAATGAGAGCGGGACGATCTCGAGTACGCGGCTGCCGATCAACTCAGACGCAACCGGAGCG
>DAHXOK010000112.1:0-3625 GCA_027364935.1 Vulcanimicrobiota bacterium | reverse complement strand
TGTCGATCCATCGGTCGTAGATCAGCCGGATTGGAACCGGGTTCAAGAAGTGAAGCTTTTCCCGCCCCGACCGGCGCGTGACGACGAGTCCCGCGTCTTCGAGCAAGCGGCGCGTCTTGCCGGCGCCGCGAACGCTTGCGACGTAGACGACGAGGCGCGCACGCCTTTCGGGCTCGGTCGTCATCGTTTGCAGAGCGATCCGTCTATGCGATTGGATGGCGAACGTCGTTACGCCGGTGTGCCGAAGAGGCTAAACATCTGCTCGGCGACGCCGCTCTTCACGATCGCGATGATTTCGTCGCCGGGCCGCAGCACCGTGTCTCCCGTCGGCACTTCGAAGTCGCGCTCTGGGTGATTGATGGCGACGACGACCGATCCGTGTGGGAAGCGCACTTCGGAGAGCGGCTTCTCGGCGAGCGGCGATTGCTGCTGAACGGCGATCTTGACGAGCCGCAAGTCGCCCCTGCCGAAGAGGTGCAGCGTTTCGACCGAAGGCGTCGTTCCTGCGGCGTTGACGTACTCTTGCAAAACGTCGAGGATGATCTCCGTCGACGAGATGACCGTGACGGGGTCGGTGGGATCGAGCGATTCGAAGATCTGGCGGTTGCGCGGATTGTTGACCCGCGCGATGCAGCGAGCCTTCGATTTCTTCTTCGTGATGAGCGCGACGACGAGGTTGTCTTCGTCGTCGCCCGTATCGGCTACGACGACGTCCGCGCGTTCGAGACCGGCGCCTTCGAGTACGACGGGGTCGCAGCCGTCTCCGACGACGGCGACCTGCCGGTCGATCAGTCGCTCGAGCATCCTCGCTTTGCGTTCGTTCTTCTCGATGACGACGACCTCGTGCCCCGCGCCGATGAGCGAGCGCGTCAGATACGAACCGACTTTTCCTCCGCCGACGACGAGGATGAACACTTAGCGGTCTCTCATGCCGGCACTTCGGAGCGCGTGGCCTCTTTGAAGAACTTCGCAAAATCGCTGATGGCATCGGGCGAAACGACCGCTTGCACTTCGTCGCCGCGCTCCAGCACCGCGTCGTCGGTTGCGACGACCGCTTTTCCCGGCCCGCGGCGAATGGCGCCGATGCGGATGCGTCCGCGCGACTCGATCTCGCAGACGCGGCGTCCTGCGGCTTCGTTTCCAACCGTGGCCGAGAGCGCCGTCAAGCGCCCGAAATCAAACGGCTGCAGACCGTTCCACGGTGCATCGACGAGCCGGTCGCGAATAAGCTTCGCTCCAACGGTCGTCGGGCAGACGGTCTCGACGCCAAGCTCCCGGTACATCTGCCCGCGGGGAGGGTCGTAGATCCTCGCGACGATCCGCTTGATGTCGAATATGCGCTGCGCGATGAGTGCGGCCATGATATTGCGGTTATCGCCGTCCGTGACGGCGACGAAACCGTCGGCCGACTCCGCGCCCGCGTTTTTCAACACCTCGGAGTCGATGCCGGTGCCGACCACCATGTGGCCGCAAAACTTTTGGCCGAGACGCTTGAACGCGTTGGGGTTCTCATCAACGACGATCACTTCGTGACCGTCAGCATCGAGAAGTTTCGCGAGCGCGGAGCCGACGCGTCCGCACCCGACGATTAGGAATCTCATGTGCGACTCTTGACCTTCATGCTGCGGTGGCGTCGCCCCTTGCGAGGCCGTCGCGACCGAGCAAATACGGCGAGAGAGGCCTGCGAGCCGAGGGCTGCGAAACCTCTCCATCCCTCGGGGCGTGGCTCAGCTTGGTAGAGCGCATCGTTCGGGACGATGAGGTCGCTGGTTCGAATCCAGTCGCCCCGAAAGTTCTTCCCGCTGCTCCGTAAAGGACCCGGCTCACCGGTTGTTTTCGCACTTCACCCCCGCGTCGTGGCGCGTCGTTCGGGCGGCCGAGCAAGAGTCTCGGAACCACAACGATTACTTCATCGGTGCCGAGCATTTGCTCGCCGCGCTCTTGGAGGAGCGCGACCCTGCCGTCCTTGCCGCGCTCGTCGCATCCGGCATCGACCTTCACGAGGCGTACTCGGAGGTGCGCCGCTGCTTGGGCAATGCCGGCGAGCGGCTGTGGGAAGGCATCTTAGTGACACCGCGCGTGCGCAAGATCGTCACCTTGGCGGAGCAAGCGGCCGTCGGCCGCGAGGTGACGCCCCTCGATCTCTTCAACGCGGTGCGTGCAGAGGGTGGGAGCACGGCCGCGCAGCTGCTGCGTAGGCTGGCTACACGAACCACGGCACCTGCTGCCGAATAACTGCCAGCGTTGATACATCTTCAGAACGCGGCCCTCGCGCTCGTCCACCACTATGGGTACCTGGGCTTGTTCGTCGGGCTGACCCTGGGGAACGTCGGTTTTCCGGCGGGCGCGGAAGTGCTCGTTCCGACTGCCGGCGCGCTGGTCGCCAAAGGGCATCTGAGCCTCGCGCTCGTCTTCGTTTCGGCCCTTGGCGGCGAGCGCGTCGGCGGTACGCTCGGGTACGCCGTCGGCCGCTTCGGGGGCCGCGCGGTAGCGGAGCGCTACGGCAAGTACGTGGGCTTCCATCACGAGCGCCTCGACGCCGTGCACGCGTTCTTCGAGCGGTGGGGAAACTCTGCGGTCTTCATCTGCCGCTTCATACCGGTGGTGCGCGGTCTGTCGCCCTTCGTGGCCGGGGTTGCCGAGATGGACCTCGTGCCGTTCTATCTGTGGACGCTGCTGGGTTCGGCAATCTTTTGCGGCGGCCTCGCGCTGCTCGGGAACGCGCTGGGCTCCCGGCTCGATAGCGTTCTGCCGGCACTCGACCGCTGGAAGTATGCGATCGTCGCGGCAGCCGTCGTGTTGGGCGTCGCGTTCGTGCTCACCGCACGCCGGCGCCGCACGCCTCGCTCCCGTCCATGACGGCCCGTCTCGAGAGCACGCTCGCGCAGGTCCCCGACGCTCCCGGCGTCTACCTGATGCTCGCCGAGGACGGCGAGACGCTGTACATCGGGAAAGCGATCTCGCTGCGCAGCCGCGTGCGCTCCTATTTCCAAGGGAGTGCGGCGCACGATCCGCGCATCGCCGCGATGGTCGAGCGCATTGTCGACATCCGCACGATTGTCGTCACGAACGAAATCGAGGCCCTGATACTCGAAGCGAACCTTATCAAGCATCACCGGCCGGCGTTCAACGTGCGCCTGCGCGACGACAAGCGTTATCCGTACCTCAAGGTGACGAACGAATCGTTTCCCCGCATGGTATTCACGCGGATCGTGAAGGGAGACGGCGCTCGCTATTTCGGGCCGTACACGAACGCGCAGGCGCTGCGCGAGCTGATCGATCTCGTCCGTCTGGTTTTCCAACTGCGTACGTGTCGCGAGCCAATCGACGGACGTCGCCAGCGCCCGTGCTTGCAGTACCATATCAAACGCTGCCTGGCTCCGTGCGTCGGCTTTCAAACCGAGGCGCAATACGACGCGATGATCGACGAGGTCGTACTCTTCCTTGAAGGCAAGCAGGACTCGCTCTTGACGCGCCTGCAACGCGAGATGGAGGACGCTGCCGGGGCGCTGCATTACGAAGCGGCCGCCCACCTTCGCGATCGCATCGTGCGCATTCGCCGCGTGACCGAGTCGCAAAAAGTCGTATGGAAATCGCGAATCGACATGGATCTCGTTGCGATCGC
>DAHXOK010000111.1 GCA_027364935.1 Vulcanimicrobiota bacterium | reverse complement strand
CGGCGCTCCCGAGCCCCGCGACTTCAAATGCGCGCCGAACGCATCCGGGCGTTGCGGAGGATGCGTAGCCGACGAGCCGGGCTTCGTCGGTGAGGCCGTTTTCGCGCACGCCTATACCGAGCGCGCGGGTGCGTGCGACGAGTACGGCGATCACATTTGAAGCCGACGTACCTACGGTCATCACGCCGCTAGCTCCCTCGGTGAATCCGAAGAGGCGCAAAAACCAAGCGATGACGGAGCGTTCGACGTACACGGCCCCGTGATTGCGTCCGCCGACGTTCGAGTTCATCGTCGCCGCGAGCATTTCGGCGATCACGCCGGTCGGCGTGCCGCTCCCTTGAACCCACCCGAAGAAGCGCGGATGGATATTGCCGCTGTGATAGGGCAGAATGTCGCGTACGAATTCGCGATAGATCGATTCGAGCGGCGCGCCTTCCTGCGGCATGGCGGATGCGAGGCGCGCCCGTACGTCGGCGGGCACCTCCTGCCAGGCGGGGCGCTCGCGAATGCCTTCGAGGTAGTCGAGGGCGTCATCGAGGGCGGCGTGCGAGAGCGCTCTGAACGCCGTCCAATCCTTCGGGTCGAGCACGAGAGCCTGCTGTGAACTCCATTCTTCGTGTCCGCGCGATTGCGGAGCGTGGTACTACGCTATGCGTCTGGTATGCCGCTACTCGTATTGATCCTCTCGCTTATCGTACCCTTTGCCGCGCTTGCGTGGGTCGCGTGGCGAGCGCACGCGCGTTTGCGGGACAACGCGCGCCTTCATCGCGTCGCATGCGACGAAGCATCGGCGGAGCTCGCAAGCCTCCACGCGTGCGTGGAATCCTCGCGGGAATCGAGCCACGCGGTACTCCGGCAACTCGAGCGCACCTTGCGCGCGATCGACCCGGCCGTCGATGCCTTGGTGGCCTTCACGCCGGACGGCAACGAATTGCGCTGTTCGTTTGCATCCGGCGTGCGAGCCGAACACTTTGTAACCGCACGCGTCGCGCGCGACGCGCAGCATCACCTCGTCGCCCACGCCGCCGCGCTCCGGCACCACGCCGTCCTCTCCGGCTCGTTACGGCCGTTCATGCCGACCGATCGGCGAGCGCTGGCGATTCCGCTCTGCGAGGCAGACGGCTTGCGCGGCGTTCTGTACGCTTCGTCTTCGAGCGATATGGCGCTAGCCCGGAACGAACGCGTCGCGCGAATCATGCTCGATGCGGGTTTGGCATACGCGCTGGCATGCGAACGTGAAGCCGACCGTGCGGATGCGACGTACGATGCGCTTACCGGATTGCTGACCCCCCGCGCGTTTCGCGACCGTTTGCATGCCGAGCTCGCGCCCGGCGCGCAAGCAACGCGGATCGCCGCAAGCCTCTGGTTCATCGATACCGACAACTTCAAACGGGTCAATGACGAGTTCGGGCACGCGATGGGTGACGTCGTGTTGCAAGGGATGGCGGACGTGCTCCGCGCCCACACCTTTGTCGACGTGGATATCGCCGGCCGAAACGGCGGGGACGAGTTTTGCGCGCTGGTGCGAGAATCGCAGAAGACGGTTGCCATCGAGCGCGCCCACGCCCTCTGCGTCGCGATTCGCGAGCGCGATTTCGGCATACCGCTCCGGGTGACGGCGAGCATTGGGGTGGCGACGTTTCCGCACGATGCCGGCTCGTCAAACGCCCTCCTCGAGGCGGCGGATGGAGCGATGTACTTCAGCAAACGCCACGGCCGCGACCGGGTCTCCTTCGCGGTCGACGCAGCCACGTACGCCGTCTATCGTTAAAAAAGCAAAGCGCGTCGTTCCCTCGAACCCACGGCTATGCCCCTTTGCCGCGCGCGGTCGCTCCTGGCGATGCTGCTCCTCGCCGTGCTCGCCGGCTTTGTCCCGCATGCGGCGCAGGCCGCCCTCTCGCGCCCAAATGCTATCGATCGGCGCGTCGATGCGCTCGCCTCCTCGCAACTGTTGCACGAGCCGGCCACGGCCCTGGTCGATCCCGATCGTCAAGCGGCGGCCGAGCGGCTTGCCCGCTGGACGCTGCCGGGATGGTTGCTCTCGGTCGTAGCGCAGATCGCGTTGCTCGCGTACTTCTGGCGAGCGGGATACGCCGCGCGACTGCGTGACTTTCTGCATCATCGGATGCGATAGATGTGGGCCGTGCGCTTCATTTTCGGCGCGGCACTGGCGTTGCTCGCCAAACTCGCATCGGCGATCCCGGAATTCTATCTCTACCGCATCGACCGGATCATGGGGCTTTCGAACGAATTGGCTCGCGAGTGGGCGCTCTCTTGGTGCGTCGATACGCTGGTCTCGATGCTTGCGGTCGGAATTTTGATCGCGGTCGTGCTGTGGCTGGTCGCGCGGACCCACCAGTGGTACATCTATACCGCGCTGGGCATCGTGGTCATCAGCATCGCGATCGCCTATGCGACGCCGTTCGCGCGCACCTTCGCCCACGATCGGATCGAGCCGATTCGAGGGCCTTTGTCCACGCGATTGCATCGCATCGAAACGCGTGCCGGCTCGTCGTTGCCGATATACGTTCAGACGCGCTCCAACCGCTCGCAGATTGAGGCGGCCTTCGTCGAAGGGCTCGGTAATTCGGATTGTCTAGTGCTCTCGGATACGCTGCTTGCGGGTGAGACCCCGCGGGAGATTGCGTTTGCGGTCGCATACGAGCTTGGGTTCGTACGCGACCACGATCCCCTCCGGCGAGCGCTGTACGACGCGCTACTCGTGATCTTCGGCACGGCGCTCGCCGTGTTTATCGCGGATCGGGTCGGCTTTCGGCGTGACGACGACGAGCTATCGCGCATGGCCTTGGTCGGCGCGCTCCTCTGCGCCGCCTATCTGGTGGTTTCGCCGATCGACAACGCGGTGAGCTCCAGTATGGCGCTGCGAGCGGACCGCTATGCGGTAGCGCTCACCCACGATCCGGCGGCGGGCGTTCGAGCGATCGTGCGTCAAACCGATCAAAGCCTCGGCCAAGTCTGTCCGAACGTGGTGACGCGCATCTTTCTCATGCGCGTTCCGTCCGCGGGAGTGCGCGTAGCGGCGATCAACGGCGTCCCTAACGGGTGCCCATAGGGCTACGCCGCCAAGACGATCCCGCCGGTAACCTGCGTCCCTACGTGTTGCGCGGTAATTAATTCGAGGATGGCCGCGTGAGCGAGGCGCCCGTCGACGATCTGTGCGGCCGGGACGCCGTTTCGTACGCCGAATGCGGCCGCCCGAATCGTCGCCCGCAAGCCTTTCGAGAGCGCGCGATCCTCGGCGAGATCCAGCGCTTCGGCCGGCGTGAGCTCGCAGATCGTCTCGTGCGTTTTTGGGTCGGTCACGCCGCCGGCCGGATGGAAGAAGAGCGCTCGCGTCGCTTTGAGGGCACTCGCGATCGCGGCGGCGACGTCGTCGGCGATCCCGCGAGGGTCGTCGTTCGAAAACGCCGCGAAGGCCGTCGGCTCGACGACCGGGATAAAGCCTTGGTCCAGGAGCGTTCGCAGGATGCGCGTCTGAACGCGGCCGATGCCCGCCGCCGTCTGCGGCAGCATCGCTGCGTCGGCGCCGCATAAGCTCACCGCGATATCCGTGCTGCGATTGATCGTCCGCACGATCGCGTGCGCCGCTCGCGGGCTGGGCGCCACGACGACCGGATGCACTGCGTGTTCGGCTAAGAAATGCAGGTCGTCGATCAGGGTGCTACCGGTCGCACGCGCCGTCGCGCTATCGACCCGAACGACGAATGTGGCTCCCTTGAATTGTTCCGTAGCGATCACCTCGACATTCCCAACTCGTCTTTATATAACGAGTGTTCGGCGAAGGAGGTTACAAACTCCAATTGTTGACGAATTGCATCGCGGCTTCTATGCCTTCTTCGAGGTAGCGCAACGCGCCGTCGGCGGCGGCATCGATCACCCGCGGGAGCTCCTGGCGT
>DAHXOK010000110.1 GCA_027364935.1 Vulcanimicrobiota bacterium | reverse complement strand
CATAGATCTCCTCGAGTCCGACGGCCTCGCAGCCGAACTCGTCGACGCAGCGATTCACTGCGACCTGACTGATGTCGGTGACGAACACCTTGGCGGACTGCTGCCGCAGGAGCTTGACAAACTCCATGCCAACGTGACCGACGCCCTGCACGGCGTAGCTGAGCTTGCCGACATCTTCGTGACCGTACTTGTACCGGAGCGCGGCCATCAAACCCTGGAGCGTACCGTAGGCAGTGAACGGTGAGGGATCGCCAGAGCCGCCGTGCACCGGATGCACGCCGGTGACGAATTCGGTTTCGCGGTACACGTAATCCATGTCGCTGACGTCGATGCCGACGTCCTCGGCGGTGATATATCGTCCGCCGAGCGACTGCACGAAGCGGCCAAACGCACGGAACAGCACCTCGGTCTTGTCCTTGCTGGGGTCGCCCAATATCACGGCCTTGCCGCCGCCGAGATTCAATCCCGCGACAGCGTTCTTGTAGGTCATGCCGCGCGAAAGGCGCAACGCGTCGTCGAGCGCTTGTTGATCGCTGTCGTAGGACCACATGCGCAGGCCACCTAGCGAGGGTCCGAGGACGGTGTTGTGGATTGCGATGATTGCCTTGAGCTTGGCGTCCTTCTGGTGACAGAGCACGACCTGCTCGTGTCCGTAAGTTTCAAGCCCCTCGAAAATCATGGGATGGCCTATCTTTTGCCTCGCCGACAATGTGATCACATCACACGGTTATGATCACGTCAAGTCGATGTATGAGCCCGAGTTTCGAAGCCCGCGTGAGGACGGCGAGCGCTACTCGTCACCTCACTGAGCGCGTAGAATCACGAGCCGAGATGCTTGCTCCGCGCCTGAAGCGCCGTCCGTTCCTGAACTGAGAGACCCGCATTGGCCGAATCCAGACTCCCGCCGCGACTCAGCGATTCGATGTTGGCGCGGGCGTTGGGCTTCTGGGCACTCACGGCCGCCATCGTCAACGTGACGATCGGCGGCAGCATCTTCGCGATACCCGCGATCCTGTACGCCGCATTGGGTCCGGCTGCACCGCTGGCATTCGTCGTCGGGGCGCTGATCTTCTTGCCGATCGTGCTGTGTTTCGCCTCCGCCGGCAGCCGTATCACGTCGACCGGTGGACCCTATAGTTACGTGGATGCGGCATTCGGGCGATTCCCCGGCTTTCTCCTCGGCTCCGTATTCTGGATCTCCAACGTCGCCGGGAGCGCGAGCATGGCGGCGCTCCTCACCATGCAGCTGACGCACGGAATTCCCGTTCTCGGCGAACCGATCCCGCGGTCCCTGTTCTTGCTCGCTGTATACGTGTCGCTCGTGATGCTCAATGTGCGCGGAGTCCGATTGGGGGCGCTCACCGTCATGGTGTTCGCCGCGTGCAAGACGATTCCACTCTTCTTGCTCGGCGTCGTCGGCCTGCCGCACGTGCACGTTGAGTACTTCCGAATCGCGCACGCACCGACGTTCGTGTCGATCGGCAGCTCTCTGGTGATCGTCGTGTTCGCGTACTCGGGAATCGAAACCGCGCTGGCGCCGTCCGGTGAACTGCGGGATCCGGCGCGGGCCGTGCCCCGCGCAGCGTTGGTCGGCGTCGCGGTCGTGATTGCGCTCTACGTAGCGTTGCAGATTCTCGCGCAGGGTGTGCGCGGTCCGAGGCGCACCGGCAACGACGCACCGCTTGCGACCGTCGCGGACATCCTCGTGCCGGGCGGTGGTCGTCTCCTGCTTCTGGTTGCATCTCTGTCACTCGTCGGCGTGCTTCAGGGCGATCTGCTCGGTTCCTCGCGCCTGTTGTATGCGCTCGCACGCGACGGACATCTGCCGGCGGCGCTAGCGTCGGTGTCGGATAGGCACCGGGTACCTATAGCGGCGATCATCGTGCACGCGGGCGTCGCTTGGCTACTGGCGTCTGCCGGAACGTTCACGGAATTGGCGCTGGTTTCGGGGGGGGCCTTTTGCCTCGTCTATATTGGCGTCTGCGCGGCTGCGTGGCGGCTGCAGCGCGACGACCGCGTCGACACCAGCGTCCCGTTCCGCCTTCGTGGGGGACCTCTGATTCCGGCCGTCGGCATCACGGCGCTGGTCGGCGTCCTGGCGACCTTGCGGCGTGCCGAATGGATCGCGATCGGATCGGCACTAGTCGCGCTGATGATCCTCTACGGCCTTACCCGCCGAAAACGCGAATCGTGACCGAGACCCGGGATCATCGCGGGGCGGCGTCGCGGCCGTGCGAAGCGGAGTCGGTGACGGCGTCCGGCGCGCCGGCTAGGGTTGGGCGTGCGGACCGGCGGCGTCACCGCGGCACTTCGGCTGCATGAGGTGCGCGTCGGCCCGATGAACGGTGGAAAGCTGTTCGAGCTTGCGGCGCAGGTACTCGACCGTCGCGGACGACAAGCCGTGAATCTCGAGGCTGATCACAATCGTGCCGTCCTCGCGCGTCAGAAACGAGCCGGCGGCGGGTGCGATGTTGCCCAATCGTACAACCGACGTAACTCGCGCCAGCACGTCGGGATCCGCGTCAGCGACGACGATGAACAGTGCGGATGTCGTCGAGAGGGTCTGCGGTCTGTCGTCGTCGCAGGCGTAGACGTCGGCCATCGTAGGGTCCTCAGCTTTCCGTGGAAGATGACCGCAGGAGCCGCTCGGCGGCGGAACGTATCCCGTCCGGCAATTCGACCGCGCGCCGTTTCGCCAGATCGAAGTGCACCATGACGCCTCGGAGGGTTGCGCACGTCTCCCCCGGTTCCGTCGCCCGCTCAAGCCGCGTGAAGTAACCGAGCGACTTCGTACCGATCCGCTCGACGCCGCTATAGGCCACGATCAGATCTCCGGCGACGAGTTCGCACCGATACGCGATCGTGTGACTCACGTCCGCCCAGCCGCGGCGCGTGCTCGACGCATCGACGAGCCGATACCCCAAATGTCCCACGAGATGGCAGGTCGCGTCGTCGAATATCTTCATGTAATGCTGGGTCGCCAGATGACCCATCCAGTCGCAGAGCCACGGATAGACGACCGTCCGGGCCGACTCCACTTCAGCGGCGCCTGCAGCAGGGCAAATCGTGAGGGTCGCCGGCGGCATACTCATGACGCGACTCGCCCGCCCGCGAGAGGGCCGCTCCACTGCGTCTCTCTCGACTCAAGCGGCCCGCGCTCGCCGTTCGCGATTACCTCGAGCCCGCTCCCCGCCCGGTCGCCAGGATCGACCAGTCCGAGGGCTAGCGTCGCGGGCCAGCCGGGCAGTCGCACGCGCGACGTCAATTCACCGACCGTACGGCCTTCGCAGAGAATCGCCTCGCCCGCGCCGAAGCCCAGTAACGGCAGGGGGCTCGCGAATGCCGCCAGTACCCGCACCCGATGGGTCTTCGGCGGTGTTTTCACAGTAGCGTTTGGCGACTCGGCGGCGTTTGCGCTCGACACGAGTTCGTGGACCAGCCGGGCTGGCGTTGCTTCGCGGCCGGCTCCAGGAATGCCGCGCCGGATCCGGATCGCCTCTTGTGCGAAATGCCCTCCGAGGCGCAGAGCGCCGCTCGCACGCAGCGGGTCGAGCCGTCGCCACACCTCGGCGGCCCCGTCGCTCGGAAATGAAACAAGCGTCGAATCGTTGCACGGATCGTGATGGATTCGGACCGCCGTCGCGCCGACCCACCCGACGCCGGGCTCGTCGATGACCGAAGCCAAACCAGCGCCGATGCACTCGAGGACTTCGCGTCGCCCCGGGCCGATGAATTCGAGCATCGCGTACGCGGCGGTGACGTCGACGACCTCGAGATCCTTCGGCCTGGCATGGCGCCGCAGCCACTCCAGCACGCGTGTATCTTGATCCGGACTTGCAGTCAGCAGCACGCGGTTACGGGTCCACGGCATTCCACGCACAAGGGCCTCGATCTCCCCGTAATCGCCGACCAGCGGCCGAAGCAACGGCGATGCCGGCCACGGCGCGGGACTACTCGTCGCGAACCGCCGCTCTGCGGCGTCACCGATCAGGAGCAGCTTCGCATCGGCGGACCGGTCGACGACGAGTGTTCTCT
>DAHXOK010000010.1:35813-51440 GCA_027364935.1 Vulcanimicrobiota bacterium | reverse complement strand
GAAGCAACGAGCGACCTGGCGATAGCGGCCGCGCAGGGCGCTCTCGCGCAGGCGGGGCTACGCGCAGACGAGATCGATTGCTTCATCGTCGCGACCGCTACGCCAGATTACATGTTTCCCGCGACCGCGTGCATCGTTGCTGCGAAGCTCGGCGCCGTCGGGAAACCCGCCTTCGATCTCTCGATCGCCTGCAGCGGATTCATCTACGGGCTCACGGTTGCAGCCGGGCTCGTGCGCTCGGGAGTCTATCGCCGGGTCCTACTCATCGGAGCAGAGACGCTTTCGAAGATCACGAACATGCAGGAGCGCTCCACCGCGATTCTCTTCGGCGACGGCGCCGGAGCCGTCGTCCTGGAGGCATCGGAACGCGATTGCTTTCTCTCGGCAGAGCTCGGCGCCGACGGAACGACGCCCTCGACGCTCTTCCAGGAAGCGGGCGGCTCGCGCCACCCCGTCGACCACGCGGCGATCGATGCCGGCCTGCAATACATTCAGATGCAGGGACGGGAGGTCTTTAAGTTCGCCGTCACGAGCATGATCGCCGCAACCGACGTCGCACTCGAGCGCGCCGGGCTCACGCGGCACGACATCAGCTTTCTGATCCCGCATCAAGCAAACCGCCGCATCATCGACGCGGCGGTAAAGTATCTGGAAGTACCGCGCGAGCGCGTGCTCATCAACATTCAAGAGTACGGAAACACCTCGTCCGCTTCTATCCCGATGGCGCTCGCCGAAGCGGTCGATGAAGGACGCCTGCGCGACGGCGACGTCGTGCTCTTCGTGGGCTTTGGCGGCGGCCTCTCGTGGGGTGCGGTCATCTGGCGCTGGAGCGCGGTCGGGCCGCAGAAGGCGCAGGCGTGAAGCGCATCGCGGCCGTCTTTCCCGGCCAAGGATCCCAAGGCGTCGGAATGGGCGTCGACGTAGCGACGAACGTTCCCGCGGCGCGCGAGCTCTTCGAGCGCGCCTCAGGCGTGCTCGGCTACGACCTTCTCGCGCTCGTTCGCGAGGGGCCTGAAGAAGTTCTGCGCGAAACGCGGTACGGTCAAGCGGCGATCTTCACGACCAACGTTGCGCTCTTTGTGGCCTGCGACGTTCCGATACTCGTGAGCGCGGGCCACTCGTTCGCGGAGTTTTGCAGTCTGGTCGTCGCGGGCGCGATCGATTTCGAGCAGGCGCTGCACGTCGTCGACGAACGCGCGGGAGCGATGCACGAGGCCGCGCTGCGCAGCGCAGGCGGGATGTCCGCCGTCTTGGGGCTCGACGCGGAGCGCGTGCGCCCGATCGTCGAGCGCGTGCGCGACCGCAGCGGTGCCGTTCTGCAGCTCGCAAACTTCAACTCGCCCACGCAGATCGTCCTGAGCGGCGACCTCGAAGCGCTCCGGACTGCCGGGGATGCCCTGCTGGAAGCCGGTGCGAAGCGCGTCGTCCCCTTGAACGTCTCGGGCGCGTGGCATTCGGAGCTGATGCGGCCCGCGGTCGCACGTTTCGCGGCTGCGGTCGCAGCGATGCCGGTCTCGTTGCCGCGCTTGGACGTGATCTCGAACGTCGACGGCCGCGCGTACCGCGACGTCGAGACGATCAAGGCAAACCTCGTGCGCTCGGTCACGGACGAGGTGCGATGGCATGAAACCGCGCAGACGTTGCTCGCGTACGAGCTCGACTTGGTCGTGGAGTTCGGCGCGAGCCCCGTGCTGACGGCGATGATGCGGCGTCTGCCGAACGCGCCGCGCACGCTCGCCGTAAGCGACATGCACGGCGTTGCGGAGCTTCGCGATGCACGCGAGCAAGGGACGGCAGTATGAGATTTGCCGGTCAGGCGGCGCTCGTCACCGGTGCGAGCCGCGGAATCGGTCGCGCGATCGCGATCGAGCTGGCGAAAGACGGCGCGGACGTCGCCCTGGTCGGACGCGACCGCGCGGCGCTCGAAGAGACCGCAGGGCTTTGCGCTGCGGCGCGCATCGGCGCGAGCGCGCACGTCGTCGTGGCGGACGTTACGCGCCGCGACGCGGTAGAGAGCGCGGTCGAAGAAATTGTCCAGCGGTACGGCCGCGTCGACGCGGCCGTGGCGAATGCGGGGCAATCGGTCGACGCACTGCTGCTGCGTCTGAAGGACGACGTGCTCGATCGAATGCTCGACGCGAATCTGAAGTCGGCATTCTATCTCTGCGGTGCCGTGGCCAAGCCGATGATGAAACAGCGGAGCGGCTCGATCGTGCTCGTCTCCAGCATCGTCGGCTTGACGGGAAACGCAGGCCAGGCGGCGTACGCTGCGACCAAAGCCGGAGTGATCGGCCTCTGCAAGTCGGCTGCAAAGGAGTTGGGTTCGAGGAATATAAGAGTCAACGCCGTCGCGCCGGGTCTGATCGAAACGGCGATGACCGCGAAGATGCCCGAAGCCGCAAGAGAAATGCTCGTCAAGCAGGCCGCTCTCGGGCGCCCCGGAACCCCGGAGGACGTCAGCGGCGTCGTGGCGTTCCTCTGTTCGAGCGCCGCAGGGTACATAACCGGCCAGACCATCGTCGTTGACGGCGGGGTCGTGATGTGAAGGGAGAGCAATGGCTACCACGTTCGAAAAAGTGAAGAAGATCGTCGTCGAGCAGCTCGGCGTGGACGAGGCGGAGGTTACTCCCGAGGCGTCGATCACCGACGACCTGGGCGCCGATTCGCTCGACCAAGTCGAGTTGGTGATGGCATTCGAGACGGAGTTCAACATCGACATCCCCGACGAAGAAGCGGAGAAGATCAAGACCATCGGCGACGCGGTGAAGCGAATCGACGAAAGCGCCGCGAACGCGTAATCGCGAGCGTCGGGCATCCCATCGTGTTTGATCAGCTGAGCGACCGGCTCGGCGCGATTTTCTCGCGCCTGACCGGTCGAGGGAAGCTCACGGAAGCGGAGCTGAACGAGGCGCTGCGCGAGGTTCGCGTCGCGTTGCTCGAGGCCGACGTGTCGCTTCCGGCCGCGCGGGCGTTCGTCGCGCGCGTGAAGGAGAAGGCGCTCGGATCCGACGTGCTGGCATCGCTCACGCCGCAGCAAACGATTCTGCGGGTCGTGCACGACGAGCTCGTCGCTCTGCTCGGACCGGCAGATGCGTCGCAGGCGCGTTTGCACTTCGGGGATACGCCGCCGTCGGTCATTCTGCTCGTCGGCTTGCAAGGTTCGGGCAAGACGACGCAGGCGGCCAAACTCGCATTGCGCTTGAAGGAGCAGGGCCGACGCACCCTGTTGATTGCGGCGGACGTCTATCGCCCGGCCGCGATCGAACAACTCCAAACGCTCGGCAGGCAGATCGGCCTTCCCGTCTTCGAGGCGGCGTCGAGCGATCCGGTCGAGCTCGTGCGCCTCGGCGTCGCAGAGGCGCGCAGGCTCGGTCTCTCGACCGCGATCGTCGACACCGCGGGACGCCTGCAGATCGACGACGCGCTGATGCAGGAGCTCGAGCGCATCAAGGACGTTTCGAAGCCGGTCGAGGTGCTGCTCGTTGCCGATTCCATGACCGGCCAAGAGGCGACGAGCATCGCGAAGGCGTTCCACGAGCGTCTCGGCATCACGGGCGTCATGCTGACGAAGCTCGACGGGGACACGCGCGGAGGTGCCGCGCTTTCGATCTTCGAGGCGACCGGCGCGCCGATCAAGTTCGTCGGCGTCGGCGAGCGCGTCTCGGCTCTCGAGCCGTTCCACGCCGATCGGATGGCCTCCCGAATCCTGGGCATGGGCGACCTCATGACGCTCATCGAGCGCACGCAGGCGCTCTATTCGCAGGAGCAGGCGAAGAAACTCGAGCAGAAGATGCTGCGCAACGCGTTTACGCTCGACGACTTTCTGGAGCAGTTGCGCCAGATCCGAAAGATGGGCTCGGTGGCCGAGCTCGTAAAGATGATTCCGGGCATGTCCCGTAACCTCCCGAAAGATTTTGCCGTCCCCGAGGGGGAGCTCTCCAAGGTCGAGGCAATTATCTGCTCGATGTCACGGCGCGAGCGTCGCGATCCAGAGGTGCTCGACGGCTCGCGCCGCAAACGCATCGCATTCGGGTCTGGCACGCAGGTCTCGGACGTGAACCGGCTGGTCCGTCAGTTCGACGACACGCGTAAGATGATGAAGCAGTTGGGCGGTAAGCGCCGCGGTCGTTTACCGGCCGAACTCCTGGGACGATAAGCCAGAGTTGTAGAAGTAAAGGAAAAGATGGTCAAGATACGATTGCGCCGCATGGGAGCGAAGAAGCAACCGACGTATCGCTTCGTGGTTGCGGATTCACACTCGCCACGGGACGGGCGATTCATCGAGATTCTCGGGCACTACAATCCGCGGACCGAGCCGAAGACGCTGGTCGTCGACGAAGGCAAGGCAAAGGAGTGGCTCGCCAAAGGCGCCCAGCCGACGCCTACAGTTCGCCGCCTGTTGGCCGAGCGCGGCATCGTGGAGCGTGCACCTCTGCGCGCAACGAAGCGGGCACCGAAAGCCGGTAAGGCGAGGTAGGCAAGCATGAGCGCATTCGATGACGAGTTCGGCCTCTTCGGGGAGGAGACGGAGCTCGAGCGACGCTCGCAGTTACCGGCCCGTAGGATCGCTTCCAGCGAGACGGTCATCGACGACGTGGAGCTGGAAGACGGGGCGCAACGTCGCGACCGCCAGCCACGGCCGCGGCGTAGGAACGAGCGAGAGCATCGCGAGCAGCCGCGCAAGATCTCTGCGGATCCGTGGGCGTCGACGCGGCGCGCGACCGAGCTGCTTGGATTCCTCGCGAAGCGGCTCGTGAGCAAGGCCGATGGCGTGAGCGTCGAGCTCTTCACGGACGAGAGCGGCGAGCCGGTCATCGAGCTGGTCGTCGATCCGGAAGATATTGGAAAGGTGATCGGCCGCAACGGTCGCGTCGCACATGCGCTGCGCACGCTCGTACGCGCGAGTGCTGAGGGTCGCGTCGCAGTCGACATCATCGACAGCGAGGAGGCGGCGCAGCCGCTGGCGACCGACGGCTGAAGAGATTCCCGTTGGTAGGATCGCGGGATGCTTCGGCCTGAGAGGCGAGTTGAAGTGCGATCCCACGCAGGCGGCGCGCGCACTCTTCGTACCGGGCGCGGAGTTTCGCTATCGGGCTCGTGATCGTGATGGACTGGTGCGGCTGCAGGGGGTGCGCGAACATACCGGGAGGCTGCTCGTGCAGCTTGCGGGCGCGGCCGATCGAACGCAGGCGCAAAAATATGTCGGTGCGACGCTCTATGCGCCACGCGAGTCCGTTCCGCTCGCCGATGGGGAATATCTCGACGCGGACCTCGTCGGATGCGCCGTGGTCGACGAAGGAGGGCGCGCGTACGGGACGGTGGAGCGCGTCGAGCACTACCCGGCGAGCGACATGCTCGTGATCGGCGGGCGCATGATTCCGATGGTGAGCGCGATCGTGCGCCAAATCGATCTTGCGGGCCGGTGCATCACCGTCGACCCGCCAAGCGGGCTGCTCGAGTAACGGGCTGCCTTATCCGTTGCTTGGATGCAGCGTGACGTAGTCGGATACGGTGTTGGACACGGCTTTGGCGATGTCGAGGTCCGTCGCGGTGGTCTGATAGAGTACGTCGCCGAAACACGTCCAGATCTGCAGAGTGAAAACGCTCTTCGTGTGGGGACGCAATCCGCCGATGCGCTGGAGGGAGAGGGTTCCCGTTGCGATCGTGTTGTCGCGATCCGCTCCGCAAATGGAGTCCGCTGCCGTTTGGAGGTTTGCAGGCGCCGCGCCGCCGCTGCGTACGGCGAAGTGCGCCGCGAGGTCGTGCTCGAGCAGCGCCGTTGCGGGGGAGAGCTCCGAGGTGGGAAGCGCGCTCTGGCCATGGACCGCGATGACGATAATGCCGCGTGAAGGTCTGGTCGACGGTGCCGATGTGGCCGGCGCAGCGGTCCGCCCGTGATGTGAGAACAAATGGCCGAGACTGAACTGCGCTCCGTTACTTGCCTCGGCTGACGGAGCCGCCGTTGCCGACTCGGTGGTCGTGACGCTGACGCTGGTGCCCGAGAGCTGCAGCACGGCTTCGTGGGAGTCGAGCGCGACGGAACGCGCGTCGTTTACGCCGTAGACTTGCGCCGTCTGCGCGAAGACGATGACGCCGCTCTGGACGCTGACGACTTGGACGACGACCGAGATGCTATCGCCGATTGGCGTAACGTAGCCGGTGATGTAGTAGTCGGCCTTGCGTGCGCGTGCGTTCGTGAGGAGGTTGGCGCGCTGGATGCCAGTGGGAACGGGCAGTACGTTGCCCCGGCCCGCGGTCGTGAACTCTCGTGAGAAGATCGCAGCGATCTGCGTCCCGACCTTGGCGTCGAGCCCGCCGGCAGCATCGAACGGGTAGATGAGTACCGTGGGGTTGAGCGATGAGAGGCCGAGATTGACGGACGGGCTTGGCTTCGGGGTCGGCGTGGGGGGGACGGGCGTGCGAGGCGCCGCCCCGAGGAGGGCAACTCCACAGCAGAAGGCATACACGACAAAGATCCGGCGCATCCGCAGAGGTTGTCCCTTTCCCATATCAGGCGAGGCTGTCGAGGAACGCGTACAGAGCGGCGTTCGTCTCGCGCGGGCGTTCGAGCATGGCAAGGTGCCCCGCGTGCTCTATGATTTCGACTTTGGCGCCCGGAATCCGGTCGCCCAGGAGAAGAGCGTATTTCGGAGGCGTGAGCGCGTCGAGGCGCCCGTTCAGAGCTAGGACGGGGAGGTGAATCTCGCCGAGACGCGCGATGCGATCGAAGGCGTCGCAGGCGCGCAGGTCGGCAAGCGTCTGCTGCTGCCCCCTGTGCTCGAGCATGCGTACCGCCGTTCCGACGAGCTCGGGGGTTGCCTGCGCGAAGCAGTGTTGTGCAAAGGCGTGCGATGCCGATGGGAAATCCGCTTGGAGCGCTTCGAGAGTCGCCGGTGCGACCCGCAGCCTCGCTCCCGAGCCCAGCAGAACGAGCGCGCGCACGCGCGGATTACGCTGCAATGCGAGCTCGAGCGCGATCGCACCGCCCATCGAGCTGCCGCAAAGGACGGCCTCTGCGATGTCGGCGTCGCGCAGCGCGTCGGCGACTGCTGCGGCGAAATCCTCGATGCTCTGCACGCGTACGCCGTTGCCGGGAAGAGCGAGCGCCACGCTGCCGGCAAAGGCGTCGACCTGATGCGCGAAGACGTCGCGCGTGCAGCCGGCACCGTGGACGAATACGAGCGTCATCGGTCCTCGCTCGTCGCGTAGACGCCGCAGAGCTGAGCGCCGTAGAGAAAGATCGTTCCGATGACGTAGAACCACAGGAGCAGCGCGAGCGGCGCCGATAGCACGCCGTAGATGTGCGTGAAGTTCACGTGCACGGTGTACTGTGCGAAAGCGTACTGTGCGAGCGGCCAGGTCGCTCCGACGAAGAGCGCGCCGGGAAGCGCGAAGCGAAGAGAGGCCTTGCGGTTGGGTAGCACGGCGTAAAAAATTAACGAGACGGTGAAGACGAGGAGAATGGAGACGACGTACGCGCCGACGTGCGTGAGATTCGCGACGTCACTGACGTGCGCGAACGTCATGAATATCTCGAGCAGCACCGGCAGGCCGACGGCGATGACGAGCAGCACGCCGGAGAGCGGTAGCATGACGAGTGAGAGCGCGAGATGATTGAAGAACGGGCGGCCGATCGGAACGCCGAGCGCGCGATTGAGGGCGACCGTGACCCCCATGAAGAGATTCTTGCCGGACCACAACAGGATGAGCAGCGCGATGACGCTCGACGCGCCCCGGCCGTAGATATACGTTCGCAGGTTCGCCTCGATGAAGTCGCGTAGCGGCGGAGCCAGCGTGCCGAGAAAGATCAGCGCCCGGTTCTCGGCGTCCGGAATCACGAGCGATATCGCCGCGAGAACGAGCACGGCGAGCGGAAAGAGCGCAAAAATCGCGTTGAACGCGAGGGCCTGGGCCAAAAATCCGCAGCTGTCGCGCTGAAACCCGCGCCATGCGTCCCGCAGCGCGGGGAAGAGTCGCTCCATTCGCGATGAACTATCGCCGTAGGATGCCGATACTCCCACTCGCGGCGGCGGTTACGGTGCTGTTGGACGGGCGGCCGGTGGCGGCGTATTCCCGAGCGTACGTGGCGGCGGGCCGCACGTATGCACCGCTGGCGCCCTACGTCACGCGCGTTGCGGACCGGCTTGGATATCGGGCGGGAACGGTCGTGATCGATCGCGGCGCGCGCTACGCTCGCGTCGCGCTGCGCAGCGTGACGCCGGATGCGCTCGACCGGCAATACGTCGCGATCGCGCCGATCCTGCGCGCGCTCGGAGAGTCGGTGCGGTACGATCCCAAGGCGCACGTCGTGTACGTGTGTTCTCGGCAGGCGGTCTCGGTCGCGACCCCGCCGCCGTTCGATCCGCTCGCGGCACAGGTCGCGCCACGCGTGGTCTTTACGCCGGCACCGGTTCCGACGCCCCGCCCCAGCTGGCGCGGGCCTGCTCTACCGCGCCGAACTCCGCGCCCGTACCCGGCTCGGCCCTAGGGAACTACCGCGCGGCTGGCCGCCGCGCGCCCATACTGAGAAGGGCGAGGACGACTGCCGCTGCGCGCGCCATCCAGATCTGTACGGGGTTCGTCAGGAAATGCACGCCGAAGGCCGCGTCGAGCGAGTAGAGTCCGTTCGTTGCAAAAGCAATTGCAAGCACCGCGGCGACGTTCATGGCTGGGAGCTCCCATCCGCCGTTCGCGGCAAAGAAACCCTTGGAAATGTGAACGGTGAAAATCGCCACCAGCATCACGAGTACGATGAGCGCCGGTCCGGTCGCGCCAAGGAACCCGAACAACGCGAGCATCCCTCCGACGAACTCGCCCAGGCCCGCGGCTAGCGCGAAGAGCGTGCCGGGGCGAAAACCGAGCTGTTCGAAGAAGGCGCCCGTCCCGGCGAGTCCATGACCGCCGAACCAGCCGAAGAGCTTCTGTGCGCCGTGCGCTGCGAGGCTTCCCCCGACGAGCAGGCGTGCGATCAAGATACCGACGCTGACGCTGACAAGCATATCGTTTCTCCCTTTCTAGCGGACGCGCTGCACGGTACCCGTTGCGCGCACCTTATCTCCGACCCGAGCTTTGCGAGAGCGGTTGCGCGCCGGAGTCGATCAGGTCGCGCACGAGCACGAAGTGGATGCCGTCGGATTGGAGCTGGGGTATGAGGGCTCGAATCGCGGCGAGCGTCGTCGGGCGCGGATGCCCGATGGCGATTGCGCTTCCGCGTTCGCGGGCGACGCGGGCTGCCGTCAGGAGTTGGGACTCGATATATGCGGCGTCGGCGCGATTGTCCAAGAAGACGTCGCGCGTCGCCGTGGGAATGCCGGCATCGCGCGTCTCCGTGGCCGCAACGGAATCGCCGATCGTCAGCGAGTCGACGAAGAAGAGGTTGCCGTGCTTTTTCATCGCCGCCGCCCCGTCGCGCATCACGCGCGCGTCGGCGGTCGCCTTGCTCCCCTCGTGGTTGTTCACGCCCTGTGCCAGCGGTACGTCCGCGAGATCGGCGCCGACCTGGGCGGCGATCTGTGCGTCGCTCATCTCCGTCGTGACCTTCCCGGGGCCGGGGTTGAGCCCGGAGAGCGTCTCCATCGGCAGATGCAGCATCACGCCCTTGCCGGCCGCTCCAGCTTCGCCCGCGATCAGGTGCGTGTACGGGACGTCGGGCAAGACGGCGAGCGTCAACGGGACGGGCAGGGCGATGAAAGCGCGCTCGGTCCGCAGCCACTGTCCGCAATCGTCGATGACGATGGCAAGCTTCGCGCCCGACGGCGCTGGGGCGGCGCTGGCGGTGGCAGGCGGAAGCGTGACTGCGGCTGTAGCCTGCGGCGACGGCGTTGCAGTGGCGACGACGCGCGCGACCGAGGGCCGGTGGTGGTAGCGCATCACCGGATGCAGGACCCACCACGCGAATGCAGCGCCCGCAATGGCGAGGAGCGCCGCTGCCGGCCATATCGTCCGGGGCGCGGAAGGTTTCATTCTCCGTGATTTCGACATAAGCGCTGGAGATGGCCCGCTACATCACGCACCCTTCGGCGCGCTCGTTCGTGGGCGGCGGCATCGTTGCAGGCATCCTTGGGGGACTGCTCTTCGGTGCGTTTCTCTTCGTTGTCGGGCTGGCACGGTATCCGACCACCTACCAGGTAATCGCTTCGGGCATCCTCGGGCGGATCGCGCTGACGACGACGCAGTTCGCCTGGGTGGGGATCGCAGTTCATTTCGCGATTGCGATCGTCGCGGCGATCCTCTATGCGTACGGCGCCCAGATGACCGGTCTTTTGGGCCGTCCGATGCTCGGCGGAACGATTTTTGGTATCGTCGCGAACGCCGTGATGGATGCGGTGGTGTACGCGCGCGGGCTCGCCCCGTTGCCGACGACGTGGCACGACATCGGTATCCAAGCCGTCGCGCACGTGCTCTTCTTTGGGATTCCGGTCGCGTGGTACTTGTCGCGCTACGAGCGCGTGCCTGTGCCGTATTCGTAGATGTTCCGCTATCTGACGGCCGGAGAATCGCACGGTCCGGCGCTCGTCGGCATTCTCGACGGGCTGCCGGCGCACGTGCGCATCGACGCTGAACGCGTCGACGCGACCCTTGCGCTCCGCCAAGGCGGATACGGGCGTGGCGCTCGCATGAAGATCGAGAGCGACCGCGTCGAGTTCCTGGCCGGCGTGCGGGGCGGGGAGACGCTGGGTTCCACGGTTGCGGTGATCGTACGGAACCGCGACTTCGAGAACAACCGCACGTTGATGGATCCGATGACGGGCTCGGGGCCGGCGCTGACGAACCCACGTCCCGGCCACGCCGACTACGCAGGAGCGCTCAAGTACCGGCAACGAGATCTGCGTAACGTGCTCGAGCGCGCCTCGGCGCGAGAGACGGCGATGCGCGTGTGCCTCGGTGCCATTTGCGCGCAGTTTCTCGAGGAGTTGGGCGTGACGACGCGCAGCTACGTCAGCCGAATCGGATCGGTCGCCGCGCCGGAACTCGATGCATGGGACGAGCAAGACGTCGAGCGCAGCTACGTTCGCTGCCCGCATCCCGAGACCGAGCGTGCGATGATTGCGGCGATCGACGCGGCGAAAGCCGCGGGCGACACGCTGGGCGGCAGTTTCGTCGTACGCGTCGACGGCGTTCCCGCCGGTATTGGAAGCAATCGCCAACCGAACCAGCGTCTCGACGGCGTGCTCGCGGGTGCGTTGATGGGCATGCAGACGGTCAAGGCCGTAGAGATCGGCGCCGGCAGCGACGTGGCACGTCTTCCCGGCTCGCAAGCGCACGATATCTTTGCGTACGACGCCTCCGCCGGCGCGCGCGGGAAGGTCGTGCGGCCGAGCAATCGCGCTGGCGGTATCGAAGGCGGTATGTCCAATGGCGAGGCGATCGTGGTGCGCGTCAGCGTGAAACCGATCCCGACGCTCATGAAAGCCGCACCGTCGGTGAATCTCCATTCGGGCAGCGCAGCTCCCGCAACGATCGTACGCAGCGACGTCTGCGTCGTTCCGGCGGCTGCCATCGTCGGCGAAGCGATGGTTCGCCTGGCCCTCACGGGACCGATGCTCGAGAAGTTCGGCGGCGACTCGCTCGCCGAAACCCTCGACAATCTGCGTCGCTCCGTGGCCGCGGCCGGCGATTTGTTCTCGTAGCGGCGCGGTGGAGAGTAGGCGCCACGTCGCGCTAATCGGGTTCATGGGCTCGGGCAAGTCGACGATCGGCAAGCGCCTCGCGCAGCGATTGCGGCAGCCGTTCTGGGACACGGACGCGGAGGTCGTGCGGCTCCACGGGCCGATCGCCCGCATCTTCGAGATCGAAGGCGAGGCGGCATTTCGTGCCTACGAGCGAGACGCGCTCGAGCGAGCCCTGCGAAGCTCCGCCTCGTCCGTGGTGGCGCTCGGCGGAGGCGCGCCGACCTTCGCACCAACGCGGCGGCTGCTCGAGTGTCACGCCTATCGTGTTTTTCTCGACGTCGAGCCCGAGCGGATTTACGAGCGGGTCAGGAGATCGAAGACGCTACGTCCGATGCTCGGACCGGCCCCCACGAGGGAGAAGATCGCAGCGCTTCTGCGCGAGCGCGCGCCGCTCTATCGTGAGGCGGAGCTCGCGATCTCGTGCGCGGGATTGACGCGGGCAGAGATTCTGGATGCCATCTGCGAGCATCTTCGCGCGGTCGGCGCCACATCGTGAACGTGCAGAACGAACGCCTCGGATACCCCATCGTCGTCGCACGCGACGTGCGCAGGAGTCTGCGCGATGCGATACGTGCCCGCGGCGGGCGGTTCGTCGTGCTGTGCGACGCGCAACCCGCAGTAGCTTCGCTTGCACGACGCGTTGGCAGCGGCGCCAGCGCCTGCCTAGCCGTTGCGCTGGGCGAACGGCGCAAGACGCTGGCGTCGCTTGAAGCGGTGCTCGACGCGCTTGCTCGGACCGGCGCAGAACGCTCGACGATCGTCGTGGGCGTAGGCGGCGGCGTGGCGGCAGATCTCTTCGGCCTCGCGAGCGCGCTCTACGCGCGCGGCGTTCCGTACTTCCACGTGGCAACGTCGCTCGTGGCTATGGTCGACGCGGCAATCGGCGGAAAGACCGCCGTCGATCTCGCCGCCGGAAAGAATTTGGCCGGGACGTTTCGCAATCCGGCCGGCGTCTTCGCGCACGTCGACGCCTTGCGTACGCTGCCATTTCGCTCCTTACGCGAAGGACTTGCAGAAGTCGTAAAGGCCGCCGTCATCGTTGGCGGCGACCTCTTCGAATCGCTCGAGATCCTTGCCGCGCATCCGTTCTCGCGCTGGCCGTGGCTCGAGCTCGTCGCGGCCGCCATCGACGTCAAAGCCGCGATCGTGGAGCGAGATCCGCTCGAAGAGGGCGAGCGCGCGCTCTTGAACCTCGGGCATACGTTCGGCCATGCGTACGAACGCGCCAGCGGGTATCGCATCACACACGGTGCGGCGGTGGCGCTCGGGCTGCGGGCGGCGGGCCTCCTCGCGCAGCGCGTGACGCACTTCTCGAAGCGCGATCATCTTCGCGTGCTCGCGCTGCTCGCGCTTCTCGAGATGCCCCTTCGCACGAGCATCGAGGCAGGCGACGCCCTCGCTGCGATGGCGCTCGACAAGAAGCGCCTGCGCGGCCGTCTGCGATTCGTGCTTCCGCGCGCGATCGGCGACGTGCGCTACGATTGCGAGGCACCGCGCGCCGCCGTGCTCGAGGTGCTCGGCCTGATGCGGCGCGTGCCCGCCGACCGAGGCTAGCACGACGTGGCGCGCCTGGTGGACGCGTTGGCAGCGATTCGCTCATCGCGATTCGATCTTCCGTTGACGTACGATGCGCGAGATCTCGCGTTGCGCGTGGGCGATCTCGTTCGCGTCCCGCTCGGGCGGCGTGAGATTCTAGCGTATGTCGTTCGCGCTCCGTACGACGGCGTTGACACCCACGAGCTGAAGGCGATTGCGCAACGCATCGAGGCGCCCCGCGCGTTCGACGACACGGGACTGCAGCTAGCGCGCTTTGTCGCGGATGCGTACGTCTGTACGCTCGGTGAGGCGCTCGGCGCGGTCGTGCGTGCCGAAGCGTTGCCGCGGCTCGTGGAGCGTCTCGTTCGCGTGGCCGCGCAACCTCGGCCGGAGCGCTATCCGTCGGTACCGCGGCGGCTCCTCACCCTCATCTGGGAGGACTTCGAGCCGGCGATCGTCCTCGAGCGCCTACTGCGGCATCCGGAGGCGCGCCGCATCGGGGATCGCGCGTCGCTGCTTCGCTACCTTGGGGTGCTCGTGCGCAGCGGCGATCTCCGTCGCGAGCGGAGCATGTCGCAAGCGCGCGCGCACGAGTATCGCGAGCGCGTGCTCTTCCCCGGCGAACGGGAGGCGCGGGGGAAAAAGGCGCGGGCATTGGGCGAGATGGTGGCTGCTCGGCCGGGAATGCCGCGCGCGGATGCGTTGTTGGCCGGATTCTCCAATGCGGTCATCGCGCGCGCGCTGCGCTCGGGTGCGATTCGCGAGGAGAATCACATCGTGCCGCGTGCTGCGTCCGGCGTTGCGGCTGCGATGGACGAGCCAACCGCGGAGCAGCGAGCGGCGCTCGAGTGCGTCGGTGCGGCTCTGGATGCGGGAACGTTCGCGCAGCTCCTCCTGCACGGCGTAACCGCGAGCGGCAAGACGCTGGTGTACCTGCGCGCGATCGCTCGCGTCGTGCGCGTCGGCGGGCGGGCGATCGTGCTGGTGCCGGAGATCTCGCTCACGCCGCAGACGGCAGCGCGTTTCGAAGCCGTCTTTGCAGAGCGCGTCGCCGTGCTCCATTCGGCGCTCTCGGATGCCGAGCGCGTCGCCGCCTGGCAGGCGTGTGCACGCGGGGACGTCGACGTCGTGGTCGGTGCGCGAAGCGCCGTCTTCGCGCCCCTCGCGAACGTTCGGCTCATCGTCGTGGACGAAGCGCACGAGAGCACGTACAAGCAAGACGTCGTACCGCGTTACCACGCCGTCGCGGTAGCGCGCGAGCGCATGCGCATCGCGAGCGGCGTCTTGTTGCTCGGAAGCGCGACGCCGTCACTGGAATCGTATGCCGCCGCGCGGGCCGGACGCATGGGTCTGATCGAGATGCACGAGCGTGCGTCGGGCGGTCCGCTTCCGGACATTCGCGTCGTCGATCTGTCGCGGGAGTTTGCGCAAGGAAATCGCGGAATCTTTTCGGCGGCGCTCACGCAGGCGCTGGCCGAGCGGATCGAGTGCGGCGAGAAGAGCGTGCTCTTCGTGAACCGCCGGGGCAGCGCACGGTTCTTGCTTTGTCGTGAGTGCGGCACGGTTCCGGAGTGCCCGCGCTGCAGCGTTGCGCTCGCGTTGCATCGTAGCGAGGGTCTGCTCCGCTGCCTCTACTGCGATCATCGGGAGCAGGTGCCGCGGCGTTGCCGGCATTGCGGCGGCGAGGCCGTCAAAGAGCTCGGCGTCGGCACCGAGCGCGTCGTGGAAGAAGTGCTGCGGCTCTTTCCAGCGGCGATCGTGCTTCGCATGGATTCCGACACGACGACGCGCGTTGGCGACCACGCACGCATCTTGCGTGCATTTTCTGAAGAGGGTGACGTTCTCGTGGGAACGCAGATGGTCGCCAAGGGCTTAGACTTTCCTACCGTGACGCTGACGGGAGTCGTCGCCGCGGATGTAGGGCTGCACGTTCCAGATTTTCGCGCCGCGGAGCGCACGTTCGCGCTCGTCATGCAGGCCTGCGGGCGCAGCGGACGGGCACGAGCGGGTGCGGCAATCGTTCAAACGTATGCGCCGGAGCATCCTGCGATCCGGTATGCAGCGCTACACGACTACGAGGGTTTCGCGGATCTGGAGCTCGGAGAACGGCGCGCGCTCGGGTATCCCCCGGCGACGCGTTTGGTGTACCTGGGCGTGATCGGGCATAGCCGCGCGCGCGCGCAAAGTGCCGCGGCGCGTTACGCGCGTGAAGTCGAAGCGACGGGGGTCGCCGAGGTCCTCGGGCCTGCCCCGTATCCGATCGCGCGTCTCAACGACGAATGGCGCTTTCGCATCTCGCTGCGTACGCGCACGCTCGGTGCGTTGCGCCGCGAGATCCGCCGTCGCCTCGGCTACTTGCCGCAGAATTTCGGCTACTACCCGGCGTTCACCGTCCTGGAGTTCGTCGAGTACCTCGCGT
>DAHXOK010000010.1:0-35803 GCA_027364935.1 Vulcanimicrobiota bacterium | reverse complement strand
CCGTCAACGTAGATCCCTAAATCCCACCTGCGCGGTGAGGTTTCCTAGGCTTTCTTCTTCCTGGTCGCGGTCTTTCGCGCGCGCGTCGCGCGCGTTTTCGGCGCCTTTTTGGCGACGCTCGAAGCGGTCGTATTCTTGAGGGCCTTTGCTAGGCGGGACTTCTTGCGTGCCGCCTTGTTCGGGTGGATGATTCCCTTGCCGGCCGCCTTGTCGTACGCAGCCTCGACGGTTGCCGCATCGGCGTGATGCGCGGTGGCGCTCTTGAAGAGCGTCTTGAGGCGCGTCTTCACTTCCTTGTTTTGAGCGGTGCGCTTTTCGGTCTGCCGCATCCATTTTCGTGCGGCCTTGATGTTGGGCATTACTGGACCATAGCATGGCCGCTCGGAGCACGCAAGATTTGCAAGTAGCTCGCGTACCGCCCGGCATCGATCTCGCCGCGCGCGACCGCCGCGCGAACGGCGCACCCCGGCTCCGTGAGGTGCGTGCAGTCCGTGAAGCGGCAGCGCTGCGCAAAGGGCGGCATCTCGACGAACGCCCCAGCGAGCTCGCGCGGAGCGATTGCGCCCAGACCGAACTCGGCGACGCCCGGGCTGTCTATAAGGAAGCCGCCATCGAAGCGGCAGAGGCGTGCGGAGCTCGTGGTTTGCCGCCCGATGCCGCGCCGGGAGAGATCTCCGACGGCCCCTTCCCCGCCGAGCGCGCGGAAGATGCTGCTCTTGCCCACGCCGGAGACACCGCAGAGCAGCGAGGTGCGCGCGCGAAGGAGCGAGCGAAGCTCCTCCACATGGGTTCCGTGCTTGGGATCGACGATCGCGGTCGCATACCCGAGCGTCGCGTACAGCTCTCGCCAGTGCGCCGTGTGTTCTGGTCCGGCGAGATCGGGTTTCGTAAGAACCACGATCGCGGCGATGCCTTCGAGCTGGGCAAAGGCGATCAGGCGGTCGAGAACCGCCGCACGCGGCGGCGGCTGCGCGAGGGCGGCGACCGCCACGAGGGTGTCGACGTTTGCAGCGATGGTCTTGGAACGGCCCGCGACCGTGCGGCGCGCCAGCGTCGAGTTTCTCGGCTCGAGCCGTTCGACGACCGTGCTGCCGTCCTCGAGCAATCGGACGAACGCGACGTCCCCGGGAACGGGCATGGAGCGGCGGCCTCGCATCCTGCGCAACTGCGCCATTCGCGGGACCTGTTCTTCGTCGAGTGCGACCCACGCCGAGTTTCGGCCGGTTGACACGACAAGACTGCGGCGAAGTTCGTCTACGCGCAAGAGCGGCGGCTGCAAACGCCTAACAAAGCAACGGGAGTAGAAGCAGAAACTCGAATGACCGAGCCCATCGTCCTTGCAGTTTTCCCCTCGGTGCCGCAAGCCTTGCCGGCGCTCGAACGCGCTTTGGTCGGTCCCGGCGCTCCGGGCGGGATCCTCTGCGTCCGGCGAGCCGAGGATCGTATCGTCGTTGAGTGGGACCCGGAGCGCAGCGCCGTGCGGCTAGTGATGAGCGTCATCGACGCGGAGCTGCAGAGGTACGGCTCCGGACGGCGCACCGAGCTGCTCGCTCCGCTCTCCGAGCAGCGTCTGGCGGCGATCGCTGCCGCGGAGCTCCAAGCTCCGGAGATCGCGCCCGATCGCATCCTGGAGGCGCTGCTAGCGAAGGCTGGGCTATGCTGAGCGGCTTTCTTTCGAACGTCGGGGTCACGGATCTCATCGACGTGCTCGCGACGAGCCTTCTTATCTACTACGTGCTCCTGCTCATCCGGGGAACGCGTGCCGTACAGATTCTGACGGGCGTCCTCGTGTTGCTGGGTCTCCTGGGCTTGGCGAACGTCTTTCATCTCTACTTGATGGGAACGATACTCCAGTTGCTCGTGGCGGTCGGCGTGGTGTCGCTGCCGATCATCTTTCAGCCCGAGCTGCGACGGGCGCTCGAGCAGTTGGGCCGTGGCGGCGTCTTCCGCATAGGAGAGGACGTGTCCGAAGCGCGGCGCTCGCAAGATCCTGCCATGGCCATGCTCGCAGATGCGGCAATCTTGCTTTCGCGCAGCCGTCTGGGAGCGCTGATCGTCATCGAGCAGCAGAGCGGCCTGAAGGACTTCACGGAGAGCGGCACGATACTGGACGCGCGCCTCTCCGTAGAGCTCCTTCTTGCGATCTTCAACACGCGCTCGCCCCTGCACGACGGAGCGGTCATCGTCCGCGGACCGATCATCGAGGCGGCAGCATGCTTCTTGCCGCTCGCCGAGCTTCGCACCGGAGGGAAGCGCTTGGGGACGCGCCACCGCGCCGCCCTCGGGCTGACGGATCAGACCGACGCCGTCGTTATCGTCGTCTCCGAGGAGAGCGGTGCCGTAACGATTTCGCGCGCCGGGAAGCTCACGCGGCCGATCGAGGATGAGCAGCGTTTGCTGCGGATGCTCCTGGCGGTCACGCGCGGACCGCGCGAACGCCGCGCGCCCGGCGATTTCGTCACGCAACTGCGAAGCCGCCTCTTCCCCCAGCTTCGCCGAGAGAAGGCACGTGCAGATCATCCGCAAGAACTTCACACTTAAGCTGCTCTCCGTTACGCTGGCGGTCGTGGGCTGGGCGTACATCCGCTTCGCAAACAATCCCCTCGTCGCGGCGCACTTCAACCAGCAGCTCTCGGTCCCGATCACCACGGTCAACGTGCCACTCGGCTTCGTCGCGTACTACACCGAGAGCACCGCAACCATCACGATCGCGGCGAAGCGCGGTGTCGCGCCGGTCAAGCCGGCCGACGTAAAAGCCGTGCTCGACTTGGCCGGGCGGGGTGCGGGTGTCTACAACGTTCCGGTCGAGCTTGTTGCACCCGACGTCGCTATTCAGAGTCTGAGCCCGGCCTCCGTCACGCTCACGCTCGAGAAGATCGCGCAGCGGACGATTCCGGTGGTTGTGCACTACTCGGGACCGCGCCAAGAGGGCGTGGTGGTGAGCGGCAGCGCCGCACTCAGCCCGCAGGGCGTCGTCGTGAACGGAACGAGCAGCGCGCTCTCGCAGGTGGTGGAAGTGCGCGTGAACGTTCCGCTGCCCGCGTCGCCGCGGTCGTTCGACGAGATGGTGCGGCCGGTGCCCGTCGACGGCTCCGGCCGCGAGGTCGAGCAGCTGCAGGTCGCGCCGGATCTCGTGCGCGTGCGCGTCGAGTTCGTTGCCGCGCAAGGCGCGCGGTGAAGCTTTTCGGCACCGACGGCATTCGCGGTGTCGCGAACGCCGACTTGACGCCGGAGCTTGCTTTCCGCGTCGGACGCGCCGGAGCCACCGTGCTCGCGCACAGCAGCGAGCGGCATCGTCCGGTCATCGTAGGGCGGGACACGCGCCTCTCCGGAACGATGCTCGAAGCGGCGATCGTCGCTGGAATTACGTCGGTCGGGCGCGACGTCGTGGTGCTTGGAATCGTACCTACCCCTGCAGTCGCCTGCGTGACCGTGCGCGAGAACGCTGCAGCTGGCGTCGTGATCAGCGCATCGCACAACCCGATCGCGGACAACGGTATCAAGTTCTTTGGTGGCGACGGTTTCAAGCTGCCCGATCCGATCGAAGAAGAGATTGAGGCGCTGATCGATGCGCCGAATCTGCCTCGCCCCGTCGGCACCGAGATCGGGATGGCGCGGCTCGCGCAGAACCTCGTACGCCATTACTACCATCAGCTCGAGGAAGGCGCTACATCGCTAACCGGAATGCACGTCGTTGTGGACGGGGCATTTGGAGCCGCGTACGCGATTGCGCCGTACGTTCTGCGCAAGTTGGGAGCGACCGTCACCGAGCTGAACTGCGAGAACGATGGCGCGCGCATCAACGTCGGATGCGGCGCAACGGACCTTCATCCGTTACTGGCGTGCGTGCGAACTCTGCGCGATAGTGGCGAGCGGGTGATCGGCGTGGCGTTCGACGGCGACGCGGATCGTGCGCTCTTCGTCGACGAAACGGGATCTATCGTCACCGGCGACCACGTTCTGTTCGCGCTCGGGTGCCGATTGAAGCGGTGCGGATCCCTCGCCGGCGACGCGATCGTCGGCACGGTCATGACGAACATCGGCGCGGAGCGGGCGCTTGCGGCGCACGGCATCGGGCTGATGCGCGCGCCGGTGGGCGACCGGTACGTGCTGGCCGCGATGCGGGCGGGCGGTTACGTCTTAGGAGGCGAGCAATCGGGACACGTTATCGACCTGCGGCGCAACACGACCGGAGACGGCCCTATGACGGCGGTCTTGCTCTTGGGGGCGGTGGCCGAAGCGGGCTCTACCCTGAACGAGCTCACCGCAGAAGTCGTCGTCGCGCCCCAGGTACTCGTGAACGTTCGGGCGCGCAGCCGGGAGGTACTCTCGGCTGCGCCGGTGCTGGAGGCGATCTCTCGGGCCGAGGACCGCCTGAGCGGCTCCGGTCGTCTGCTGATCCGCCCCTCCGGGACCGAGCCCCTGATCCGGATCATGGCCGAGGGAGACGACCTGGCGACCGTCGAGGAGGCTGTGGCCGGGATCGCGGCAGCCCTGAGGGAGGAGATCGAAAGGCTGGAGGTAACCTTAACGCCCATACACCAGACAACTGAAGATCACTGAATCCGAAGCCACGCTTCGGAGCGGGGGATTCCTAACTGGGGTGAATGGACTCAAGTCCTAAAGCGAGGCGCGAGCGCCGAGTCGAAGGATGGTCCTAGGGCGATCTTTCTCGTCCGAACCCGTCAACTAACCTCGCAAGTGTAGAGAAAGAGGAGTTGCCGTTGCGTTTTGCGTTCGCAGCCTGGGCGCTGATGTTCTTTGCGGGTTCCGTTGCTACGGGACAGGCCGCAGTCGTCGCACCCCACCGGCAGCACGCGTCCTTTTCCCAAGTGAGTGCCGAGCGCACGAGCCCGGACTTGGGCCAATGGATGGCGCGCGCCGTCATCGCCAAGCACGTCCACCATGCCGCGGCGATCGGTCGCTTTACCCGCCGCGTTCTCGCCCGCACGTCGCTGCTCGCGCAGCGGCTCACCCGCAGTGCCCTGCGGTTCCTCGGCGTTCCGTACGTCTTCGGAGGCACGAGTAGCTCCGGCTTCGATTGCTCGGGCTACGTGCAGCACGTCTTCGCGATGGCGGGGATTCATCTGCCGCGTACCGCCGACGCACAATACTACGCCGGCGCGCACGTGCGCGAGCTGCGTCCCGGAGACCTCGTATTCTTCCAGACGTATCTTCCGGGGCCGTCGCACGTTGGAATCTATCTCGGTCATGGGCGCTTCGTGCACGCGAGCTCGCACGGCGTGATGGTAAGCAGCCTCTCGGAGCCGTACTGGGAGAACCGCTACCTCGGAGCGAGGAACCTGATTCGTCGTTAGACGAAGTCCAGCAGCCCCGAGCCGCCCGATTTTGACGACTCGGGATCTGCTTTCGACTGATCTAGGTGACCTTCAAAACGGTAGAATGCCGCCCATGAAGGTAGCCGGGGTGACGCTTCCGGCCGTGCCGATGCAGTGAACGGTATACCCCGCGACTCTATTGTAGCGCTGGGGGGTTAGCGGGATCTGTAGGAAGCGGTCAATTGCCCATACGGTAACGGTTTGTCCGCCCCGAGTCGCACAGACGCGATTTGGACTTGACCACGCCGATGCGTGGAAAGCGTTGCTCGCGTCGTGATGACACGCAGTTGCAGCAAGCGTGATTGTGGCACCGCTGACCGTTTGCCCTCCACTCGGAGTACTTACGGTTCCCGTTGTTGGCGCAAGAGGCACCGTGCCGGTCGCCGAACCAGGCATTGCTTTCCACGTTATAAATTCCATACAGGTGAAGCGGTTCGCAGCAGCGACGCTGTTGGTTGGGCTGGATGCGCCCGCGTGCGCACTAGCGATACTGGGAGAGAGGGATAGGCAGATTGCGGCAGCCGCCAGCATGGGAAGTAGTTTCTTACAGTTTGTCAATTTGGCCATCAAGTGGTTCTCCTTTTGCGAGAACGTAGCGACTGAAGCTACTCGTGGCGAAGCGGTGAGGAGCAGTATGAGCCGCTGCGTTATGAAAGAGCCCTAATCGATACAATGAACATCGTATCCATTTAGGCGGCGCGCCCGATTAATTATTGGTCGCGATGCCTACAATATAGCACACCCCGCGTTCCACCGCGGTATCGACGCCGTGACGGTAGCCGCCATCGCTCACCGCTACGGGTACGCCCTGCGCGGGGCTCGCGAACAGGCAATCCTCGGCTTGGCGTCGTCTATCGCCGAGGGTAGGCGCAGAGCAAAGCTTGGCTCAGTAGTGACGTTTCGCAAGCGGAAAGTCGCAGTTAAGCCTCAGATAAGGATTCGGCCACAAGGGCCGAGCCGGGCCTGCGGCGGAAACCCGCGTCAAATACGGCGGCCATCGAGACGATGGGGTGTAGCCAAGCGGCAAGGCAGCGGACTTTGACTCCGCCATCGTTGGTTCGAATCCAGCCACCCCAGAGCAACGGTCCCGGCGTCCGTGTTGCGCTCGCCGCGAGGAAACTCATCGTCAAGAGCGGCTTCACGCGCTTCGAGTTTCGATGCGATGATGTCGACGAGCGCGTTGCCGGCATGGAGTATCGCGTGAATCTGCGCATTGACGATTTTCGTCGCAGGATGGACGCGGTCCCGGCGCCGCCCCGCGATCGCTCGTAAGGGCAGGTACGGGTTCTCGCTTGGAAAAACGAACGCCGATGTCGATTGTGCGTACACCGGCGACGCGATGAGACTTGCCGGAACCCTCGTAGCCATCCTTACCGTCGTCGCGGTGCTGACTCGCTCCGGAGTCGGCGCGCTGGACGCGCGAATGCCGCGCTACGCGCACATCTTCGTCATCGTCGAGGAGAACAAGAACTACGAGCAGGTCGTGGGCAGCAGCGCCGCTCCTACGCTGAACGCCCTCGCGCGCGAATACGGCAACGCGACGCAGTTCTACGCCGAGACGCATCCGAGCGAACCGAACTACGTCGCGATGATCGGCGGCTATTCGTACGGCATACGCGATGACGACGCGTACTTCTGCAAACCGCACGATCGTAATCCGTCGTGCCCGCACAGCAACGAACCGGGCTACGTCAACCACACGATCGACGCGCCGAGCCTGGCTTCGCAGCTTCAAGCCGCGGGCATGACGTGGAAAAACTACGAGGAGTCGCTCCCGGCTCCGGGATCGCTTGCCGTCGTCGCGGCGGACCGGCACGCGCGCAACACGCCGCCGACGCTCGCGGTCTACGCGTCGAAGCATTCAGGCTTCATCAACTTTCTCTCCGTGCAGGCAGACCCGCAGCGGGCGCGTCACATCGTCGGGTTCGAGCAGCTCTACGCGGACCTGCGAAGCGGCAACGTGCCGAACTTCTCGTTCGTCATCCCGAATATTTGTGACGAGATGCACGGGGCCGATACATCCCAGACGCCGCAGGCCTGCAACTACAATCGGCTCGGCAAGCTCATCCATCGGGGCGACGTGATCCTCGACGACCTGGTCCGCCGGATCATGGCGTCGACGGCGTGGCGCGGGAAAGAGCACGCGGCAATCGTGATCACGTTCGACGAGAACGACGACTGGGCGTTCGTCGGCTGCTGCGGAAACGATCCGCACGATCCCGCGAATCGGGGCGGCGGGCACATTCCGACGATCGTCGTGACGAATCACGGCCCGCGTCACGTCGTCGATGCGACGCCGTACAGTCACTACTCCCTGCTACGCACGATCGAAGACGCCTTCGGCATCCATACGTATTTGCGGCGAGCTGCGGGACCAGGCGTTCGGCCGATGCTACCGCTCTTTCGCACCGCTGGCGGTAGGTAAAGCAGGGGGCGCACCTCTCGCGTAAAACGGTAGGCGTTGTGCCGAGCGACGATCTTCGTATCGAAACCAGCCCCGAAAACGGCGGAAAAACGCTCCTCTTCCGGCTCTTTGGTAGCCTCGACGTCGCAACGTCCGCGCGCATGAAGCAGGCGTTCGCGCAAGCGACGGCCGACGGCCGTCAGGATGTCGTCGTGGATCTGACGCACGTCGAGTTCCTCGACTCGACGGGTCTCGGAGCGCTCGTCGGCGCGCACCGGCGCGCCATGGAAGCGGGCGGCCGCGTTGGGCTCATCGTCAAGGAGGGTCCGATCTCCCGCCTCCTGGCGATCACCGGTCTCTCGCGCGTCTTTACGCTCTACTCGTCACTCGGCGATGCGCTCGGTCACATAGCCGCCGTCGAGTAACTCGACGACGTGGCGGACCTGCGCCGCAGAGCCTGCCGCACGTAGCCCGGCGCCGACCTGCATCGCGCACCCGGGGTTTGCCGTCGCTACGACGTTCGCTCCGGTGTGAGCGATCGCTTCGATCTTGCGCCGTTGCAGACGGCGCGCCATCGCGGGCTGAGTAATATTGTAGATTCCGGCACTTCCGCAGCAGATGGCGCTTTCAGGCATCTCAACGAGGCGCAGCCCAGGAATCTTCGCCAGCAGCCTGCGCGGCGCGGCCACGATGCGTTGAGCGTTTGCGAGGTGGCAAGGTTCCTGATACGTGACGATGGCGTCGAGCGCAACCGTGGGAGCGGGCAGCTCGACCGCATCGAGTACTTCGAGCGCGTCGCGCACGCGTGACGAGAAGCGCTCCGCACGCGCGTGCCACGGATCGTCGCGCGAGAACCACCGGGGATACTCCTTGAGTGCCGAGCCGCAACCCGCCGCATTTACCACGTAGACGTCTGCGCCGGAGCGCTCGAACGCGGCGATGTTCTTGCGGGCCATCTCGCGTCCCATTGCGGCTTCACCGGCATGCACCGCGATCGCGCCGCAGCATCCTTGATCGCTCGGCACGACGACGTTCAGGCCTCCGCGGCCCAGCATGCGAACCGTGGCTTCGTGCACCGACGCAAACGCGACGTGCATGACGCAGCCGGTGTGAAGAAAGGCGGTGCCTTGCGCTTGCCGCACGTCGAATCGCTGCCCGCGCGCGACGAACGCGCGTGGCGGAATCCGCGGTGCGAGCGCCGCGAGATCGCGCAGGCCGAGCGCCGATGCGAGCCTCTGGAGTCCGGTGATTTGCGCGAAGCGCAGCAGCGATGCCACGGCCCGCATCGTACCGAGGTGCGTAAAGAGCAGACGCAGCGCGAACGCTCGAGCCGCCCGCGCCGGCAACCGCTCCGTCGCAGCTTGAGCGCGCCGAATCTGTGCCCGAGCTGGCTCGATCAAGCGTCCGTATTGGACTCCCGAGGGGCAGACGGCCTCGCATCCGCGGCAGTCGAGGCACTCGGACATCTGCTCGACGAATCCCGGACTGAGAAGGTCGAGCTGGCCTTCGCCGACGGCGCGAATAAGGCTGATGCGGCCGCGCGGCCCCGAGGTCTCGGTGGAGGTTTCGAGATAGGTCGGGCAGCTTTGCAGACAGAGCCCGCACCGAATGCACGTATCGTAGACGGCCGCGTCGGGAACGTCGTTCCCGGTAAAGCCTCGCAGGATCGTCTCCGGCATCCCCTAGACTCTTCTACGCATCGCTCGCGGAGCCCGCAAAGAAGAAGAAGCGCCTACGCGCACTTTAGAACGCGCCCACCTCATCCGAAGCGAGAGGCTCCGACTTTTTCGAAAAAGCCATGGATGGCGTACTTCCTTTGAAGTTTCGAAAAAGCGGCGCAGCAGGAGCAATCATGGATGATTGCGACGAGCGTCTCGAGCGTGGATGAGGTGGGCGCTTCTTCAAGCGCCGAGGAGGTTAGAGCTTCACATTCTCACGGCGTTCGGCGAGCGGCACGTACGTCATCCCACGTGCTCCCACGTAGTTCGCACGCGGGCGCAGGAGCTTGTTATCGGCGTACTGCTCCATGATGTGCGCAGACCAGCCGGCGACGCGGCTGATCGCGAAGACGGGCGTGAAGTACGCCGTGGGAATTCCGAGGGTGTAGTATACCGACGCCGAGTAGAGATCGACGTTCGGATAGAGCTGCTTGGCGTTCCACACGGCCTGTTCCATGCGCTCGGTCATATCGACCCACGTCGTCGTTCCGGCGGCCGCGCCGGTCTCTTTGGCGATGCGCTTGAGCTCCGTGGCACGCGGGTCGTACGCTTTGTAGACGGCGTGACCGAAGCCCATGATTTTCTCGTGCGCCGCGAGCTTGCGGTTCACCCAGCTGTCGACGTTCGCCATCTCGCCGATCTCCAACAGATTGTGAATGACGCCCTCGTTGGCTCCGCCGTGAAGTGGGCCTTTGAGCGTGCCGATCGCGGACGTGACGGCGGAGTACATATCGGAGAGCGTCGACGCCGTGACGATCGCCGCGAAGGTCGAGGCGTTCATCCCGTGATCCGCGTGCAGGATCAGTGAGACGTCGAGGACGCGCGCTGCGTTCGCATCCGGCATCGTTCCGGTGAACATGTACAGGAAGTTCGCAGCGGTGTCGGCGGAGGGGTCGGAAGCGATGGGGTCGAGCCCCTGCGAGATCCGGTAGTACGCGGCGAGGATTGACGGAAAGAGCGCCGTGAGGGTGAGCGCCTTTTCGACCTGCGCGTCGCGCGACATATCGTTGACGTTGGTATCGAAGAGTCCGAGCGCAGAGACGGCCGTCCGCAATGCGTCCATCGGCGTGCCATCGCGCGGTATGTCGCGCAGGACGTCGACGAGCTTCTGCGGGAGCGCGCGCCGCTTGTTGAGATCGGCGCGGAACGCGTCCAGGTTCGCTTTGGACGGCAGGGCGTCGAACCACAGCAAGTACGCGACCTCCTCGAACGTCGACGAGCGGGCGAGGTCGTGGATGTCGATGCCGCGATAGATCAACTCGCCCTTCTCGCCGTTGATGGAGGAGAGGCGCGTGTCGCCGACGACTGCATCGCGCAGGCCGGTCTGTCCCATGGGCTGCGGGGCGCTGACCACTTCGTTCATTCCGTATTCCCCCAGCGCGCTGTGCGGGCCGAGGCTCCTATCGCCCCTAGGGTGGCCGCTTGCCGCCCGGTCGCGCCATGACTTTTCACGCCCACGGAGTTCGTTCCCACGCGGGGAACCCTTGCCCCGGAGGACGCTTGAAGCACGGTGCAGTAATGCGCCGCTCGACATGAGGAAAAAAGTAACCATCGTAGGCGCCGGCAACGTCGGCGCGACCACGGCACACTGGCTGGCCGCAAAAGAGCTGGCCGACGTCGTTCTCGTCGACGTGATCGAAGGCGTCCCCCAAGGCAAGGCGCTGGATCTGCTCGAGGCGATGCCCGTTGAGAAGAGCGACGTCTCGGTCGTCGGAAGCAACGATTACGCTCCGACAGACGGCTCGGATATCGTCGTGATCACGGCCGGCTTTCCGCGCAAGCCCGGCATGAGTCGCGACGATCTCGTTCGAGCCAATGCGGAGATCGTTGGAGCCGCCACCAAGGAAGCGGTCAAGCGGTCCCCGGGGTGCATTCTCATCGTCGTGACCAATCCGCTCGACGCCATGTGCGAAGTCGCGCGGCGCGTGAGCGGCTTTCCGCGCGAGCGCATCCTCGGGATGGCGGGCGTGCTCGACTCCGCGCGATTCTGCGCCTTCGTCGCGATGGAGCTGGGGGTGAGCGTCGACAACGTCCATGCGTTTGTTCTCGGCGGCCACGGCGATCAAATGGTGCCCTTGCCCCGCTACTCGACCGTCGCAGGAATCCCGATCACCGAGCTGCTCGACGCGCCGACCATCGCGCGTCTCGTGGAGCGCACGGCGAAGGGCGGGGGCGAGATCGTGAACCTGCTCAAGGCCGGCAGCGCCTACTACGCACCCGGGCGTTCGATTACCGAGATGGTCGATGCCATCCTGAAGGACAAACACAAGATCCTGCCGTGCGCAGTCTACCTGCAGGGCGAGTACGGAATCCGCGACTTGTTCATTGGCGTCCCCTGCCGCCTGGGTTCTGGCGGCTTGGAGAAGGTTTTGGAGATTCGCCTCACGAGCGAAGAGAGCGCTGCGTTGCATGAGAGCGCCGAAGCGGTGAAATCGCTCGTGAAGGCGCTGCCGTAGCATCTGAGAATAGAGCTTCATGAGCATGGCACCAGGCGGCGAGTTTTCGCCGATCATCCATGTGAATGTTGCCTCGGTTGCCGGCGGCTATACCGTCGGAAATGCGGCCTTCTTTCACTACATCGTGCGCCTCGCAGAGTTCGACATGCCGCTGTCCGGCGACGATCGCGAAGCGCTCGACGTGCTCGCAGCGATTCCGCACGCACTCGACCGCGATGAAGACGCAGCTCGTCTCTCGGGGCGCGGTTGGCGTATCGTTCCGGCGCGCGACGATCTGGACTGGGCGGTGCTCGAAGCGACGCCCCAACGGTTGCGCAGCGCGCTCGCTCGCGCGCGCAAGATTCTGTGGATGCGCGCGGCCGAGTTTCGCGTCAGCGCGCGGCAGATCGCCTCGATCGAAGACGAGCTCGATGCCGTCGACGGGGTGATCCTGCGAGCAGAGGCGGCCGGCGTTCCGGTCAGCGTCTCATACATAGCATAACGCCCTAGCAGGCTGCGGAGACCCGGGCCGAAGGGCCGTACGACCCCTTCGCGTGGGTCGTTATGCCTGCAGCCATCGTGCGCTTCGCTTGCAGACGCGCTTTTTACGCGGCGCCTACAATCGTCTTGTGGCTACTTCCGTGCGAAGGATCGAATCCTTCACCGTCGTCGTTCCCTCGTATAACGAGGCAGCGACGCTCCGCACGAACATCGAGGCGATTCGGGCGTATCTCGACGCGAGAACCCTCACCGATGCTGCGCCCTGGACGATCCTGATCGTCGACGACGCGAGCAGCGACTAGTCGCCCCGCATCGCCGCTGAGCTGGCTCGCGAGGACGGGCGAATCCGCGTGATTCGCCGGACCGCGAACGGAGGAGCCGACGCTGCGATTCGCAGCGCAATCGAGGCCGTGCAGAGCGACGCCGTCGTCGTACTCGACGCGGACCTCAGTTATCGAGCGCCGATCGTCGGCGCGCTTCTCGAGGCGCTGACCGGAGAAGAGGCGGAGGTCGTCGTGGCCTCCGCCTACGCTCCGGGCGGCGAGGTGCGCAACGTGCCGCGTAAGCGCGCCGTGCTCTCGCGCTGGGCCAATCGGTTCCTCGCGTATGCGGCGCGCGATCGCGTTCGCACGCTGACGTGCATCGTTCGCGCCTATCGCACGGACGCGCTGCGCAGGCTCCTCGCGTACCGTCCCGACGACGACGCGACGCACATGCTCCTCCTGGACGCTTTGCGCCTCGGCATGCGCGTGCGCGAGATCCCCGCGCGCTTGGAGTGGGCGCCGGAGCGCCGCTCTCGCATGAGTCTGGGCGCAGTGTTGCGCCGGACGTCCAGCGTCATGAGTGCGGCGCTGCGCGAACGGCCGTCGCTGGCGCTGGCGATACCGGGACTCGTTCCCGGCGTCTTGCCGCTTGCGGTAGCGCTCTGTTTGCTGGTGCACGCGACACCGCAGCAAACGGGCATCGTTGCCTCCGCTACCTTCGCCGTGCAGACGGCGAGCCTCGTCGTCTTCGGATACCACTCGGGAAACTTTGCATTTCGCACATTTTTGACGCGCCGGACCGCGAGCCGCAGCGTCGTGAGGGAGAACACGTGAACTTGGAAACCACCGCCCTACCACCGCGCACCCTGCCGTCCGATCAGGACGCGTCGGGACGCACGTTCGGCGAGCGCGAGATTGCGCACGTCACCGAGGCCTTGGCAAGCGGAACGTTGACGAGCACGAAGGGCCGCTTCGTCCGGGCGCTGGAGCGCACGTTCGCGGACATGCTTGGCGCGAAGCATGCGTACGCGTGCAGCTCGGGATCTGCGGCGGTTCACTGCGCGCTCGCCGCGCTCGACCTGGAACCCGGCGACGAAGTCATAACCTCGCCGATCACCGACATGGGCGCGCTCGCGCCGATTCTCTACCAGGGCGCGATCCCGGTCTTTGCCGACGTCAANCCGCGCTCGCTCAACGTGACGGCGGAGTCGATCGCGGCGGTTCTCAGCGAGCGTACGCGAGCGATCGTCGTGACGCATCTCTTCGGCACGCCGTGCGATATGAAACCGATCGAATCGCTAGCGAAGGAGAAGAACCTGCCCATCGTCGAGGACTGCGCTCAGGCGTTCCTGGCGACGCACCGCGACCGATACGTCGGGACGATCGGTCGCATCGGGACGTTCAGCCTGCAACAAGGCAAACACATCACCACGGGTGAGGGCGGACTCGTCGTGACAAACGACGATGCGCTCGCGCGCCGGATCTTCCTGTTCATCAACAAAGCGTGGGGGTACGGCGACGATAATCCCGACCACTACTTCTTGGCGCTCAACTATCGCATGAGCGAGCTCCAAGGAGCCGTCGGTCTCGCGCAGCTGGAAAAACTCGAGCGTGCGGTCGAGCGGCGCGTGCTCCTTGCCAGCATTCTCACGAAGTGGCTCGAAGGCGTGCCGGGCATCGAGGTTCCTCAGCAGCCGTTGGACGCGCGCGGCGTCTTCTGGCGGTACGCGATCCGTCTCGACTCGGCGATCTTCCCCGGTGGTCCGCAGGCCTTCGCGGCAAAGCTCAAAGATCGCTCGATCCTCACCGCGCCGCGATACATTCAAAAGCCGGCGTTCGAATGCGCGGTGATTCGCGACCAGCGAACGTTCGGAACCAGCCGGTGGCCGTTCACGCTCGCGCGACCCGAGGCCGTCCGCTACGACCGCGAGCGCTATCCAGGCGTATACGGCGGGCTCGATGCGGTCCTCGTCATCCCGTGGAACGACCGGCTCTCGATCGGCGATGTCGAATACATCGCACGTTCGATCATCACCACGGCGCGACTTCTGCGCAGGGTCGCATGAAGCCGTACGCGCTAGGCATCGTAGGAGCCGGCGCGATCGGCGCGATGCACGTCCAAACCGCGCTTGCCGCGCCGAACGTGTCTCTGGTCGCCGTGTGCGACGAGCGGCCGGAAGTTGTCGAGCCGCTGGCCGCACGTACGGGCGCGCGCGGCTACTTGCACCACCAGGAGCTCGCCTACGAAGAGCGGCTCGACGGCGTAATCCTGTGCACACCGCCCGTGAGCCATCGCGAGCTTGCGGAGTTCTACTTGGAGCGCGGCGTCGACGTTCTGTGTGAGAAGCCCCTTGCGATGAACGGCATTGCGGCGCGCGAGATGTATGCTTGCGCGCGGCGCAACGGACGCTTGTTGATGCTCGCGTCGAAGTTCAGGTACGTCGCCGATCTGGCGGCCGCGCGCCAACTCCTGCGCGAAGGCACGCTCGGGATCATTCGGCATGCGGAGATTACCTTCACCTCGAACGTCGACATGCGCTCGCGTTGGAACGCGAACCCGGCGATGAGCGGCGGCGGCGTCGTGATCGACAACGGAGGGCATGCCGCAGACATCTGCCGCTATCTCTTCGGTCCGGTCGTCTCCGTCGCGGCCGTCGGGTACGTGCGCGCCGAAGGTCTTGCCGTCGAGGACAGCGCCTATCTGTATCTAGGAACGGCCATCGGCAGCGGCGTGACGGTCGATCTCAGTTGGAGTCTGGACCGACAGCTACCGCACTACGTGCGCGTCTTCGGAGAGCACGGGCGCCTCTGCGTTGGCTGGAAGGAGTCGACGCTCTCTCGCGGTCCTTCGGGGCACGCGACGACGATCGGCACGGGCTACTCGAAAACCGAGGCATTTTCGGCGTTGCATCGCGATTTCATCGAGACGTCCAGCGGTCGCAGCCGGCCACGCATCGATGCCGCAGACGCACTAGCTGGGGTCGACGTCGTGGACGCCGCGTACGCGTCGATTCGTCACGGCGGCCGCACCGCGGTCGAAGCCGCGGAGGGCATCGCAGTATGAGCGCGACCCTAGCCGATTGTTTCGTTCATCCCAGCGCAATCGTTGAGGAGGGCGTTCGCATCGGAGCGGGCACGCGGATTTGGGATAGCGTGCACGTGCGTCACTCGACGCGGATCGGTGACGAGTGCATCATCGGCGAGAAGAGCTACATTGCCTACGGCGTCGCCATCGGCAATCGGGTCAAGATCAACGCGTTCGTCTATATCTGCACCGCCGTCTCGATCGAAGACGGGGTCATGATCAGCGCGGGTACGGTCTTCACGAACGATCGCTTTCCCAGAGCGACTACGCCCGATCTCTCCACGCTACGCCAATCGGATCCCGACGACGAGACGCTGCCGACCCTCGTTCGGGAAGGGGCGACGATCGGCGCGCACGCGACCATCGGCTGCGGACTCGAGATCGGCCGTTTTGCTATGGTGGGTATGGGAGCGCTCGTGACGAGGTCGATACCGGACTTCCATCTCGCGGTCGGTGCCCCGGCGTGCTCGGTCGGCGTGGTCTGCCGCTGCGGAAAACCGATCTTGCGATTCGACGACGATGGCTCCTCGATCACGCGCGACGTCGTCTGTGCGCCGTGCGGACGCCGGTACAGCATACGCGCCGGAAGGGTGAGCGAGTCGTGAGTGGCCGAACGCTCGTCGTCGGCGGCGGCATCGCAGGGCTCGTAACCGCGCTACGCCTCGTCAAGCGCGGCGAGCGAGTCAGCATCATCGACGGCGAGACTACCGTCGGAGGGCTGACGCGTCCGTGGGATATCGGCGGAGTCACCTGGGATCGCTTCTATCACGTCGTCCTCGCCTCCGACGTGGAGACGCGGGCGCTTCTCGAGGAGATCGGCCTCATCGATCGGCTCGTCTTCGCGCCGGTGAAGACCGCACTCTACGTCGAGGGCAAGCTCTATCCGTTCTCGGGCGCGTTAGACTTTCTCGCTTTTCCCGAGCTCGGCGTCGTCGACAAACTGCGCCTACTCGCAACGATCTTCCACGCGCGCTACTCCGGCAACGATGCAGCGTACGATTGGGAGAGCGTCATCGAATACTTGACGCGCTGGTCCGGCAAAGCGACGGTCGAGCGCATCTGGCGCCCGCTGCTGCGCGCGAAACTGGGCGATCACTACGCCACCGCCTCTGCGGCCTTCATCCGAGCAACGATCAATCGGCTCCAGGGGGCGCGCCAGCGCGGCGTCGGCGGGGAGCAATACGGATACGTGCGGGGCGGCTACGCAGCGGTCTTGGCGGCGCTAGAAGCGCGGCTACGCGAGTTGGGCGTCGATTTCGTTCTCGGCAGTCGGGTCAGAGAGATCGTGGCGCACGATGGCTACGTGCGCGTCACGCTGGATTCCGGCGAGATCGCCGGCGATCGCGCGATCCTCACGGTGCCTTCACCGGTCTGCGCCGCACTCTGCCCGCAGCTGACGGCCGTCGAGCGGCGTACGCTCGCGCAAGACCGCTACTTCGGCGTGGTGTGCGTCTCGCTGCTGGTGAATCGGCGGCTCGGGAACGCGTACGTCACGAACGTCGCCGACGCGGGATTCCCGTTCACGGGCATCATCAACATGAGCGCCCTCGTCGATCGCACACAGCTGGGAGGCTACGACCTCGTCTACGTGCCAAAGTACGGCCCTCCCGAGGAGCGCGCCTTCACGCTCTCCGACGACGTGCTAATCGCGCAGGCGACACGCGGCCTCTCGCGCATCTTCGCAGGATTCACGCCCTCGGACGTGGTCGCCGCACGCGTCGCGCGCGCGACGCACGTCTTTCCGTTTCCACGCTTGGGACGTGCCCAGAGTCTGCCTCCCGCGCGCACGTCGCTGCGGCGGGTGGCCGTGGTCAACAACGGCCGCTTGCGCTATGCGACGCTGAACGTCAGCGATACGATCGGGGTCGTCGACGCGGCCTTGACGGAGCTCGACAACGATCCCATCTGGAGGTACGCGCATGAAAGCCGCGCTCTCGCTGGATCTCGATAATCTCTGGTCGTACCTCAAAATACGCGGCGACGAGCGGTGGCGGGAGTATCCTTCCTATCTTTCTTCGCTCGTACCGCTCGTGCTCGACCGCCTCGCTTCGGCTGGCGCGCGCATCACGTTTTTCGTGGTTGGCGCGGATGCCGAACGAGCGGAGAACCGGGATGCTTTGCGTGCGATCGTGCGGGCCGGGCACGACGTTGGAAACCATTCGCATCGCCACGAATCGTGGATGAACCGCTACACGGCGCAAGAAGTGCACGCCGAGCTCGAGCGATCGGAACGCGCGATCGCTGCTGCGACCGGCGTTCGCGTAAGCGGCTTTCGCGCCCCGGGATTCGCAGTGTCGCCCGCGGTGGTCTACGCGCTTGCGGAGCGTGGCTACCGGTACGACGCATCGACCCTGCCGACGTTTGTTGGACCGCTCGCGCGCGCGTATTACTTTCGAAACGCTCGGCTCGACGCGACTGCGCGCGAGGAGCGAGCGACGCTCTTCGGGCAGTGGAGCGACGGCCTTCGACCGAACCGGCCGCACCGCATGGCGAACGCCGATCTTCTCGAGCTTCCGGTAACCGTGACCCCTGGAGTACGCACGCCCTTTCACGTGAGCTACTTGTTGTACGTCGCGAGCTACTCGCGCCCGGCGGCGCTGGCATACTTCCGTAGCGCGCTCGCCGCGTGCGCGTGGACCAAGACAATGCCGTCGCTGCTGCTCCACCCGCTCGATTTCTTGGGCGCCGGTGACGCGCCGGGGTTGGAGTTCTTCCCCGGGATGACGATGCGCGGCGAGAAGAAGCGTGCCTTCGTCGACGCGGTGCTGCGAGAATACGCTCGGCGCTTCGAGGTCGTCGCAATGGACGACGCCGCAGCGCACGTGGAACGGGAACTCGCATGCAGGCGGGAGGCGGTAGCATGAAACTGCGCGTCGTTGGCGCGGTCGCCTTGGCCGTCATCGTCGCAGGGCTGCTCGCAGCATTCGGTCCGCGGCCCCAGTTCACGGCCGACGGTTACGACTACGCTATCGTCATGCTCATGGACCGTGGTATGCCGTACGCCCAAGCGCAGGCACAAGCGGCACGCTTTTACGCACGTACGCCGATCGCGCGCAATCCGCTCGTACACCCGTGGCTGACCGGCAAGCCGGAGTACTGGGAGCTCTTCTCAGTACGCTCCGTGTACCCGTGGCTGGCCTCACGCTTGTACCCGTACCGCGGCTTTCGCGCGCTCGTGGACGTGTCGCGTGTTTCCTACATGGCCGTAGCAATGCTCGTCGTGCTCTTGGGCATGCGCTTCGCGCCGCTTCGATACGCAGTGCTGCTCTCGATCGGCGTTTCGCTCTTTCCACCATGGCGCGATCTCGCGCGCGACGCGCTCACCGATCCGCTGGCGGTGGCCTTGGCAGCGGGTGCGCTCCTCGCGGCAGCAGCATGCATGACGAGGCTCACGCCGTGGCGCGTGATCGCGTTTGCCGTCTTGTGCGGCCTACTCACCTTCACGCGCCCGATTCCGTACATCATATTGGGTGCGGGAGTCGTCGCCGGCTTGGCGGCGCCGCGTCGCGGCGACCGGTCGGGAATAGCGGCGGCTGCGTGGATCACGGGCATTGCGGCGCTCTGTGCAGTCGGCGTCGAAGTCGCTCTCACGCATGCACACGTGCCGAGCTTCCGATGGATCGTCGCCGATACGTACCAGCACTTCGTCGTGCTCGGATACGCGCCGGCGGGCGAGACACTACGAGCGTTCTTCGTCCACGAGGAGTTGACCATTGCCGGACATGCGCTGCTCAAGGGCCTCCTGAGTATCGTCCCCGTGCTCGCAATCGCCGGCATGGTGCTGCGGCGTGCGGATCCGGCAACGCCGTTGCTCGCGGGTGCGTGCGCAGCGACGTGGTTTGGCGCGCTCGTCGATCCGGACCGGTTCGACGTCATCCGATGCGTGGTGATGCCGGTGGTGCCCGTTCTCGCAGCGTTCGCGGCTGCCGCGCTTGCCGTGGCCGCGCGACGCGTCCCGCGCGCACTAGGTCTACTGGCCCTATCCGTACGGTACTTCATCACTCGACGGGTGCTGGTTCGTAATACTACGGTAAAGGAGTAATCATGGCGCTGTTCTCCGATTTCCTCTCCAGGGCACTACGGACGTTCCTCGCCTTCAGCTATCTCGTCGCGTTCGTTGGTGGGGAAGCACAGGCGCAGCACGTCCTTCCGATCTTGGGAACCGCTCCGCTCTTGGGAGCGATGAGCACAATGGCGGATCTGCAGGAACGCGTGCGGGAGCGGCACGCGATGTTCGAGATCGCCGCACAAGACCTCGGCCTGACCGACGCCGAGACGCAAGAACTCGTGGATCATATCATGTCCGGCCAAGTACGGTGGGTGCTCGTTCCCCGTCATCTCGACGCCATGACGTGGGCATGGGACGGAAGCGTCTATATGTACCGCGACGTCGTCATTCCGGCGGGGGAGTACGGATGGGAGACCGACATTCACGTCGGATCGAACGTTCACGCGCTCTTCATTCCGGCAGCGTGCGGGAACCTATCGCTCGTGGAGCGCAGCGAGCAGGTCTCTTACGCTCCGCCGCCACAGCTGCCGCCGTCCTGCCCCAGCGGCCTCATGGGAAATCCGCCGAACTGCTATACGCCCCAATGCCCGAGCGGCATGATGGGTGCACCGCCGAACTGCTATACGCCCCAATGCCCGAACGGCATGATGGGTGCGCCGCCGAACTGCTACGCTCCGCCTTGCCAGGCCGGATGCGCCACGCCGCCGCCCGCGCTAACGCAGGTCATCGTTCGAACGACCGTGCGCCAAGAGGTCTCTTGGTGGTTGATTCCGCTGACGCTCATTGGATTTTTCTTCGGCGGCCACTACCACTCTCAACCGCCGCCGGGGCCGCCGCCGCCGGTGAGGTGTCCGCCGGTGGATCCCTAGCGCACGCTGAGGTTTAGGTTCCTGCCAGCAGGCTCGTTGCTGAGTGCACGTCGACGCATCCGACGAGTTCGCCTCCGCAGATCGAGCAGCTGCGCACCAACTGCGTAGCGACGAGCGCAAGACCCACGTGGGCCCGGCAGCTGCCATGCCCGCCGGGACAGACGAATGCAGCGCGCCGCCGGCATGAATGTAACGCGTCGTACGCGGCCGCACACTCTCCGGGTCGTCCCGACGCAGACTCCGTATGCGCGGCGAAGGTCCGGCGTAGATCGCGCAGGCTCACGACGTCGTTGACGCGCCCTTCCTTCATGCAGACGCGGCAACGGCGATCGGTTCGCCGCCTTCCCGTCGTCTTCACCGCATGATTCGGGCAGAGTGCGTGTAGCTCGCTACAAGCGTACGTCGCCGGCTGGCAGCACGTCTCGCCGCGCGCGTTGAGCGCACAGCAGGTAGGAGCATCGATAGTATTCTGCGGCACGAAATCTATTGTAGTCTGCGCTGCGACGTTTTTCTCATCCGAGGGCCGCGTTTAACGGAATCTTGACGGCACGGGCGGGCAGCTAGTTCCTCCGGCGACGCCTGCGGGGCCAATGGTCCCGGTTGCGATGGGGTAGACTCGTCCGCTCGCATGAGTCTGCGCGACTCTCGGGAGTGTCGGTGCGCTCCCATACCATTGGAGTAGGCATGAACGCATCGCTCGCCCGCAAACAGATTCTGACCGCCGATGTGGCGCGCGTGGCTCCGGCAGTACCCGAGCCGGCGCCGCACGTCTACCGGCCAGCGTGGCGCGGGATCGTGGCGCTGTGCGACGTAGCCGCCCTGGCCGGAGCATTCCTCGTCGCGGTGGCCGTCGTCCGTCACGTCTCCGGAGAGCGGCCGAGCATGGGAGCGTGCCTCGTCGCGGCACTCGTGCTTCTCCTGGCGCTAGCGGCTCGCGGCTTGCACGAGAAGACGTATGCAATCGTTCGGCGGGACGAGATCTACTACGCGCTTGCGGTTACGATTCTCACCGGCATCGGCCTTGTGGCCGGATTCTGCCTCGTCGGCACGTCGCTGCCGACGCGTCTTGCCGTCGCGCTAGGGGTCGTTCTCTGCGGTGCAGCAATCGGTACGGTGCGCTACCTCGTGCGGCGCATCGTTGGAGAGGCGAGGCTTTTCGTCGAGCCACGCATCGTTTCGGTCGCGAGCGAGAGCGAAGCGGAGCGCCGGCTCGCCGATCCGAGCACCGACAACCTGCCGCCGCACGTCGTCATCGCGGAATCGATTGCTGGAGGGAGGCTCAACGAGCTCGCGCGCGCTGCGGCGCGCCGCGGCATCGTCCTCTCGGTCGCATTGGAGGGTTGCGCGCCGGCGCTTGCCGTACGCGGGCTCTGTCTGGGCGGATCGACCGTCTTGGAGGTTGGAGTTCCGAGCGTCGACGCACGCTGGGCGCGCGCCGTCAAACGCACATTCGATCTCGTCGTCGCCTCCTGTGCGCTCGTTCTCGTGGCGCCGATCCTCGCCGTCGCCGCACTCGCGATATGGCTCGAGAGCGGCGGCCCGGTCCTCTACCGTCAACCGCGCGTCGGCCGCGACGGCGCCACGTTTTCCATCCTCAAGCTACGCTCGATGCGCAGCGACGCAGAATCCGCAAGCGGAGCGGTCTGGGCCGTGGATGGCGACACGCGCGTCACGCGCGTCGGGCGCGTTCTGCGACGTACATCCATCGACGAGCTGCCGCAACTCGTCAACGTGCTTCGCGGGGAGATGTCCGTCGTGGGGCCGAGGCCCGAGCGCCCGGTCTTCGTGGAGCGTTTCTCGCAGGAGCATCCGCAGTACCGGCAACGCCATCTCGTCGCTCCCGGTTTGACGGCATGCTCGCACCTCTATATGCCCAGAACCATGCGCAGCGACATCGTCGGCGAGCGTCTCGACTACGATCTCTTTTACATACGGAACTGGTCGCTCGCCATGGACGTAGCACTGATCCTCAAAACGGCGGCCGAAGTCGCCTTTCACAAGGCCGCATGAGGCTCGCGGTGATCTCGTCGCGCTTCCCGTGTGCGAATACCGAGCCGTTTCTCGGCGTCGAGCTGGCCGGGCTCCGGCCGCTCGTCGAACGTTTGGTCGTTGCGCCGCTTCGCCCGGATATCGGCGCGCAGCACGATACCGGCGGCGCCGCCGCAATCGTCCTGCCCCCGGGATCGCTACGAACGCTCTTCGAGGCGTGCGGGACGTTCGTTTGCGCACCCGGTCGAAGCCTTCGCGCGCTCCTCGCAATTCTGCGCGGTTCGGGCGGCATGGTCGTGAAAATCAAGAACGTCGCCATCTTCCCGCGCGCCCTCGCGCTTGCCGGACGGCTGCGAAGAGATCGCATCGATCACGTCCACGCATACTGGCTCTCCACGCCTGCGACCGCCGCGTTCGTCATCGCGCGGATCAACGCAATTGCCTGGAGTTGCACGGCGCACCGCTGGGACATCTTCGAAGAGAACATGATCGCCGAGAAGGCTCGCTCCGCCGCGTTCGTGCGAACCATCTCCGAGCGCGGCAAGAGCGAACTCCTACGCCGGGCCCCGGACGCGGCAGACAAGGTCGCGGTGGTTCGGCTCGGGACTGCGCTCACCGGCGCGAGAGCGGGGACGCGTTGCGGAAAAGGGCTGCGTCTGCTCTGCGCGGCTGCATTCGTGGCAACGAAGGGGCATGCGGACCTCTTGGAGGCGTTCGTCATCGCGCACGCCGAGAATCCCGCGTTGCGCTTGACGCTGTGCGGAGAAGGCCCGCTCCTCGAGCGCGTACGGCAGGGCGTCGACGCGCTGCCGTGCCGCAGCGCCGTGCTCGTTCGCGGATACGTCGATCGTCGCCGTTTGCTCGCCGAGCTTGCTTCGGGGCGGTACGACGCGGTCGTCCTCGCGAGCCGAGACGACGGCATTCGGGTGATGGAAGGGATACCATCGATTCTCATCGAGGCCGCGAGCCTGGGCGTCGCGTGCGTGGCTACGCGCTCGGGTAGCATCGGCGAACTGCTGGACGAGCAGAGCGCCTTCCTCGCATCGCCGCAGCATCCGCCAAGCCTGGCCCGCGCAATTTTGGAAGCGACCGACGTTGCGGAGCGTCGCCGCCGCGCGGCCCGAGCCTCGGAACGTACGCGCCGCATGCACGATCCCGCACGTAATGCGGCACAGCTACGAGCACTCTTGGGAGGCGCACGAGCGTCATGAAAATCACCGTCGTTGGTCTCGGATACATCGGACTACCAACCGCCGCGATGCTGGCGGAGAGCGGGCACGAAGTTCTCGGTTACGACGTCGACAAGAAGGTCGTTGCCGGCCTTGCCGCCGGGCGTGTCGAGCTCGCCGAACGCGGGGTTCGGGATTTGGCGCGGCGCGCACTCCAAAGCGGACGCCTGCATCCGTCGTCGATGCCGTTTCCGGCGGACGCGTTCGTCATCTGCGTTCCAACGCCGACCGTCGATCATCGTCCTGACCTGCGCGCCGTAGAGGCGGCATTCGGGGCTGTCGCACCGCTCGTGCAAGACGGCAACTTGATCATGCTCGAGTCGACCGTACCGCCGGGAACGACTCTTGCCGTCGCGGAGCGCACGTTTCGCGCCCTCGGGCGCTACCTCGATGCCATACACCTCGCCCACTGCCCCGAGCGCGTGCTTCCGGGGAAGATCGTCGACGAGCTGCTCTGGAACGATCGCATCGTCGGCGGGCGCCGGCCGGTCGACGCCGAGATGGCGCGCGCCGTCTACGCCACGTTCGCGCGCGGCGAGATTCACGTGACCGACCTCACGACCGCCGAGACCGTGAAGATCGTCGAGAACGCGTATCGCGATGTGAATATCGCCTTCGCCAACGAGCTCGCGATTCTCGCGGAGGCGTTGGGCATCGATGCGTGGGAAACGATTCGGCTCGCGAACTGCCATCCGCGCGTCGACATTCTCTCTCCCGGACCCGGCGTGGGCGGCCACTGCATCCCCGTCGATCCGCAGTTTCTAGCCAGCGCCAACCCGTTTGCAAGCGAGCTCATTCAGACGGCGCGCCGCGTGAACGAGCGCATGCCGCACGTCGTCGCTCGCATCGTTCGCAGCGTCGCCCCGATCGAGACGGGGGATCGTAAGGTCGCGTTGCTCGGCGCCGCATACAAGCCCGACATCGACGACGCCCGCGAGACGCCGACGCTCGCGATCGAGCATCTGCTCGCCGACGCCGGCTACACGCTCGTCGTCTACGACCCGCTCGTCACGCAGTACCCAGGGACCGTGACCGCCGATTTCGACGCCGCGGCGCGCGATGCGGACGTACTCGTAATCGTCACGGATCACGCGGAGATACGCGAGCTGGATCCACAGACGGTTGCAGCGGCGGTACGTTCGAGGACGCTCGTGGATTGCCGTAACTGCGTCGACGTCGACCGCTGGAACGCGGCAGGCTTCGACGTGCACGTCATCGGTCGGGGCGCGTTCCGCTCGACGGCGTTGGTCGCTGCGGCATGAGCCTGCCGCTCGTCGTTCTCGCTGCGCGACGCCCGAAGCGCTGGACGCGGCAGATGATTGCGGCGTTGCGACATCGCGGCGTCGACATGACCTTGGTGGAACGTCCGGAGGAGTGTTCTGCGGCAGAACTCGTGTTGGATCTACGCGGAGGCAGCGCGCGCGCGAAGGCGCCCGTGCCGCGCGCTCGATCGTGGAGCGTAGAGATCGGGGACGAGTACGGGGACATCCCGGCATTCGGCGAGGCGCTGCGCGGAAGCGAGAGCGTGGACGCGTACTTGGTCGAGCGCGGAGCGGACGCGCGGGTCCTGCGACACGGGTGCTTTCCGTACGCCTCGCGCCATGCGCGAACGCTCGAACGCATCGTCGAGCAATCGGCCGCATGGATATGCGAAGAACGCAAGTCGCCCGCGCTGCGGAACGCTGCGGCGCGGTGGAGCGGCTCTTTGTCGGCCGAGCCCGTCGGCGTGTTGGATGCGGCTCGGTTCGCGTTTCGCGAGCTCGTGCGTTTCGCCGGTCACGCGCTACGCGCAGTATTCGAGGAGGTTCGTTGGGACGTCGCTGTGACGAACGGCTCGCTCGAGCGCTTCATCGAGAACCCTCGCAACGCGTGGCTTTACTGGGTAGCGCGCGACGAGCGGGAGTTTCTCGCGGATCCTTTCGTAACGCGCGGCGAATCGGGCCGGCCGCGCCTGCTCTGCGAAACGATGAACGGCTCGATTCCGGGCATCGTGGCAATCGACATCGACGATCGCTTCGGCGAGCGCCGCCCCATTCTCGACGGCGTCGGCGCAGCGTCGTATCCGTACGTCTTCGAGGTGGACCACGAACTCTGGCTAACGCCCGAACAACACGGGCGCGGTAGTCTGGGCGCGTACCGGATCTCGGGGCTGGACACAGAGCCAGTCAGGGCGATTCTCGACGGCATTGCGGCGGTCGATCCGACGATCATTCGGTACGAAGGCCGCTGGTGGCTCTTCTGCACGCTCGCCGACGACGGCCCGAACTACGCGCTTCGCATCTACTGGTCGGAGCACCCGAGCGGTCCCTGGCATCCTCACAAGCGTAACCCGGCAAAGGTCGACGTCAAGGGAGCTCGGCCAGCCGGAAACTTCTTTCTGCGTAACGGCGTTCTCCATCGCCCAGCGCAGGATTGCACCGGCCGCTATGGCCGCGCGATCGGGATCCAGCGAATCGACGTGCTGACGCCGGAGGATTTCGAAGAGACCTGCGTCGCGCGGCTCGACGTTTCGATGATTGCGCGCCGGCATGCCATCGGCATGCACACGCTATCGCACGGCCACGGCTGGGTTGCGCTCGACGCGCAGTTCGCGCGTTGGTCCTTGCGCAAACCCTTCCGTCTCTTGCAGGCGCGGTTCACGTGATGCGTGCGACGGCGCCGCGCTTGCAACCGGGAACTGCGGCAGTCGCGGCGGTGCTGCTCGGAGCCGGCGGCGCGGTAGTGTGGGCCGCTCGGGCGGTCGCGCAGCGCGGAAGCTCCGGATTGATCGAGGTGCTTGCGGCTGCCGCCGCACCGCTGGTCGCGTGGCTTGCTTGGACGAGGCCGTTGCTCGTGCCCTACGGACTCTACGCCGTCGCGGCGCCGCTCGACGTCTTCACCCTGGTGAACCGGCACGAAGGAACGATCGCGCGCCTTTTGGGCTTAGCTTCGGCGGTAGCGTTGATTCTGTATGCCGTGCGCACGCAGCGCGTACGCACGCCCCCTCGCGCCGTCGTATGGCTCGCGCTGCTCTGCGGCTGGATGGCGCTCTCCACGCTCTGGTCGATCGGCGCAGACCCCGGCCGCGAAGCGCTGACGTTGCTGCAGCTCGCGGGTCTGTACCTCGCCGTGGCATGCTTTCCGATGCAGCGCCGCGACCTGATCCCGCTGCTCGGGGCCATCTTGGCCAGCGGCGTCGTCGCCGCGGCAATCGGCATTTACGAGTTCAGGTCCGAAGGGTTCCAACAGGCGCAGTTTCTGCAGGCATACAACCGCATCAACATTACGTTCGGTCAAAGCGCACTCGATCCGAACCTGTATGGAGACGGTCTGCTGCTTCCGTTCGCGATCGCCCTGACGTGGTTCGTGCGGGCGCGGGTGCTCGCGGGGCGTGCGCTCGCAGCCGGTGCATTGCTCGCGATGCTCATGGCGCTCGCACTTGCCGCGTCGCGTGAGGCTGCGATTGGTTTGGCGATCGAGATCGTCGTGCTGCTGACGGCTTTGCGCGCCTGGCGGCGCGCCGTTCTGCCACTCTCGGCGCTTGTGGTCGGCACGCTCGTCGCGTTTCCGAACGTCATCCTGCGCGCGCTGGCGGACTCCGGAAACGGCGGAAGCGGCAGGACGTCGATCTGGCACGTGGGCGCGGCGGCGTTCCTACAGCATCCCTTCCTGGGTGCCGGCTCCGGAAGCTTTGCGACGGTCTACGACCGTTGGTACCTGAAGATCTTTCAGACGTATGACGATGGCTGGCACCGTGCGTCGCACGACCTCATCGTTCACTACGGGGTCGAGCTGGGGTTGGTCGGGCTCGTGCTGCTCGTGGGCTGGTGTGCGTCGCAGTGGCTCATGGCGCGGGACTGCTCGGCGACGTTCGAGCGATCTGTCTTGCGGCGTTCGCGGCGCTTGCGTTCGTGTCGTTCTTCGTCGACCTCTTCGACGCGAAATTCGTTTGGCTGGCGTTTGGGCTCGTCGCTCAAGCGAGAACGCTGGCGTTGTTCGGTGAGCGAACGTGAGAATCGAACGGATCGCGACGCTCGAGGGATTCGAGCGAGTACGCGGCGCCTACGAGGAGCTCTATCGAAAGGATCCCAATCGCGGCGTCTTCGTCTCGTGGGAGTGGCTGCGCTCGTACTTTGCATCGATGCGCGGCCGCTGGAGCGTGCTTGCGGTCAGCCGCGACGCGACGTACGTGGGCTTCTGCGTACTCGTTGAGACCGGTCTCGCACTCGGGCCGCTTCGGATCTATCGCGAGCTCGCACTCGGCGCGTACCCAACCGCAGACTACGGCGCCATCGTTGCGGAAGAAGGAGACGATATCGTTACGGAGATAGCCCGCGCAATCGACAACATGCCTTGGGACCTTTTTCGGGCGTGCAATCTTCGCGACGCGCGCGTGGCGAAAATCGCAGCGCAGCTTCGCTCCCTGGGGAACCGCGTGAGCGAAGAGCCGCGCAATGCCTGCCGTTTCGTTCCGCTGCCGGCGTCGTGGGAGGAATACGACGCGCGCAATCGCAGCAGCGACAAGCGCTACTTGAATCGCCGCCGCAACCAGTGGCGCGATGCCAGGCTCGTCGAGGCTGACGCAACGACGGTCGACGAGTACATCGAAGCACTGTTGCGCATGCATCACGGTCGCTGGCGCTCGAACCTGCACAAGGCTCGCCGCACGTACGGTAAGCTTTTTCGTGAAGCGTACGACCGAGGCTGCTGCCGTATTTCCGTGCTCCTGAACGCCGATCGCCGTCCCCTTGCGGCGCAGGCAGCCTTCGTGGATGCCGAGCGCCGCTCGTGGGGCGTCTACATGCTTGCCTACGACCGTCGCGCCGGAAAAGGATCGCCGGGGATCGGCATGCTCGCCAAGGCTCTGGAGCGCGCGATCGACCAGGGATTTGCCGAGTACGACTTCTTGCGTGGCGACGAGCCGTACAAGGCCCGCTTCGGGACGCAGGTGCGCCTACTGGAGAACTACATCGCTCGCCGTAGGTCCGCGCGTAGCGCGGCGATGGAGCGCGCGTGGGGAGCGGCGTTGCGCGTAAAGGCCTTGCTGCGACGACTGCTCTTCGGGAGGACCCTCTGATGGCTCGGGCGCTCATCGTCACCCAGTACTTCGCGCCGGAACCCTGTGCGGCGGCGCACCGTATGGAAGCGCTCGCGCGAGCGATGCGCGCGCGCGGCATGGACGTTACGGTCCTCGCGCCGGTGCCGTCGTTTCCCGCAGGGCGCGTCGACGCAGCGTACCGCGGAAAAATCTTCGCACGCGAGAGGCTCGACGGAATCGACGTCGTGCGTCTCCCGCACGTGGCAACCGCGCGGCGGTACGGTCGCATCTTGGCGTGGCTGAGCTTCGCCGTCTCGGCATCGGTGTATGCGGTGTTCTTTGCAAAGCGCGCCGACGTGGTCATCGTGAGCTCGCCTCCGATCACCCTTGCGCTTCCCGCCTTCGCCATACGGCTTTTGCGCGGCGCTCGTCTCGTTGTGGACGTACGCGACGTCTTTCCAGACCTGCCCGTTCAAATGGGCGTCTGGCGCGAAAAGGGTCTGGTCACGCGCGCGGTCGGCGCCGTCGTCGACAGACTGTACGGACTCGCCTCGTTGATCGTTGCGGTAACCCCGACGGCCGCCGCGCAGGTACGCCGACGCGCACGAGGCACGGCGATCGTGCTCGCGCCCAACGGGTGCGACCGCGTGGATCCCGAGCGCGGCGTCATCAAGCGGCGTAACGGTGAGTTCGTTGCGACCTTCACGGGCAATATGGGTTTGGCCAACGGCATGGACGTGGTGCTGGACGCCGCAAAGCTCGTCGCGAATGACGATATACGCGTCGCGCTGATCGGCGGAGGCGCCGACTACGAGCACGTCGTGGCGAGAATCGGCCAGGAAAGCATCGAGAACGTGGACGTCTACGGCGTCCTGCCGCGCGAGCAAGCCGTGGGCGCGCTCGCAGAATCGGACGCGGCGCTCGTCGTGCTTCGCGAAGGGATCGGCGAGAGCATTCCCACGAAACTCTTCGACGCCTTCGCCGTGGAGTGTCCCGTCGTGCTCAGCGCTGCCGGTGAGGCGCGCCGGGTTGTTGCCGAGTCCGTCGGCGGAATCTGCAGCGCTCCCGGCGACGCGCAGTCGCTCGCGGATGCGCTGCGTCGTCTTGCGCAGGACCGGCAGCTCGCGGCTGCCTTCGGTCGCGCGGGATTGCGCTATGCGTCGGGCTTCGATCGCAGCACCATCATGGAGAGTCTCGCATCTCGTATCGGCGGAATCATGGAGGGCGCATGGGCCGTATGAAGACGGGCGCGTTGCGATCGTTGCGCGCTGGGTTCGTGGGGGCGGCGCTTCTCGCAAGCGCGTGCGGTGCGCAGAGCGGGCACGTGATCGCGAGCGTCCAAACTGCGCAGGGGTGGCCGACCGCGGCGCCAAGCGCGCCGATCCACGTGCAAAACTGGATGTACGCATGTGCGAGCGCCGCGCAGACGTGCGTCGAACGCGACAACGTCGGAATCCCGGCCGCTTGGATGGCCGCGCATGCCGACTGGAACGAAGTCTACTACCGGGACGCAGACGACGCCACATCCTCGCAGCTCGCCGCTGCTGGCGCGCGGCACCTCGTCGTCTATACGGATCCAAATATCTCTGCGTACTGCCCGATACCGCGCGGCTACTCGCTCGCCGCGCCGGATTTCCCGGAGAACGGCGAGAACTGCGCCGGGCAAGTCGCGCGCTATCTGCACGCGGAGAACGGCGGCTACGCGCACGCCTACGAGCATCAGCAAAACGGCAACCGGCTCGTCGATCATGCCGACGGGCTCTTTAACGGACAGGCAATCGAGCCGTTCGCGATCGGCGATTCCGATCTGCAGGCTGCGTTCCACGCGGTCACCGTGGCGAATCGCTACGCCACGGACATCTTCGAAGACGACGGCGGCGGATCGTACAACTGCGTCGTCGACGGCAACGGCGCGTGTACCGGAACCTTCGGACCGGCCGCGTACGCGCCTCCGGGGTGCGACGACAGCGGCGGTTACTGGTGTTACAAGTACGGCGAGACGGTATACGAATGGGATCGTTCGGCGAACCCGCAGCAAGCGTACGCAACGGACGCAATCGCGCTGGTCGACGCCTCGGCGCATCCCGTCATCGGCAACGACGGCGTCGGAACGGATCCGTACGATCTGCAATGGCTGGGCGCCCCGCTCGTGGAGGGCGCGATGGCCGAAAATGCGTGGACGCAGCGCGCAAACCCGGCGGCGTGGATAAGCCGGGCGGATGCGATCCTCGTCTATCACGCCCGCGGGAAGTTCGTCGTCGAAGAAGACGCGGATGCATCGGGCTTGATGTTCCAGATTGCGAGTCATTGGATCGTCTACGACCCCGTCTACTCGATCGAGTTCCTGGCGGAGGCCAACACCGCGCAACGCAGTGCCGGCGTCAACGACATGACCTTTCCCGAGGAGTCGATCGTTCCCGCGGAGCCGCGTGTCGCCACTCCTACGTCGAACGAGGTTACGGCGTTCGAAAGCGCGCCGGGGCTATTCGTCCGAGAGTACGCGAGCTGCTCCGAGAACGGCGTCGCCATCGGTTACTGCGCTGCGGTCGTGAATGCGACCGGCTCGTCGCTCGCGATCGCCGGCCTGACGCAGCGCTACTCGCGCGTCCTCGTGCCCAACGCGAGCGAGACGTGGGCTGCCGGCGGCACCCCGGTATGGTCGAGCGCCGTACCGTCGACGATCGAAGGGAACGCCGGCCTCATCCTGGCGCAGTAGCGCAAGAGCCTGCGAGGTTCTCGTAGAGCCGAGCGTACGTAGCGGCGGTACGCTCGATCGAGAAGCGCGCTCGGAGGCCGGGAAGCTCGTCGGTCTCGCGATGCGTGCGCCGGAGTGCCGCTTCGAGCGCCGTCGCGATCGACGGGGGCTGGAAATCGTCGCTTACCGCCGCGTCTGCAAGAAGCTCGCGTGCCCCCGGCCACGGCGTCGAAACGACGGGCACGCCGGCGCATAGCGCCTCGACCAGCGAGAGCGGCATCGCTTCGCTCTGCGACGTGTTGAGCACGGCGTCGGCAGCGTGCAGAAGAAGCTGGGTATCGGTACGATAGCCGAGAAGATGCACCCGCGCTGCAATCCCTTCGGCGTCCGCGGGCGAAGTAGACGTGCGCGTTCAGCTCCACGGGAAGCAGCGCGCACGCTGCAAGCGCGTGAAGCGGTTGCTTCACTCGGTCCAAGCGCCCGAGGAACAATACGGCGCGCGCACCGTCGGGTACGCCGAGCGCGCGTCGCGCCTCTTCGCGCGTGACTGCGTCGCCTACATCGAGCGCGACGCCGTTTGGAACGACGGCGATGCGGTCGGCGGGAACGTGCTCGTAGCGCGCGATACGCTGCGCATGGGCGTGCGTCAAGGCCACGATGCCCGGGGTGCGCCGATGGAGCAGGCGCGTCAACGCGCGGCGCGGGAACGAAGCCGAAAAGTCGTTGCCGTGCTCGGTATGCACGATGCAGCGCGCTCCAGCTGCGAGCGCCGCGAGCCGGCCCCAATGCTTTGCGTGCGCCAGATGCGTGTGGACAACGTCCGGGCGGAGCCGGCGGATGAGCGACGTCAAGCGAAAGAAGAAGAGGATTCCGCCGCCCCGCGCTCCGTGGCCGCGCCGCCCTGCGCAGTAGACGGGGACGCCGCCGACATCGATGTTCGGCGAGTCGTAGATGGTGACGACGGATACGTCGATTCCGGCGGAGCGTTGCGCTACGGCGAGTGCCGCGACCAGACGCTCCCCGCCGTACGTTCCGAGTTGCGTGACGACGTGAACGACCCGCATCACGCCGCCAAATCCGTCGCGTACCACGCGGCGAGCTCATCCGCCCAGCGCTCGAGCGAGATCGCGGCAGCGGTCGCGGGAAGAAGCGGAACCGATCCGAGCGCGACGGCGCGATCGATGGCGCGCGCGAGCGCGGCCGCGTCACCGGAATCGACGGCGAGCGTTGCCGGGTCGCCGGCAAGAACGCGCAGGACGCCCGCCAGCGCACTGGCCGCTGCGGGAAGTCCGCATGCGCGTGCCTCGAGCAGCGAATAGGCGACACCTTCGACGCGACTTGGAAGTGCGAGCGCGTCGGCAGCCCAAAGCGCATCGCGAACGTCGCGAAGAGTACCCGTACTGATGATGCGCTCGTCGCCGAGCGTCTGCAGCGATGCGGGCGACGCAGCGATGGCGAGTACGTGCAGCCTTTCCTGGGTCAGCTGCAGCGCTGCCGCGAGCCGATCCGCACCCTTGACGATCGCATCGCGGCCGAAGAATGCGACGACGCGGTCGTGCGGTGCCAAGCGGAAGAGACGCCGAGCGGCGGCGCGCTCTCGCAACGTCGGAGGGCAAAAGTGTTCGAGATCGACGCCGTTGGGAAGCTCGACGATCGCGTTGGACGGGACGCCGTGCTGCCGGAGGTAGTCGACGATATCTGGGGAGACGCAGAAGAAGCGCTCGACGAGACGCTTGGCGCTTGCGTATTTTAGCCGGCGCGCGAAGCCGCGCGCCCCACGACTCGGCGTGGCAGCCGAATGCAGATGCCACGCGACGTGCGCGCGCGCCGCCGTCGCGCCGAGCGTCGCGGGCAGCATCCAGTCGACGAAATGCGCGTGAACGACGTCGGGTGCGCTACGCGCCACGAGAGCGGCAACCTCGAGAGGCGTGACCGCGTGAAGGACCTCGACGCCAGACGCTCGCAGCGCGTGCGTCCAGGCAAACCGTTCGCTAGCGCGCGGGCAGAGCAATGCGGTGCGAAACTCGGAGCGCTTCGCCAGGCTTTGCAGAGCGCTGACGAACCCGCCGCCGGCCGGATTGGAGAATGCGGCAACGTGGAGAACGAGCGGCTTCACTGCGTCTCCTGGGGATCGGATGCGTCCGGCGCGAAGGCGTGCCTGTGGATTCCATCGCGATCGTACTGCCGACGCATGAATCGCGCTTTGACGGCGTGCGTCGCGATGCCATCCTGACGGCTCACGCCGCACAGTTCGCGCGCGCGTGCTCTTCGGCGGCCATGCGGGTGAAGATCGTTGCCGCGAACTCCATAGAGTTGCACGAACTGATCGCGCAGGTCGCGGCAGATCGTCCGACGCGGATTCTCATCGAACATACGCCGCTCGCGTACGATCGTGCGGCAGTTCCTTTGGCCGTCTCTGCGTGGGGGAAAGCGCACGTCGTTCCCGTTCTGCTGGTGGCGCATCGGGAGTACGGTCGCGCGTGCGACCCGCCCGACGCAGCGGTCGCTAAGGAACTGCTCGCTGCAGCTCCACTCTTCGCGTCGGCGACGCACGTTTTCTGTCACGAAAGCTCCTGGGCGCGCGTCGTCGGTAGTCGCATACCAGGCGCCGTCGAGCGCCTGGAGCTTCTCGAGGATTGGCTGGTGCTCGAGCCCAAGAGCGTAGTGCCGGTCGATGCGGCGGCTCCCGTGCTCGTGCTGGCAGATGACGTCCCTGCGGCCGCGCTCGAGCGGGTGCTGCACTTCCTGCGGAACGACGGCGTCGCGCATCGTTGCTTGACCGTGCAGACCGTGGAGGAACTGCCGGCTGCGTTCTGCGAGGCGTCGGCGATTCTGGTGCCTGCGTCGCGACGAGAGGGCGAAGAGATGCTCTGGGCGCGTACCGCTGCCGCATACGGCCGTAGCGTCGTGCGGGTTCTGCGCGACGGCTCTCACGAGCAGGTCAAACGCGTCGCGCACTCCAGTTGGACGGCGATCGCTCATTGCATCCTCTCCGGCGAGGCCGCCTCTTCAGCGACTTCCCTTGAAGAAGACGTCGAGGAGCCGCCTGTCGGCGTCTGAGAGTCGCGACAGGCGCGAGACGATGTCGATGAGGTCTTCGCTCGGCTGCGACGTCGGTTGCGGCGGCGGCGCGGGTGCGGCTTGCGCGATCGGTGCTGAAGGCGCCGGCGGTTGCTCTGGCTCGACAGCGACCGGGGGCGGCTCGGGCTGAGCGACCGGCGGCGGCACAGCCTGAGCGACCGGTGGAGGCACAGGCTGTGCGACCGGCGGCGGCACGGGTTGAGCGACTGGCGACGGCACCGGTTGAGCGACCGGCGCGGGAGGCGGCGTGTAGGTGGGGATCTCCGCTTCGCCCGGTACGATCAGCGGTCGCGTGGCGATCGGCGGCGCCTGCGGCGCAGCGAAGATCGGCGTCGGCGGCGGCGCGGGAGGCGGAGCCGCTTTCTGAATTCCGCTCACGAGAGCCGGCAGCACCCTCTCGAGTATCTGCGTTACGACGGAGGTTTCCACGGCGACTGGCGGCGCCGCAGTTTCGGGCCGAGCCGGAGCCGGTACCGAGACTGGTTCGGGGGCGGGCGTCGCGACCGGCTGTGGCACCCGCGCCGGACGTGACGGCTGCGTAGACACCTCCGGCGGAGGCGAAGGTTGTGCGACGTTCTCGTCGGATGCGCGTTGGCCGCGGCGCGGATTTCCGCGCTTTCTGTGGTACATCGCTCCGTCGGCCTGTCGCCACGCCTCGAAGAGATCTCCCGCCTCCGAACGCACCGAAAAACCGACGGTCGCTGGAGCATTCGCCCGCAGAAGAGTCGACTCGATGTGCTCGCGGATGCGCGCTGCGGCGTTGGCGTCGCATTTTACGGCGAGGATGGAGAACTCGTCACCACCAACGCGCGCGACGACGTCGGTTCGCCGGACACATCGCTCGAGCGTCGTTGCGGCGTTTTTGATGAGCTCGTCGCCTTTTTCGTGTCCGAACCGGTCGTTGACGGCTTTGAGGCCGTCGAGATCGATGACGAAGACGACGGCGTCGTAGCCGTGACGAATGCAGCGCTGGTCTTCGGTTGCGAGCAATTGATCCCACGCGCGGCGGTTGTGCAAACCCGTGAGCGGATCGACCAGCGCGTCGGCCTGGGCGCGCTCGGTGCGGCGCGTTGCCTCTTCGAGCGTGAGCTCAGTGCGCACGACCGCGCCCAGCATCGAAGCTGCGTAGTCGAGAAGGCCGCGCGAATTCGCCGAGTGCTGTCCCGCAT
>DAHXOK010000109.1 GCA_027364935.1 Vulcanimicrobiota bacterium | reverse complement strand
TCGTCGTCGAGCATGTCGAGCAGCGGCATCTCGCGCGGCAGCGTCGCAACGATTGGATAGCGTTCCGCGAACGCAGGATCGTCGATTCGATCCGCGATCCGCCGCGATCGCAACAGCGCGTTGATTTCGTCGTAGCGGGAAGAATCGCTGTGCTCCCGCACCCACCGGACGACGTCGTCGTCGCTCTGCGCTCGCGCGACGACGTCGCGCAGCGCGGCTTCGTCGATGCCGAGCTCGGAGAGCATCGTCGCGCTGAAGCCGCGTATGTAGTAGACGCCGAGGTTTCCGCCGGGGAGGCTCGCGCGGAGTTTGTCGATCGTGCGTGCGAGCATCAACAAGCCTCCCAGACGGAGGTTCGGGCTGCGGGGCGGATGCGTGGTGAGATCGAGCGCGTCCATAGAGTTCCAGCGTTCTGCAAGGGAGAGCGGGGTCATTCTTGGAAGCGGCGCGTATGCCACGTCGCGCGACGTTTTCACGGACGACAAAGGAGACGTCGATCGAGCTCGCGCTCGATCTCGACGGCGGAGCGATCGAGATTGCAACCGGCGTCGATTTCTTCGATCACATGCTGCACGCGCTCGCCGTGCACGCCGGCCTCGGTTTGCGGCTCGGCGCCAAGGGTGACGGCATGGATCACCACCATCTCATCGAGGACGTCGGCATCGCGTTGGGAGCCGCGATGCACGAGGCGCTCGGCGAGAAGCGGGGCATCGCGCGCTTCGGATCGTGTCTCTTACCGCTCGACGAGGCGCTGATTGCGGCGAGCCTGGACATCTGCGGTCGGCCCTACCTGAACTTTCGCGTCTCGTTCTTGCGGGAGAATCTCGGCGAGATGCCCACCGAGATGGTGGGGGAGTTCTTTCGCGCGCTCGTCGACAACGCGAAGGTCACGCTCCACCTCGTGCAGATGAACGGCCACGTCGCGCATCACGTTTGCGAAGCCGCGTTCAAGGCGTTTGCGCGCGCCCTCGCTCAGGCCAAAGCCGTCGTTGGAGACGAGATCCCGTCGACGAAGGGCGTGCTCGAATAGCACGCGTCGCGATCGCGGTCGTCGATTACGGCGGCGGCAACCTCGGATCGCTGCTTGCCGCTTTGGAGCGGCACGGCGTTGACGCCGCAACGGTCAGCGACGCCCGCGCGCTGCACGAAGCTTCGGCGGCGATTCTTCCGGGCGACGGTGCATTCGGTGCGACGATGGCCGCGCTCGGCGCGCGCGGTCTGGACGTCGCCGTCGACGCGTTCATCGAGCGAGGGTCGCCCTTTCTTGGCATCTGCGTCGGCATGCAACTGCTCTTCGAGTGCTCGACCGAGTTCGGCGGCGGCACCGGTTTCGGCGTCTTGCACGGTGCGGTCGAGCGCTTCGAGCGCGCGCCGCGGGTCCCGCACATCGGATGGAACCACCTCGAGCCGCTGCGCGCGCATCCCTTGCTAGAGCGCGTCGGCGAGGACGCCTACGTATATTTTCTTCATTCGTATCGCGCTCCGCTCGTCGAGAGCGCGATTGCGGCAGCGACGCACGGCGAGCGTTTCTCGGCGATCGTCGCGAACGACAACGTGATGGGGACGCAGTTTCACCCGGAGAAGAGCCGGCTCGCCGGTGCGAGGCTGCTGGACAACTTCGTTCGCTTCGCGAAGAAGGCGGCATGATCGTTATTCCGGCCATCGACCTCAAGGGCGGCGCGTGCGTTCGCATGGAGGCGGGAGAGCTCGCGACGGCGACCGTTTACGACCGCGATCCCGTCGCGCGCGCGAAAGCGTTCGTCGATGCCGGAGCGCGGCGTCTGCACGTGATCGACCTCGACGGCGCCTTCGGATCCGGAGAGAACGCGCGCGCAATCGAGCGCATCTGCGCGGCGGTACGCGTCCCCGTGCAGACGGGCGGTGGAATTCGCACGTTCGAGATGGCGCAGACGAGGCTGGACAGTGGCGCGAGCGAGGTGATCCTCGGTACGCTCCTCGTGGAAGAGGAGCGCATCGCGCGCAACATCATCGGGAGGCTGGGAGCTCGCGTTATCGCAGGCATCGACGCCCGCGGCGACGAGGTCGCGACGCGTGGCTGGACGGAGCGAACGCCCGTCGCACGCGACGCGCTCGTGAAGCGGGTCGCGCTCTGGGGCGTCGAGCGCGTGATCTTCACGGAGATTCGCCACGACGGAATGGGGCTCGGCTACGACCTCGGCGCACTGGCGGCCGTCGCGAACGCGGCGCCCGTGAAGGTGACCGCAAGCGGCGGAGCGCGTAGCTTGGACGACCTGCGCGAGCTTCGCAGCGCGGCCATCGCTTCGGTCGATTCGTGCATCATTGGGAGCGCGCTCTACAAAGGCACGATCGATCTTGCCGAGGCAATCGCGGCGCTTTCTTAGCAGGCTCCTAGTCGTCGTAATACCGGCGTGGTACGTGTGCCGGCAAGCGCGCCACGATCTCGTAGTTGATCGTCTCCGCCCACGCGGCCCAGTCGTCGGCCGTCACCGCATCGTTGCCGTCGCTACCGATGAGCGTTACCGTCGAGCCCGGTCGCGCGTGCGGCGCGGCGGTCACGTCGATCGTGGTGAGGTTCATCGCAACGCGTCCGACGATCGGGCAGCGTGCGCCTTCGACGAGAAAGGCGCCGCGGTTCGAGAGCCCGCGCGGGACGCCGTCGGCGTACCCGAGCGGTACGACGCCGACGCGCATCTCGCGCGTCGCGACGAAGGTATTGCCGTACCCCACGGGTTCCCCGGTCGCGATCGTTCGCGTCACGACGAGCGAGGAAAGCAATGCGAGCGCGGGCTCGAGCGGCAGCGCTTCCCGGCCCATCGCATCCCGCGTTGCCGCCGACGGCCACAGACCGTAGAGCGCGATACCGAAGCGCGAGAAGTCGAGACGCGTCTGTGGCCAGAGCATCGCTGCGGCGGAGGCTGCGATGTGGCGGAACGGCCGGATGCCGTGACGCTCCAGCAGCGGTCTGCTCTCCGCGACCGCCCGCTCGAAGCGCGCTACCTGTTGCATCGTGTACGGGGAGTCGATCTCTTCGGCAGCCGAGAGGTGCGAGAAAATTCCCGTGATGCGCAGCTCCTTCAAGCGGACGTAATCTTCGGTCGCGTCCGCGACCTCGCCGGGCTCGAGACCGAGACGATTGAGACCGGTATTCACCTTGACGTGAACGGGGAACGGCTCGGAGCGACGACGAGCGGCCGCCGCGAGATCGTGCAGGAAGGTGCGCGTGTCCCAGAGCGCGATCTCGGACTTCGCCGCGAGCACGGCGTCGAGCATCTCTGGCGGGACCGGCCCGAGGATGAGGATCGGCGCGTTAACGCCGCCCTCGCGCAGCGCAAGCGCCTCTTCTACCGCGTAGACGCAGACGCGCGTTGCGAAACCTTCGATCGCAATCGCAGTCGGGACGAGGCCGTGTCCGTACGCGTTGCTCTTCACGACGAAGGCGGCGCGCTGGAGCCCGACGAGATTCTGCAGGGCGCGAGCGTTGCGCCGCAGTGCGCCGAGCGAAACGCGCAGCTCGCCGATCATTTGGGCGCCTTTCGACTCGAGCCCGAAAGAGACCTAACGGCCGTTTAAGCTGATTCTCTGCTTTGCCGGTTAGGATGCCGGTATGGTGCGAGGGCGCGGTGCGTTCGATCCGGCCGATGCGGTCGTTTGGGGCACAGCGAGCCTGCTCGCGCTTCTGTGCGGGCTCGGAATGGGTTTTCTCCTCTGGTCGGTGGTGGCCGAGACGAGCGCTCCTGCTGCCTGGCGCGCAGCCGTCTATCTGGCGGCCCCGATTCTGGGTTTCCTGGTCCCGCTCCGGCGCTCGCTTCGGCTTCGGCTCTTCGTTGGAATCGCCGTAGCAGCGCTGCTGCTGAGCCTCTGCTTCGGATCGGTGCTCTTCTCGCCGCTTCTCGGCGGTTAGCCATGCTTAGGCTCCTAGGCTTGGCAAGTCAGGGGCATAGCGGGCCGGTGCAGCGTCGCCCGTTCGGCGGCGGATTATTTCGCGGCGGATTAGCTCGCGTTGGCGGATTACCTCGCGTTGGCGGATTACCTGGCTGCGGCGGTACGTAGGTCTGCGGCCGGCGGTACTGCTGCTGCGG
>DAHXOK010000108.1 GCA_027364935.1 Vulcanimicrobiota bacterium | reverse complement strand
GGTGTACTCGTCGTTATAGATGCGCAGCACCTCGGGCGTCAGCTCCGGCGGCAACACCCAGAGCAATCGCTCCTGCGTTTCGCCCACGGCGATCACTTCGGGCGGCAAGCCATCGAGGGCGACGTTCACCGAGCGCAGTTGTATCTCGGCACCAAATCCGCAGCTCGAGCAAATCTCCGCCGAGCAGCCCATGATGCCTCCGGCACCCAAATCTTTGAACCCGACCGTAATGCCGCGCTCGCGGAGCAGTTCGAAAACGCGATAGCTCGCTCGCATCAGCACGTTTTTCAAGAAGGGATCCGGAACTTGCACCGCCCCCTTATTGGCGTCTTCATCCGCCGCGTCGAGCGTTACGGATGAGAATGACGCGCCGCCGAAGCCGCTCGCGTCGGTCGCCTTTCCGACCAGCACGATATCCCATCCGTCGGCGTTCGGCGGTGCGAACGAATGGATGATCTCGGACTCTTTTACCAAACCGATCGCGACTACGTTTACCAAACAATTGTCGTCGAAGCGTTCGTCGAAGTACACGTCACCGGCAATGTTCGGAACGCCGATCGCATTGCCGTAGGCGCTGATGCCGTCGACGACGCCCTGCGCGACATACCGTTGATGCGAGAGCGGATCGTCGATACGACCGAATCGCAGCGGGTCGGCTACGGCGATCACCTCGGCGCCCATGCACACGATATCGCGCACGATGCCGCCGATGCCCGTGGCCGCGCCCTCGAACGGCACGACCTGCGAGGGATGGTTGTGCGATTCGTGCGCGATGACGATGCCGTACCGTTCGCCGTTCCATTCGCCTAGATGCAGGATGCCGGAATCCTCGCCCGGCCCCAACACGACCGCTTCGCCTTTGGTCGGCAGCGCCTTGAGGAGATGCCGGCTCGATTTATAGCTGCAATGCTCGCTCCATTGCGCGTCGAACGCGTGCAGCTCGGTCTGTGACGGCTCGCGCCCTAGGCGCTCGGCAATCGAGCGCAATTCATCGTCGCGGAGCGCGAGGCTTTTAGGCAAGCGCGACTCCGGGGGGCAGCGATCCCTGCTGCTGCATCAGCGCATCGGCATGCAAGACCGCCGACCGCGCATTCGCCTGCATCAAGATCGTGCGCCCGTACAGCACCGTATCTTCGAGCGCCAGCAATTTTGCGCACTGCAGCGCGACGTCGGTGGGATCTTGGCTCCCGTCGAACACCGGAGACGACGATGCCGAATCGAGCATGGCGTGTAGCGCGCCGCCGTCGCCGACCGCCACGAAAAACAGCCGCGCGAACGTGGCTTCGAGCTGCTGCACCAGTTGCAGCACGAAGCCCGGCGTCTTTGCGGCGCTCGCGACGTGACGGAGCGTCGGTAAGCCCAACTGCCCGAGCGATTGAGCGACCGCGTTCGCGTGCTCGACATTCTCTGCGCCGTCGGCGATCACGGCGGCCATACCCGGCCGCATCACCGGGAAGGTTCCCACCAGATCGGCGACTTGCTCGTAGGCCGCCTTCACCCGAGCGAGCGCCTCGTCGTCGACGGTGGCAAGGTTGCGATAGATCTGTTTATCGAGCATCAACTCTTCGCGCCCCTGGGGCCAAATACGCCACGCGTCGTTGTCGATCACGTCCGCGATCGCCAGTTGTCCCATGCCTTCGCCGCCGGTCATCCGCCCGAATTCGATTTTGAGATCGACGAGCAGCACGTCGCGTTTGCGCCAGGCGTGCGAGAGAATCTCGAAGGTCAACCGCGCCATCTCCGTCATCGCACCGAGTTATTGCGGCGTTGCGATGTTGCGCGCCACTATCTCGTCGGGCGTGATCATCGGATCGTGGTTCGCATCGTCCTTCAGGAAAAATTCGGTGATACGCGGAGCTAAGAGTGCGCCGCGTTGGACTCCCGCGTTGCGCTTGGCAAACGAACCCGCCGCTACGCCGCGCACCACTACTTCGAGCGGAATCATGTTGCAGCGACGCACGAGCATTTCGTTGTTGTCGTCGTCTTCGCCGCCGTTGAGATAATGCGTCGGTAAGCCGCACAGGTTGAGCAGGCGAAAGACGCGCGCGGTGGTCTGCGCCGCGAGGCGCCCCTTGCCGGGAATCTCGTTGCGCCGGGCGCCGTCGCCCGCCGATATTTGATCCGTTTGTGCGACCACGAGTTGATCCGGCTGCCCCGGAAACTCGTACAGTACTTTGGTCTTGCCGCGTGCGATCTCGATGCCTTTATTCATATCTGTGCTCTTCTCTACGCTTCACTTTCAACGAGGAGTTGTTTGGGAAAGGCCGCGGTAGCATCGATGCGATCGGCGAGCGCTCGCGCGCGCTGCGGCGCGGTGCCGATGTGCCCGATCGGGTCGAGCAAGCGGCGGATCTGCGCCGGATCGACCAACGCCGTGAGCGTGGCGTCGCCCGAGAGGGTCTGCGCGAGCGGATTATCCTCGCCGCGCGAGAGCGCGCTCCACGCTTCCATGGCGGCGCTGCGGATCGATTCGTGCAACGCCTGCCGGTCGCCACCCGCGCGCACCGCCTCCATCATGATCGATTCGGTGCCGGCAAACGGCCCGTACGTGCGCAAATTATGGGCGATGCGGCGTTCGTCCACCCGCAGCCCATCGACAACCTTGCGCGCGAGCGAGATGATTTCGTCCGTGCATAGCAGCGCTTCGGGAAGAATCGTACGGCGATTCGCGCTGTCGTCTAGGGTCCGCTCGAGGTAGTTGGTGGCGGCGTTATGCCATGCGACATCGCTATACCCGACGAGCAATCGCGCGAGCGAATCGATGCGCTCGCACATGATGGGATTGCGTTTGAACGGCATTGCCGAACTGCCGACCTGGGATTTACCGAACGGTTCGAAGACTTCGCCAAACTCGGGCGAGCTCAAAATACGGATATCCGCGGCAAACTTCGAGAGCGAGGCGCCGACGCCGGCGAGCGCGCTCAGCAACAGGTAGTCGAGCTTCCGAGTGTACGTCTGCGTGGCGATGTCGCGCGCTTGCAAGCCGAAGCGTTCGAGCACGTAGGCTTCGAACTCGCCCGACTTGCCGTTGTGATCGAGCAGGTGCTCGTACGAGGCGGCCGTGCCGACGGCTCCGCGCAACCCCTTGGTCGTGAGCTGGTCGAACACGAACCGCAGATTGGTATCGTCGATCAGCAAATCTTGCGCGTAGACCGCAAGGCGGTAGCCCAGCGTCGTCGGTTCCGCCGGCTGCAGGTGCGTGAACGCCATGCAGACGAGGTCTCCGTACTCGCGCACGCGCCCGGCAAGGCTCCCCATCAATGCCCGCAAGCTTTCGCCGACGGCCGCCAACGCCACGCGCAGGCGATACGTCTCCACCGTGTCTTCGATATCCATCGAGGTCGCGCCCAGATGCAGCTTCCCGCCGCCGATCTTGGCCTGCGAAGCGAAGACGCGAATCTCGGCCATCAGGTCGTGATGGATCTCGCGTTCGATCTCCAGCGCCGCTTCGATATCGATCTCTCCGGCGTGCGCGCGCAAATTGTCCACTTCCGCCTGTGAAACGAGGCCGGCGCGCTGTTGCGCCTGGGCGAGCGCGACCCACACCGCGCGCCACAATCGACGCCGCTCTTCTTCAGAGAAAAGCGCGCGAAGTTCGGCGCGGCCGTACCTCCAGGAGAACGGCGATGCATACGTACGGTAATCCATGGGTTGCAGCGTCGTTCGCCTCGCCGAGCAGGGCCGCCTCGTCGGCTAAGGTCGCACCGGACGCGCCATCCGGGCCAGCTCCACCGAGATCCGCTCGACCAGCGTGCGGTGATCCTCGGGGTCGTTGCCGGCCTGCCCGGTAACGATGGCTTCCACCGCGCGTTCGTAGGCGATGCGCGCTCGCCGCTCGCCGACCCGGGCAGCGAGCGGCCGCAGCGTCCGCTCGCGCCACTTCGCGCGGGCCGGCAGCTCGCCGCCCGGCCGGGCCATCTCCCACAGATAGCTGCACTCGGTCGCCAGCGCAGAGAGCAGCGGGATCGCAGCCCCGCGCGGATCGCCGGCGAAGAGCTCGTGAGCAATCCCCAAGGCCTCGGCGGTCTTGCCTTCCACCAGGGCGCTCGCGTATTTATAGGCCTTGGGG
>DAHXOK010000107.1 GCA_027364935.1 Vulcanimicrobiota bacterium | reverse complement strand
GTCAATATCTTCATCGAACGCGACGCCGAGGCGACGGTCGCACGGCGCGCGAGCGAAGCGGAGGCGCTGCGCGCGGCCTGGGGCGACGACGCCGACGTCGTACGCGGCGCGCTCATCGGCGCGTCGCAGCCGCACGAGCATCAACGCGAAGTGCTCGCGCACGTCGAGAGCGGCAAGAACACGCTCGCGCTCTTCGGAACCGGGCGTGGGAAGTCGTTCTGCTTTCAGTATCCCGCGGTGCTGCGCGCGTTGGCTGGAGAGGGAAAGACGCTGGCGGTCTATCCCTTGCGTGCGCTCGCGAACGATCAGTACGAAGCGCTCGTGCGCCGGCTCGAGCAGTTCGGCTTGCGCATCCTCCGCGCGAACGGATCGATCGCGCAGCAGGAGCGCGAGGATCTCTTTGCGGCGTTGCGCGAAGGCGCGTGGGATCTCGTGCTCGCGACGCCGGAGTTTCTCTCGTTCCATCGCGACGCATTCGGAGATCGAAGCCGTCCCACGTTCGTCGTCGTGGACGAAGCGCATCACCTCTACGAATCGCGCCATCGCGCGGCCTATGCCGCGCTCGGGGCGACGATTGCGTCGCTCGGGCACCCGCAGGTCTTGGCGCTCACCGCGACCGCCGGCGACGAAGCCTTCGCGCGCATCGTCGAGCAGCTGCGCATCGAGGCATGGGTCATCGACCCGACGGTGCGCGAGAACCTGCGGCTCGTCGACGCGCGCGGGCGGCGCGACAAGCTCGCGTACTTGCGCGACGTCGTCGACGATGGGAAGACCATCGTCTACTGCAACTCGCGTAGCGAGGCGGGAAAGGTAGCCGAGCAGCTACGCGCGGCGCTTTCGGGGCGCGGAGAAGTGATGTTCTATCACGCGGGGATGCCGAGCGCGCAACGTCGTGAGGTGGAGGGATACTTTCGCGACGGCGCGTTGCACGTCGTCGTGGCGACCTCGGCATTCGGCGAAGGCATCGATCTGCCCGACGTGCGCCACGTCGCGCTCTATCATTTGAACTTCAACTTCACCGAGTTCAACCAGCAGGCCGGGCGCGCCGGTCGCGATGGGGCGCCGGCACAGGTCCATCTGCTCTTCGGCGAGAGCGATCGCCGCATCAACGAGTTCATCATCGATCGCGGCGCGCCGACGCTGCCCGTATTGCGGCACATCTACAGCGGTATGAAGGAGATCGCGCGCGGCGGGGTGCTGCGCGGAAGCTTCGTCGAGCTCGCGAGAACGCTCGATCTCGACAAGGCCGACGATCGAACGATCGCTGCAGCGCTGCGCATCTTCGAGGACGAAGGCCTCGCCGAGGTCGCCGCAGACGACGACGGGCGCTACGTCAGCTTCCCGGCCGTCTCGGCGAAGGTCGACGTGACACGCAACGAGCGGTTCGCGGAAGGGGAAGCCGAGCGCGAGAGTTTCAACCGCTTCGCCGAGTTCGTGCTCTCCGCCGGCATCGAGGACCTCGAGCGCCTGGTGAACCGGCCCATCTATCCGCACGTCGATCTTCGGCGGTAACGAAGGAGCCGGGCGAGCGCCGAACGTACCCCAAACGCATGATGCAGAGGCGTGTTCTTCTCGCTTTGTCCTTGGCGTTTTTTGCCGCGCTCGGCGCTCCGGCTCTTGCGGCGGCGGTGACGCCGCAGCCCAGCGCGTACGACGCGTTCGTTACGGGCGCGACGGTGCAGCCGGGCCTCATCCCAATCGTCACGAAAGAAGGCAACGTCTATCTCGTGCTCTCGAAGGCGCAACTCGGAGCCGACTTCATCGAGACGTCGGTTCCGGCGAGCGGCCTCGGCGGATTCGGCCCGGCACAAGGCGAGCCGTACGTCGCGCCGGCGCGCGTTCTGCACTTCGACCGCGTCGGCAACCGCGTCGTTCTTCGCTGGCCGAACACGTACGCGCAGGTCGACGCGTCGAGCCCGCAGGAGCTCGGCACCGAGCAGTCGCTCCCGAGCTCGATTATCGCCGTCGAACCGATCGTCGCGCAGGACGCCGCGACCGGTACGGTCGTGATCTCCGCGGCCGCGTTTCTGGCGGACGTCGGCAACTATCAAGCGCAGTTCGACGCGCAGATTGCGAGCCCGCTGCACGGCTACCATCTCGATCCGACGCGCACGCTCTTCGCCGGGACGAAGGCATTTCCGCAGAACGACGTGCTGCGCGTCAGCCAGACGTGGGCGAGCGCGCAGCCGAACACGATCGACAACGCTCCCGACGCACGCAGCATCGACGTGGAGATGTCGTACAATATCATTGCCGCTCCGCACGACGGCTACCGGCCGCGGATCGCCGATTCGCGCGTGGGCTACTTCGTCCAGCCGTTGATCGACTTTGCGAGCGACGAGCACATGACGCGCAACCTCTATTACATCTCGCGCTGGAACTTCGCCCCCGCGCATCCCGGAACGCCGTCGAACGCGACCAATCCCCTCGTGTTCTATTTGAGCGACGACATCCCGACGCAGTACCGCGCAACCGTGCGCGACGCGTTGCTCGCGTGGAACGACGCGTTTCGACGCGTCGGAATCCTCAACGCCATCGAGGTTCGTCAGCAGCCGGCCGACGCGAGCTGGGACGCCGACGATATTCGGCACAACGTCGTTCGCTGGATCGACACCTCGAGGCCCGAGTACGGCGCAGAGGCGCTTATCGTCACCGATCCGCGGACCGGTGAAGAGCTCAACGTCGGCGTCAACGTCGACGCGATCGAAGGCATGGCGGGCCGGATCTACCGGTATATCGTCGCTCCCGCGCGTGGCTTGGCGGACAGCGCCGCTGCCGAGCAGCGATTCACGCTCGAGCTGTTGTACGCAACCGTGCTCCACGAATCCGGGCACGACATGGGCTTGCAGCACAACTTCATCGGCTCGATGGCGTACACGGCGCGCGATCTGCAGAGCCAGGCCTTCACGCGGCGATACGGCGTCGCGACCTCCGTGATGGAGTACGCGCCGATCAACCTGTGGCCCCGCGGAACGGCGCAAGGCGAGTACGCGCAGTCCGTGCTCGGCCCCTACGATTATCATGCGATCCAGTACGGCTACGAATACGTGCCCGGCGCCTCCACGCCCGAGCAGGAGCTGCCGGCGCTGCGCCGCGTGGCGTCGATGTGGAGCGACCCGACGTATCGCTTCGCCTCCGACGAGGACGTCGCGTTCGCGACCGGTCACGCGATCGATCCGCGCGTGCAGCAGGACGATCTGACGAACCACCCGCTGCAGTGGTGCTCCGTTCAGGAGACGATGATGCATCGCATCATGAACGATGTCGACCAGCGCTTTCCGCGGCGCGGCGAATCGTACGAGGACGCCCGGCGCGCGTTCCTGATGCCGCTGACGACGTATTTGCGCTGCGCGATGATTCCCGCGCATACGATCGGCTGCGAATATCTCTCGCGCGCGCATGCCGGGGATCCGAACGCCACGGCGCCGCTGGCGACGATCCCGCGGGCGCAGGAGGAGCGCGCGTGGCATCTGCTCGGCAGCGGACTCTTCTCAGACCAGGCGTGGGCCTTCAGCCCGAGCGTTCTGGATCGCCTCACGTACTCGGAGATCAGCTCGTTTACCGACGCGACCTGGGCGTACGTTCCGTCGCCGCGACACGACGTTGCCGTTTCACAGATTGCAGCCACCGCGCAGGACGTCGTGCTGAACGAGCTCTTCGCGCCGTTAACGCTCGCGCGCATCGACGACCTCTCGCTGAAGTATCGCGCGGGCGCGACGATGAGCCTCGCCGATCTCTTCGACTGGGCGCGCGCGAGCATCTTCGGCGATCTGACGACGGGAGCGGTCGCGCGCGACGGCGTCGTGCGCCGCGACTTGCAGATCCGCTACGCGAAGCGCCTCGCGGCACTATGGACGTCGCCTGCGCCCGGAACGCCGACCGACGCGCAGGCGCTAGCGCGTCTGCAGCTCGTGTACTTGGAGCGCGACGCTGGGACTGGTCTGCAGCATAGCGATTTGAACGAGCTGACGCAAGCGCACCTGCAAGCGCTCGCCGCCATCGCGCATCAAGCGCTGCAGGCGCGCGCGACGATCGCGCCGCCCCCGGTTTTACCGGCCACGCCGTAGCCGTTCGCGGAGTTGCGCTCACGCGATTGCGTGCGTG
>DAHXOK010000106.1 GCA_027364935.1 Vulcanimicrobiota bacterium | reverse complement strand
GTCGTGCAACTGCGCGCGAACAACAACCCGCTCAGCATTGCGACGCTCCCGCCGCGGCCGGCGTCCGCGTACCGCCGCGTGTACTTGAACATCAACGGCCTGCAGAATCACGTGAACGAGACGGCTGAAGGGGTGATCACCTCGGTTCGTGACTGGCAGGGCGGCACAGAGGTTCGCTGCCACTACGCCAGGTACGATGTTGCCTTTAGCAGCGGCGGCTCGGAGAGCGGCTACATTCCCTGGCCGCTCTGTTATCCGGCGAACCGCGACGTACTCGACCTTCCCGAGGGCTCGCCGGTCCCCGAAGAGTACCTCTTGCCCGGAACGGATTACGTCTTGCCGTCAGGGATGTACCTCACGCCATTCCTGCGATGGCTCTACAACCATCGCCCCCCGCCGTAGCGTCAGCCCCCGATTTCAGAGAGCGCGCGCATTCGCGACGCCGGCTCGCCGAGGCGCAGATGGTGGCGCTCCGGTTTGATTGCCATCGAGCGCGCTAGCGTCGCAGCGATCTCCTCGCGCGTCGCGCCCGCGCGCAGTAGCGTCCGAAGATCGACGTGGTGATTCCCGAAGAGGCAGAGTCGCAGACGGCCGTCGGCGGTCAAGCGAATGCGATTGCATCGATCGCAATAGTCGTGCGACAGCGGCGTGATGACGCCGATCGTTCCCGGCGCGCCGGGAAATGCGAAGTAGCGTGCCGGGCCGTTACCTCGAGGGCCGTCGACCGGCTCCAGATCGGCAATCCGGCGTATGCTCGCGAGGACCTCGTCGGCGCAGACGTACTCCTCGCGTTGTGCCTGCGCATACTCCAGCACGGGCATCGCTTCGATGAATCGCACGGCGACTGGCAAGCGGCGCGAAAGTTCGGCGAACTCCGCCACCTCGTCGTCATTTCGGCCGCGCATCACGACGCAGTTGATTTTCACGGGCTCGAGGCCGCGCGCGATTGCCGCCTCGATCGACGCGAGGACGCGGTCGAGACCAGGGCGCCGTGCGATGCTTTCAAAACGGTCCGGACGAAGCGTATCGAGCGAGATGTTGACGCGGCGTAGGCCTGCCGCAACCAGGCCCTCGAGTTGCTCCTCGAGCAGCAAGCCATTGGTAGAAAGCGCGAGGTCCTCTATGCCCGGGACGCGCGCGAGCATCGAGACGAGGCGCTCCAGGTGACGGCGCAGGAGCGGCTCTCCGCCGGTCAAGCGGATGCTGCGAACTCCTACCGAGGCGGAGGCTTCGACGATCTGCGCGATCTCCTCGTACGAGAGAATTTCGTCGCGGCGAAGCCACGGTAATCCGCCTTCGGGCATGCAGTAGACACAGCGCAGATTGCACTTATCCGTGACCGAGATCCGCAGGTACTCGATCGGCCGCGCAAAGGCGTCCGCTAGCTGCGCCATTGCGGAGTAATTCCCTAGCTGAAGTTGTGGGCCTGCACACCGTCGACGACGCCTTCGCTGTCGAAACTGCGGACCGCGCGCGCGAGCACGTCGATGCAGCCACCCTCTTTTTGCAGTTTCCCTTCGACCACGAGCATGGCGGAGGTGTGAATCTCGCGACGATAGCGCTCGTACACGTCGGGGCGCACGATGACGTTGACCAGCCCTGTCTCATCCTCGAGGGTAAGAAACACGAATCCCTTCGCCGTTCCCGGACGCTGGCGCGTGATGACGAGGCCACCGACGCGACAGACGAGATTGCGCGGCATCGCCGAAAGGCGCGCCGCCGGAATGACGCGCAGCCGCTCGAGCCGCGCGCGAAAGTGCTCGATCGCTTGCCCCTTCGGCGTAACCCCGGTCGACCAGAGATCGAAGGCCGCGCTCTGCTTGGCATCGAGCGCGGGAAAATCGACCTGCGGCTCGTCGACGTCCATGAGCTTGCCGAGCGTACCGCGCGCCTCGCGCTCGTCGAGCGCGCGCAGCGCCCACATCGCTTCGCGTCGCGACGCAAACCACGGTGCGAACGCGCCCGCGATCGCAAGGTTCTCGATCGTCTCTTTTTCGAGCTGCGTGCGGCGCGCAAAATCGACGAGATTAGAAAATTCGTCGCCGCGCAGCACCGCCTCGAGCCGCGCGCGCTGCGCTTCACCAATCCCGCGCACGAGATGAAACCCCAGACGTAACGCGCCGTCTCTCTCGACGTGCGACCAGTACTCGCTTGCGTTCACCTCTACCGGTTTCACAAGGACGCCGTGACGCTTGGCGTCGTTGACGAGCACCTCCGTCGAATAGAATCCCATCGGCTGCACGTTGAGAATCGCGGCCGCGAAGATCGCGGGAAAATGGCATTTCACGTACGCCGACGCATACGCGAGCAACGCGAAGCTTGCGGCGTGCGATTCCGGAAATCCGTAATCCGCAAAACCTTCGAGCATGTGAAAGAGCTGCTCGGCGGCGTCGCGCTCGATGCCGTTTGCGATCATGCCGTTCACCAAGCGATCGTGGATCGCTCCCATGCGCTCGCGCGAGCGCTTGTGCCCCATCGCTCGCCGTAGTACGTCGGCTTCGCCGGGCGTGAAACCCGCGGCTTCAATCGCTATGCGCATTCCCTGTTCTTGAAAGAGCGGCACGCCGAGCGTGCGCTCGAGTACCGATTTGAGCTTTGGGTGAGGGTACGTCACCGCCTCCACGCCAGAGCGCCGTCGCAGAAATGGGTGGATCATCTGCCCTTGAATCGGCCCCGGGCGAATGATCGCAACTTGCATCACGATGTCGTAGAAGCAGGCCGGCTTCATTCGCGGCAGCATCGACTGCTGCGCGCGCGATTCAATCTGGAAGACGCCGATCGTATCGGCCCGCTGAATCATTGCGTACGTTTCGGGATCGTCCGGCGGAATCGTATGTAAAGACAATGCAGAGGATGCCCCGGCTGAGAAGGCTCTGGGGGTATCCTCTCCATTCTCCTGTTTGAAGTGATGGGCGTGGAGAGAGAATGCTTCGCGTAATAACGAGAGCATGCCCAAGCCGAGCAAGTCGATCTTGATGAGGCCGAGCTCTTGCAGATCGTCTTTGTCCCATTGCACGATCGTGCGATCGCGCATCGTCGCCCACTCCACCGGCACAACGCGCACGAGCGAATCGCGCGTGATCACCATGCCGCCGGAGTGAATGCCCATGTGCCGTGGAAAGGTGCGCATCCGAGTGCAGAAGCTCGCGAGCGGCTCGGGCAGCGCCTCTCCCGACGCGGCGTCGCGAGCGAGTGCCTCAACGCCCTGAAGCGTGACGCCGAACGCTTTTGCGACGTCGCGCAGGGCGGAGCGGTCGCCGTAGGTGATGACCTCCGCCGCCATCGCGGCATTCGTACGACCGTAGCGCTCGTAGACGTATTGGATGACGCGCTCGCGATCTTGATGCGCGAAGTCGATGTCGATGTCGGGGATCTCGCGCCGTTCTTCGGACATGAAGCGCTCGAAGAGCAGCTTCATGCCGATCGGATCCACGGCGGTGATGCCGAGCACGTAGCACACCGCGGAGTTCGCGGCGGATCCCCGCCCTTGGCAGAGCACGCCGAGCTCGTGCGCCGCACGCACGATATCCCAGACGATGAGAAAGTATCCGGCGAGATCCAACTTCGCAATGATGCCCAGCTCGTACTCCAACTGGCGCTCCACCTCCGAACGCAACGGCGTACCGTAACGCTCCGCCGCCCCGCGTGCGACGAGCTCCCGCAGGTAGGATTGCGGCGTCGCACCTTGCGCGACGGGAAAGAGCGGAAACTGACCCACAATGCGTTCCAGACGAAACGCACAGCGGCGCGCGATCTCGACGGTTGCGTCGACGGCGTGCGGATGCGCTGCGAACATCCGGCGCATCGCGCGCGGCGCTTTGAGATGGTATTCGGCATTGGGAGGCAGGCGGTTCTCCGCGCGCGCCCGTTCCAGCGTCGTCGCGACGACGGGGAGGTGCAACGCTCCCGCCAGCGCGAGCAGCCGGGCATTACAGCGCTCTTCTTCTTGCGTGAAGTGACGTTGCAGCTCGAGATAGAGTGCCGCCGGAAATCGTTCGCGCAGCAAGAGCACGCGCTCGCGCGTGGCACGTTCGCCCCCGGCGAGCGCGACGAGCCCATCGCTCCTTCCTTCCAGATCCTCGATGCAGAGACGCGCGTCGCCTTTACTGCCGCGGAGCTGCGCGCGAGAGATGAGTTCGCACAGGTTCCCGTATCCCGCATCGTTCTCGACGAGCAGTACGATG
>DAHXOK010000105.1 GCA_027364935.1 Vulcanimicrobiota bacterium | reverse complement strand
TGTCGAGATTCCGTTCCGGAAAATAGTGGCGTACGGTTTCTTTAAGGTAGCTGAGCTCCTCAGGCAGTGGGTGCACGAGCGCGGGGTCGCCGATGTAGGGGGATTCCGTGGTGCCGACGAGGGTGACGCCGAGCCACGGGTACGCGAAGACCGGTCGTCCGTCGCGCGGATGCGAGAATGCGACGGCAACCGCGAGCGGCAAGCGCCATCCCGCGAGGATCAGATGGCTGCCTCGTAACGGACGCAGCCTCGGCCGCTCTCCGAGTTGCACGCGCAATGCGTCCGACGCTGCGCCGCACGCATTGACCGTTACGCGCGCCCGTATCTCGAGCGTGCGCCCCGACACCACGTCGACGACGCGCGCGCCGACGACTCGGCCATCGCGCTCCAACAGCTCGGTCGCGTGCGCGTAGTTGCGTGCGGCCGCTCCAGCTTCGCGCGCCTCTTGCACGACGCGCAGCACGAGACGAGCGTCGTCGGTCGTCGCATCGCTATAGTCGTGTGCGCCGATGAGGCGGTCCGACGCGATCGGCGGTGCGATGCGCAGCGCTTCGCGCGCGTCGACGTACCGATGATGCGTGTGCCCGGCGAAGAGGTCGTAGAGCGTCAACCCGAGCCCAAGGCTCCGAGGGCTCGGCTTCGTGCCGGGATAATGCGGCATGAGAAACCCGATCCGCTGCACCAACCCCGGCGCCTCGCGCAGCAGCCTCTCGCGCTCGGCGACCGACTCGCGCGTCACGCGGATCTGGCCTTCTCCCAAGTAGCGCAGACCGCCGTGCACGAGCTTCGAGGATCGGCTCGACGCACCGGCAGCAAAATCCGCACGCTCCACCAGTGCGGCGCGCAACCCGCGCCGCGCAGACTCGAGCAGGATCCCCGCACCGGTGACGCCGCCGCCGATGACCAGCACGTCGTACCTGTCCTCACCGAGCCGTTGCCAAGCGGCGTCTCGCCCCCATATCGCCATAATCTGCGGCTGACTACGCGAGCTTGCCCGGATTCATGATGCCCTGCGGATCGAACTCCCGAAAGATCGCGCGCATCGCTTCCAATCCAAGCGGACCTTTCTCCGCGATGAGGTAGGGTTCGTGATCGATGCCGACGCCGTGCTGATGGCTGATCGTGCCGCGGCCGGCGAGGATCGCTTCGCTGACCGCGCGTTTGAGCGTCGCCCACCGCCCGAGGTTCTCTTCGTACGACGGCGCGACGCGAAAGATGAACGTCGAGTAGACGCTCGAGCCCTGCGGATAGACGTGAGAGAGATGCGAGTATGCGTGCAGCGGCTCGTTCCCGAGCGCGCGATGCGCGGCGTCCTCCACGTCGCGGACCATGGCGCCCACGTACGGCCAATCGACCGATGTCTCCGCCGTATCGACCGCGTATCCGCAGTCCCACAGGGTGTTGCGCAAGTAGACGCTGCGGAAGCGCGCGTCCCGCCAGCGATTGCCGATGCGCGTACCCGCGTAGATGCCGCGATGGCGGCTCGCGATCGCGCGGGCGGCGTCGAACGCCTCGCGCGTGGCAGGCGCAGACCCGGTGATGCCGACGAGCAGCAGGCACCGCGCGTCGCGCGCACCGCGAAGGCGTAGGTAGGTATCGAGCAACGCGAGCGCGCGATGTCCGCCGGAAAAGCGCAGCGTCGTGAACGTCTCCGCCGCGTTCGCGAGCCGTATCATCGAGAATGCTGCGCCGCACTGCACGAGATCGCGAGCCGCCGCTTGCGCACCCTCCCATTCCGGAAAGAACCAGGCGGGAAACGATTCGCGCGCCGGCAGCGGCTGCACGTGCACGCTCGCCTCCGTCACGACGCCGATGCGACCCTCCGATCCAAGAATAAGCGCGCGCAGTTCGATGCCGGCGCCCGACGCCGGAACGGTACAAATGCGCAGCGTGCCTTTCGGCGTCTCGATGCGTGCGCCGGCAAAGAGATCGTCGATGCGGCCGTAGCCGAGCGATTGTTGACCCGACGAGCGCGTTGCGATCCAGCCTCCGAGCGACGAGTATTCGAACGACTGCGGAAAGTGTCCGAGCGTGTACCCGCGTGCATGCAGTTGCGCCTCCAAGTCCGGGCCGATGACGCCCGCTTCGAACGTGGCGAGGCGACTCTCGTCGTCGAGATCGAGAAGGCGCCGCATGCGGGTAAGCGAGATCGTGAGGATAGGTTCGGCGACGCCGGCGGGTGGTGTGATGTGACCGACGACGCTCGTGCCGCCACCGTAGGGGATAACGCGCACGCCATGCATTCTCGCCCAATCCAGAAGTGAGGCGACCTCGCCGGATGATTCCGGAAACGCCACGCCGTCGGGAACGCGCCCGATCCGCCCGAAGCGCAAGGCAAGCCAATCGGGGAGACTCTGCCCGCGAGCGTGCAGGACGCGCGTTACGGGCGATACGTCGACGGCCGCGCTCGGCGGCAGCCGCGACGCTGGTACCGATGCAACGACGTCGTCCAGCGATGCGTCCTGTGGCGGCGTACTCTCGCCGAGGCGCTCGCGCAGATCGGTGAGCGCTCTCTGCGCAAGGTCAAGAGAAACGGCGGGGTCGCCCCATCCGTTCCACCGACGCATCACGGCGTCGCGAAGGCAGTATCGAGCATTTCGTCGACGGAGATGAATTTCTCGCGCGGCTTCCCGCTTTCGGCGCGCGCCTCCTCAGCTTGCGCGATGCGCTGCCACGCGCGAAAGTCCACGATGCGCACCTCGCGCTCGCGCAACACGGTATCGATGGCGTTCCCGCCGCGTTTCGGGGAGCGATCCGACACGGCGTCGAGCTCGGACAAGATGCGTTCGACGAGCTGCTTGGCATCGGTACGATTCGTGCCGATCACGCCTCGCGGTCCGTGTTTACACCAGCCGGCAGCGTAGACTCCCGGCTCCACCAGGCCTTCGTCGTTGGCGATAACGCCGCGGGATTCGTCGAAAGGTACGTCCGGGAGTGGCTTGGTCCGATACCCGATCGCCGAAACGACGGCATCGACCGGCAACTCGAACCGTTCACCCGTGAGCTCCGCGCGTCCGTTTTCGGCGACGCGCGTGCGCGCTAGCGACAGACCGCGCACGCGATCTTTACCGAGCACCGCCTGTGGAGCCGCATAAAACATGAAGTGGATGCGCACCGGCTTTCCGCGCCGTTCGCGCCGGGCGTAATCGCGCAAGATCTCGACGTTGCGCTCCTTCGCCTTGACCTCTTTCTCCGGAACGTGGGGACCGATCTCGGTGGGCAGTTGCGATGGATCGACGAGAATGTCGCAGCGCTCCAACTCGCCCAGCTCGGCAAGCTCCGTCGACGTAAAGCTCGCTTCGACGGGACCGCGACGCCCGATGAAATACACGTCGGTAATAGTGCCGCGAGACAACACGTCGGCCGCGTGACGAGCGATGTCGGAGCCGGCAAGCTCGGCCGGCGTCTTCGCCACGATGCGAACGACGTCGAGCGCGACGTTCCCGTTTCCAATCACGGCGAGCGCGTTGCCGTCGAGCGAGGTGACGGTGTTACGGAACTCGGGATGGCCGTTGTACCAACCGACGAACGCGGCAGCTCCGTACGCCTGCGCAACGTCTTCGCCGGGAATTCCAAGACCGCGATCCACGCTCGCGCCGACGCTCAATACGACCGCGTCGTATGCAGCCTTCAGCTCGCTGTACGAAACGTCGCTACCGAGCGTCACGTTTCCGAGAAATCGAACCGTCGAGCGCTCGAAGGTCCTATCGAAGGCCTTCGTGACGTTCTTCGTGCTCAAGTGATCCGGTGCGACGCCGGCTCGAACGAGCCCGTACGGCGTGGGCAGCGCATCGAAGACGTCGATCCGCATATCCGGACGTCGCTTGGAGAGCTCCTCCGCGACGTAGAGCCCGGCCGGCCCGCTTCCCACGATGGCAACGTTCATCGCGACATTTTTATGGAATTACGTCGCTCTTTCCCTGTGCTCCACCGCAGAAAGCCGCGTAAGGAACCAACGCACCGCGGCGAGAACGTAGAGGAACCATGTCGCGCCGTCGGCTCGACGCATCCAAGGTGCTCGCCATCGCGGCGTTCGCGTTGATGCTCGTCGTTCGTGCGGACAACGCGGGCATCGCCGCATCTCCGTCACCGTCTCCATCAGCGTCTCCGTCACCGTCTCTGCAAAACCCGTCGCCCGCGCCGAGCCCGTCGCCCACGGCGAGCCCATCGCCTGCGCCATTCTGCGCGCCGATCGCGTTGCCAAGCATCGCACCTACGGGTTCCCCGGCTCCCGGAGCGACGCCCTCGCTGCCCGCGCCGGCCACGAGTTCGCCGGCGGCGACGATCGCGCCGACGAGCACTCCGGTTCCCATGCTGCCCGCCGATGCGCCGCCACAGATTCTCGCGGTGCAAATAG
>DAHXOK010000104.1 GCA_027364935.1 Vulcanimicrobiota bacterium | reverse complement strand
GTCGAGAGCGAGATCGTCGATGGAAACGGCGTCCAGATCGACGCGCCAGTAACGCCCCGGGCGTTCGCGCCCGGAGCGCGTCTGCACGAAGCGCTCCAATGCCGCAGAGCGTGCCTCGAGCGAGAACACGTCGTCGGCAAAGCGCGCGGGAAGGTCGGCCGGCGGCGCCGAGCGCTCAAGCAACGGCGCCGGTCTCCGCGCGAATGGCGTCGTAGCCGCTGCGCTCGATGACGTTCGCCAACTCGGCGTCGCCCGTCTTGACGATGCGACCGTCGAGCATCACGTGGACGACATCGGGCTTCACGTAGCGCAGGATGCGCGGGTAATGCGTGATGACGAGCAGTCCCACGGGATCGTTCTTCCCGCGCGACGATGCAATCGATTCACCGATCTGCTTGAGCGCGTCTACGTCGAGGCCGGAGTCGGTTTCGTCGAGAATCGCGTACCGCGGCGCGAGCACGGCCATCTGCAACATCTCGAGGCGTTTTTTCTCGCCCCCCGAGAAACCGTCATTCAGGTATCGTCCGAGGAAGGACGCATCCATGCCGAGTGCCTCCATTCGCTCGACGAGAAGCGCCCGAAACTTTGCCGGCGTCAGATCGCCGGGGCGAACCGCCTGTCGCGCGGCATAGAGGAAGTTTGCAACCTTCACGCCCGGGATGGCGGCGGGATACTGAAACGAGAGAAAGAGCCCGGCTTTCGCGCGCCTATCCGGTGAGAGAGCGAGCAGATTCTCGCCGTCGAGCGTGACGCTCCCTGCGGTAATGTGGTAGTTCGGGTGACCCGAAAGCGCGAGGGCGAGCGTCGTTTTTCCGCTGCCGTTTGGACCCATCAGGGCGTGAACGCGGCCCGCTTCGACGCGGAGATCGATGCCTTTGAGAATTTCGCTGCCTTCGACCTCGCACCGCAGACCGGCGACCGCCAGACCCTGCTCTTCCCTCATTGGAGTATCGTAGCGAAGGCCCGTTGAGAAAGTCAAGGATAAACTTTACTATCTGGCTGCTCCGTGCTAGGATACGCGCAAATGCAGGGCGATCGCTTCTTCAAGACCACGCGCGGGAGGATCGTCGCCGAGCTGCGCCGTCGAGGCTCGGCATCGGCTGCCGATCTCGCCCGGATCTTCGATCTCTCGCCGAACGCCATACGCCAGCAGGTGGTCGTCCTCGAGCGGGACGGACTCGTGCTCGAACGACCGGTGCGGCGAGGTCCGACCAAGCCGACGCTGGAGTTTTCGTTGACGAGCGAAGCCGACGCGCTTTTCCCGCAGCGGTACGATCGCCTGCTTTCCTCGGTTCTTCGAGAGGTGCGCCGTCAATACGGCGATCGCGCAGTCGATAAGATCTTCGACTCGATCTCCGAGCGGGCCGTCGCGCGCGCAAAGCACACCGTAACCGCTGCCCGGACCGAAGACCGCGTCTCGCAGCTCGCCGATCTCCTGCGGCACGACGGAGTCGTAGCCGAGTACAGCCTCATCGACGGTGGCTTCGCGCTCCACGAGCATAACTGCCCGTACTCGACCGTCGCTAAAGAGCACCCCGAGATGTGCAACGTCGTTCACCAGATGATCGATGAGACGATCGGCGGTGAGATGGAGCAGACCGAGTCACTCGCAACCGGTGGCCGGGAGTGCCGGTTCGAGATACGAGCGCAGGTCGGAGGGTAAGCGTGGATTTCGCAAAGTTTCAGCGTTTGGTCGAAGAGCGTCCGGGATTCCGTACGATGGAAAACCCGACTGCAAGCGGCGAGTACTTCAGCGACTCGTGCGGCGACATGTACAACATTTTTCTGAAGATCGGCCCCGGTGCCGTTATCGAGGACATCACCTACTTCACGACCGGCTGCGGTTTTGGGACCGCGACCTGCAGTTTGGTCTGCGAGATCGCACGCGGCAAGACGCTGGAAGAGGCCGAAGCGATCCACGAGCAAGAGATCATGGAGGCGCTCGGCGGGTATCCCGAAAAAAAGCGCGACTATCCCGGCCGCACGCTCGAAGCGCTCAAGCTCGCAATTGCCGATTATCGCGCCAAGGTCGCGCGCGGCGACGCTCCCGATTACTCCGCTATGCCCGCGCCGCCGCGCAGCGAGCCCGCAGCTCCGGCCGCCACGCGCAGCGCGGGCGACGGGAAGCTACTGATCAACCTTCGCGCGTAGCCTCAAGCCGACACGAGGTACGGGTTGCTGCGGCGTTCGACGCCGATCGTCGTCATAGGTCCGTGCCCCGGCACGACCGGGGTCGCGTCGTCGAAAGGTAGGAGCTTGCGCACGATCGACGCGACGATCTCTTCCATTGACGTGCCGCCCAGATCCCACCGACCGATCGATCCGGCAAAGAGCGTGTCGCCGGTGAAGAGCGTCACCGCATCGTCTTTGCAGGTCGCGAACGAGACGCTGCCGGGAGTGTGACCAGGCGTGTGCAGCACCTGCAACGCGATCTCGCCCGAGCCGATCTCTTCACCGTCCGAGAATCCACCGTCGAGGGGTACGACTGGCGGAGCCCCTGCGAGGCCGATCCAACCCGCTTGCAGCGGCAGCGCTTCGTAGAGTGGCAGATCGGCCGCGTGAAGCAATGCGCGCGCTCCGGTAGCATCGCGGAGGCGGCCGACGTCTCCGATGTGGTCGATATGCCCGTGCGTGTGGACGAGAAGCACCGCGCGAAGGCCGTACTTGTGCAGCCGCTCCACGACGTCGTTCGCACCGTCGCCACCGTCGACGACGATCGCTTCGCGCGTTCGTTCGTCGCCCAGAATCGTACAGTTGCAGGCGAGCGGGCCGACCGCAAACGTCTCGCGAATCACCGCACGCGCGCGCCTATTCCGGTACCATCGCCGAGTGGAAGGATCGTTGCGGAGAGATCGGGATGCGCGAGAAAGTACCGATTGAAATCGCGGAGGGCGCGCGTCTCGGTAGTGTCGTCGGCGCGCTCGGGCTGTGCGACCCGGCCGCTCCACAGGCAATTGTCGACGATTACGAGACCCGAGCGCTTCAGACGCGGAATCGCGAGATCCAAATACGCGCGGTATTCGGTTTTATCGGCGTCGATGAAAACGATGTCGAGGTTACGATGCGGGAAGTTCTCGAGCACTTCGAGTGCGCTCTGATTGAGCACCGAGATCGATTCCGCTTCCCCCGCGCGCTCGAAGTAGGAGCGCGCGACGTCTGTGCGCTCCACGTCGACGTCGATCGTCCAAATCGTTCCTGCTGGTGGCTGCGCGAGTGCCATCCAGAGGGTGGAGTAACCGTAGGCCGTGCCGATTTCTAAAATACGGTTGGCCTGCATCGCGTGGACCAGCGTTGCCAAGAATCGGCCGGTCTCGCGCGAGACGATCGGTATTCCGTCCTCGCGACCGCGGCGTTCCAGCTCCAAGAGGAGGGGATCCGGCGGCAGGTGCACGCCTTCGATATACGTCGTGATGTCGGTCATGGCTGCGTCATTCGCTCGGCGGCGAGAACTACATTGCGCAGGAGAGCCACGTTCGTAACGGGGCCGACGCCGCCGGGTACGGGGGTGAGTGCACCGGCTATTTCGGCCACGCTCGCGAAATCAACATCGCCGACGAGCTTGCCGTTCACGAGCGTCGTTCCGACGTCGATCACCGTCGCACCCGGCGCGATATCGTCCGCGCGCCGCAGCCCCGGCACGCCCGTCGCCGTGCCCACTATGTCCGCCATGCGCACGTAGGGCTGAAGAGCACGCGAAGCCTTGTGCAGCACCGTGACCGTCGCGTCTTCCGCGAGCATGAGCAGCGCGACCGGAGCTCCCACGACGACGGAGCGCCCGATCATGACGGCCGCACGCCCGCGTATCGGCCAGTGGGGACTGCGTTGCAGCAAGAGCATCACGGCAGCGGGCGTAGCGGGAACGAAGAGCGCGCAATTGCCGAAAGCGAGATTACCCTGGTTCACGGGGTTCGTTCCATCGACGTCTTTGTCGTGCGGGACGGCATCGGCGATGGCACGGATGGAGAGATGTCCGGGAAGCGGTTGCTGGAGCATAACCCCGTGGACCGAGGCGTCTGCGTCGAGGGCCGCGAGCCGCTCGCGAACGCTCTCCCTTTGAGCCGACCGCTGCAGACGCTCGACCCGGACCTCAATGCCGAGAGGCGCTCCGGTACGCTCGAGCGTGTGCACGTATGCGGCACTTGCCTCGTCCTCTCCCACGAGGACCACCGCGAGCTTGGGATGAGTTCCGCGCTCCCGCAGCGCAAGAATACGCGAGAGAAGTTCGGCGCGCAGTTCGGCAGCTACGGCCTTACCGTCGAGTATGCGAGCGGGCACGCCGTCGCCTTCGTCCGCAAAAGGAGTTACCCCTGGACTCTTCCGCCATGCGCAGGTCGGCGCCATGGATTCTCGTAGCGATCGCGGCAATCGTCGCGACGCTAGTGCTCGCGCCGCTCTTTCGCGGCGGGTCGCACGTCGCCGGGCC
>DAHXOK010000103.1 GCA_027364935.1 Vulcanimicrobiota bacterium | reverse complement strand
ACGCGACGCCGGCGTAGGCCTGCGAACCACCGGTCGTAATCGAAGCCGTCGGGACCGACGCGCCGGTGAGCGGGAGCGAATACAGGTAGATGTGGTCGGGCGAAGTCACGGCGTCCGCAATCGCCAACGTACTCCCGTGTACGGCAAATTCTTGTAGGCAGCACCCAGGGCCGCTCGGCAGCGCTAGGGTGACGCTCGCGGTACTCGTACTGCTGAGTGGGGCCGGGAAAACGTAGAGCGTGTCGTTGATACCGACGATGAGATCACCGGACGCATCCAGCGCAAGGCCCTGGCTCTCGCCCGCCGCAGTCGTGATTTGGAACTGCGGCGTAGACGAGGGTGTGAGCGGCAGTTTGTAAACGGCGACCTCGCCTGAGTACCCCACGAAGAGCCGATGGCTGCTGTCCAAGACTAGACCGAACGGGCCTTCGTTGCCGGCGGGCGGGGCGAGTGTGACGAGCGGCGCAACGTTGCTCGAAAACGGCAAGCCGAAGTCTAGGAGGCTCCCTGGGAAAACGCCATTTGCGTTCGAGAAATTGGCGACGTACAACCGCGTCGGGATGGTCGCCGTGGGCGGATTCAACGCGGTTCCGCTGCCTTTGCATCCCGTCGTCACGGCGACGGCAGCGAGTGCTGCGACCAACATCCAGTGGATGCTTCTCATCGGATATCCTCCAGTGAGGGGACTTTTTCGACCTCGGAGTATTGGTCTCCGGTCTTGCGGCACGAAGCGGGACGGGCGTGGAACCATCCCAGGCTCGTCGTGACCGGCAGGCCCGCGCACACCACGCTCATGACCATGCCCAAACGCCGACGGTCGGCGTGCGCAGACAGATAACGCTCGATGGTGCTGCGGACATGTACGCTCGTCGTCGAAAGGGAGATGACCGCGGGTAGAGCACGTTCTACGTGCCATGCACCTCCTGCTCATGGCGTTGCTTCTTGCGGCGCCCGATCCGACGACGCTCGTGAATCCCTTCATCGGCACCTCTGGCACGCAGCAAGGCGGGCCCATCGATACCTTTCCGGGCGCAGACGTTCCGTTCGGCATGCTGCAGTGGAGCCCCGACACGCCGTCGCAGAACGCCGGCGGCGGCTACGAGTATAACGACCATGCAATAACCGGCTTTAGCGTCACGCACCTGAGCGGACCGGGATGTAGCGTCTTCGGCGACTTCGCCGTTCTCCCGACGCTCGGGCCCGTTACCGATCCGGCCGAAGCGAAGGACGCCTTCTCCCACGCGCACGAGCAGGCGTCGCCGGGCTGGTACGCGCTTACGCTCGACGATGGCGTTGCCGTCGCGCTCACCGTGACGGCGCGCACCGGCCTCGGCAGCTTCACGTTTCCGGCGAGCACGACGGCGAATCTGCTCGTGAACGCATCGTCCGACCAGGCCGGCGTGACCGCGGCCAACGTCGAGGTCATTGGCAACGACGAGATCGCCGGCTCGGCGACGAGCGGTGCGTTCTGCGGAATGCCCGACGCGTTCACGGTCTACTTTGCCGCACGCTTCGATCGCCCGTTCTCCGCGCACGGTACGTGGCGCGGCGCGCTCGCGACTCCCGGATCGAACGTATCGCGCGGGGCGGGAAGTGGAGCGTGGGTGACGTTCGACACGACGAGGGACGACGTCGTGAAAATGAAGGTCGCGATATCGTACGTGAGCGTCGCCGGCGCGCTCGCGAATCTGCGGGCGGAGAATAGCGGATGGGACCTCGATGCGGTGCATTCCGCGGCGCTGCAGATGTGGCGCAACGTGCTCGCACGGATTGCGATCTCCGGCGGAACGCTCGGCGAGCAGGCGACGTTCTACACCGCGCTCTATCACGCCATGCTCCATCCCAACGTCTATAGCGACGACGACGGGCTCTATCGCGGCTTCGACGGCAAGGTGCATCGCGTGCGTCGCGGACATACAGAGTACGCAAACTACTCCGACTGGGACGTCTACCGGTCGCAGATTCCGCTCGTCGCGCTGCTCGATCCGGACCGCGCCGGCGACATGATGCAGTCGCTCGTCGATGCAGCGCAGCAGAGCGGCGCCCTCCCGCGATGGGCGCTCGTCAACGCGCCGACGAGCGTGATGGGCGGCGACTCGGTCGATGCGGTCCTGGCGGGCGCATACGCGTTCGGCGCGCGCGACTTCGACGTGCGCGGGGCGGTGGGTGCGATGGTTCGTGGGGCGAGCGACCCCGATCTGCCGCGCGTGGACGGATGGTACGTCGAGCGCCCGGAGCTTGCGGAGTATCTACGCTACGGGTACGTCGTCAACACGCATACGACGTCGGTTGCGCCCGTTCCGAACGGTGCGTCGGAGACGTTGGAGTACGCGCTCGACGATTTCTCGATCGCGCAGCTCGCGCGCGCTGCGGGCGAGACGGACGTCTATCGTGCGTTCCTGCGCCGATCGAGCAACTGGGAGAACGTGTTCGACACGGCAACCGGGCTCGTCGCTCCGCGCGATTCCGACGGCGCCTTCATGCAGACGGCGATCGCCGACGCGGGGCAGAGCGGTTTTCAAGAGGGCAACGCAGCGCAGTACAGCTGGATGGTGCCGCAAGACGCGAACGATCTCATCGCCGGCATGGGCGGGCGCGCGCAGGCGCAGCGGCGTCTCGATACGTTCTTCACGCAGCTGGATGCGGGACAGAACCTGCCGTATGCATGGCTCGGGAACGAGCCGAGCCTCGGGAGCCCCTGGATCTACTTGTCGGCCGGCGAGCCGTGGCGCGCGCAGTCCGTGCTCCGGCGCGCGCTGCTCACGCTCTACGCAGACTCACCCGTCGGCTTGCCGGGCAACGACGATCTCGGTGAGATGAGTGCATGGTACGTGTGGTGCGCGATCGGGCTCTATCCAGAGAACCCTGCGATGCGCGTGCTCGACGTCGGCAGCCCGCTCTTCGCGCGCGTCGTCATCAGCGCTCCGCACGGACCGACGATCGCGATCGCCGCTCCAGGCGCCGCAGACGACGCCCCATACGTGCAATCGCTCTCCGTCAACGGCCGCGCGACGCAGCAGACGTGGCTCCAGCTGCCGTTGCACGGGGACGTCGATCTTGCGTTCGTCTTGGGAGCAGCGCCGAACGAGCAGTGGGGAACGGCGCCTGCCGACGCGCCGCCATCATTTGCAGAAGCGGCGCCGCACTTTCCGCCTGCCAGCGCCGTGACGCTTTCGTTACCCGCCGGCGTTACCACGTTCGCACCCGGCGCGAGCGCAACCATAAAACTCGCGCTCGCGAATCCGGGAGCGACGGCGGAGCGCGTTGCCTGGCACGTCACGGTTCCCGCTTCCCTGCGCGTGCAGATCGCGTCGGGAGAGAGCGCCGTTCTTGCCGGCGAGACCGCGACCGTCCCGCTCGTCGTCTCCGCCACCCCGCAGACGCGTAGCGCGTTCGAGACGGTGCGCGTCGATGCAACGACCGCGTCGGGCGCGCGGTTGCAGCATGCCGTCGCCGTCGTACGCGTCGGCGAGGCGAGCGCGCACGTCGCGCTCGCGTTCCTGGAGAACATTTACGATAACAGCGTGACGCCCGTCGACCTTTCCACGGGAACGCTGCTGCCGAAGATCGCGGTGGGAAGCTCGCCGCGCTACGGCGTCGCGAGCGACGGCATGCTCTTCGTCACCGATCGCGACGGCGGCACCGTGAGCGTCATCGAATCGCGGGCGCGCGCGGTCGTGAAGACGATCGACGTCGGCCAAGGTCCTAGTGGAATCGTGGCAGCGCCGGACGGAACGCTCTGGTTCGTGAACGCCTACGACGGAACCGTTCAGTCGATCGATCCGAAGACGCAAGTCGCGAGCGCGCCGATTCGCGTCGGCGGGACGTTGCGCGCGGTGGCGATCGTCGGAACGACGCTCTACGTCACCGTGCAATCGCAGGACGAGGTCGTGCCGATCGACACGAGAACGCGCGCGCTCGAAACCGCGATCGGCGTCGGTCGCGCGCCGGAGGGAATCGCCGCGGCGCCCGACGGGCGGCGCCTGTACGTCGTGGACCACGGCTCGAATGACGTGACGCCCATCGACGTTGCGAGCGGGCGCGCGTTACCGCCGATTCCGGTGGGCATCGCTCCGGTGAAAATTGCGATCGCACCCGACGGGCGCACGGCGTATGTTGGAGACTACGGCGTCAACACCGTGACGCCGATCGATCTCATGCGAGATACGGCGGGCTCCCCGATCCCGGTCGGAGGGGAGCCATACGACGTGGCGGTCAGCGCGGACGGCAGGACGCTTTGGGTCGTCAATCACGAGGACAACGATCTCGTGCCGGTCAGCATTGCGACGCACCGAGCCGGCACGCCCATCGACGATCCGAACGGCCCGCTGACCGTGGTTCTTCCCTAGCAGGAACCGATTTGAGGCGGGCGCTCTCCGCTCTTTCGCCCCTTGCCCGTTCATCGTCGGGCACTCCGGTCTCGCCCAGGTCGATGCGGGCGAAGCCGATGTACATGATGCGAATCGCGGCGATGAGCAGGTATTCGTCGGTCCTTCGACTCCGCGCCTTCGGCGCTACGCTCAGGATGACACAGGCAATGCCATCGCCGGTCCTTCGACT
>DAHXOK010000102.1 GCA_027364935.1 Vulcanimicrobiota bacterium | reverse complement strand
GTTAAAATGAACGTGCTCGTGCACCGTCGTCCAGCGATCGGCAGAAGCGCCAAATAGCCCGACTGGTGGAGTGGGATAGCGAGGAACCTCGTAATCCAGACCCGCAAGTTTCCCTCCCTTATCGTACCAGAGAAAGTTTGGGTGGGCCCTGTCAACACGCGTGAGACGCGGATTGAAATACACCGCCGTACCGTCCGTCTCTATTCCGGTGATAGCAACATAGCCTGCGCGCGTCGCTTGCGCAGTTGTCGAGTATCTCTCCATGAGATTGCGCTTGACTGCGCTAATGAACGTCCTTTCAGTGCTGCTTGCGTGCTGCGATATGCGCGGGGCGGCGCGTCCCGGCGCAAACGTGAGTGCAAAAAGCAGAGCTACTGCGAGGGTGGAGAAGCGCCAGCGGTAAGCCTTAACGTACACGTCGACTTTGCCGACGACCGCACGCTGAGGGAATGCTGTAAGATTTGTGCCGGTGAGCCCTCCGTCGACTCGTTCAATCATAAAGACCTCCTTACTTTTAGCAAATTTCGTCGTGCCTTGACGCGTACTACCTACTGTAGTATCTTCGAACGCATGAGATATCCTACTTTGCCTGCGAAATCCGCTTCTTCAAAGAGCTTTTCGGCCTACGCAGAATGAGCGCGCTGCGCCTCCCGTCGCGCGTCCTGGTCGTCATCGTCGGATTGACGATTGTAGTCCTAGTTCTTTTCGGATACTTCAGATCGTCCTCGACGATGGCGGGAGGCCCTGGGAGCACCGTAGGGGCAAACGCGCAAAGTTTCACGATTCCGGCTCTTGACGGAAGACCCACTTCACTGTCGGCATACCGTGGACGGATCGTCTTCATGAACCTCTGGGCGACATGGTGTCCTCCTTGCCGAGCAGAAATGCCCGATCTGCAACGCTTCTATCAGCGTTACAAGTCGCGAAACGTGGTTGTTCTCGGCATTGATCAAGGGGAGCCAGCACAGACTGTACGCACGTTTGCCCGCTCGCTCGGTGTGCACTATCCGATTTTGTTGGATACGCGGCAGCAGTACGGCCGTGCGTACGCAGCGCTAGGCCTTCCCACCTCCGTCATCATATCGCCCGCAGGGAAAGTCGTCAAAGCATTCGATGGCGAGCTTTCGTACGATCAAATGGTCGCTGCGGTGAAACCCGTACTCGCCGTCGCGTCTGAGAATCACTAGATTCGATGAGCGAGGTGATCGGCGGACCCGTGCCGACGACGCGCCGTCATGTTCTGATTCACGCATTGCTGTTCATCGCGGGATTCACACTGATTTTTGTCGCTGAAGGGGCGAGTGCCAGCGCGATCGGCCGTCTCGTTATGGACGAGCGCTCGTGGCTAACGCGGGTGCTCGGGCTCATCGTCATACTTCTTGGGCTCAACATGCTCGGCGTGTTTCGGCTGCGCGCGCTCGCGATGGATTGGAGACCGCACTTTCGACGTGCCGGGGTCTCCGAAGGAGCTTCGCTGCTGACAGGGATCGGCTTTGCTGCCGGGTGGACGCCGTGCATCGGCCCCGTCTTAGCCGCCGTCCTTGCTATGGCAAGTGCATCCGGTAGCGTCGAGCGGGGCGTCGAACTGCTCTTCGTGTATTCGCTGGGTCTTGCCGTCCCGTTCATCGCACTCGCGCTGGCGCTTGAGCGCATCCTGCCGCTCCTGGCGCGGATGAAACAGTATTTGAGAGCCTTTGAGTTTGCGGCTGGCCTCATCGTAATTGCAACTGGTCTTATACTGCTTACAAATTCATACGTGCTTATGCTTGGACGCTTATATGAATGGTTTCCGTTTTTGGTCACGCTTGGCACCGGCCCGGCGGTCAGCGCAGGAGCAGCCGTCACCTTTGGCGCCGCATTTCTCGCGGGCTTGGTCTCGTGTATCTCGCCGTGCGTTTTTCCGTTAATCCCTGCGTATTTGTCCCTGCTTACAGGTCAAAGTCTCGAAACGCTTGTCGCGGCCTATCGGTGAGCGTTCCGTTCATGTCATCTTTAAAAGTTGCAGATTTAATGACTTTCGAAGCGCCTGCGGAGGTTTCCGATGCCCCATTTCGATGAAATCTTGATGACGGCCGCGTTTGTTTACGTGCGCCATCAGCACGATGAATTGTGTGCCTGCGCAGCCATAGTATGGGAACGCTCATGAGGCGCACGCTCATCCTTGCCATTCTTGGGGCTAGTATTCTAGCGGGGTGCAGCCGACAGGGAACACAGCGTTCGGCCGAACCAGCGCCATCGAAAAGCGGAGTCCTTGAAAAAAGCGCGGCAATCCAACTGCTCGACGGAGGGTCGATCGATGAACGAACCTATACGGCCGGTGACTCAGCGAGCGGAGGCCACGGCGCGGCGATTAGCGGAATAAAGTGCGAACCCTTGGAGGGCAGCGTGTTTCATATTCACGCCCACCTCTCTGTCATTGTGGACGGAAAACAACTTCAGGTGCCACGACGCATCGGCATCCTTCGGCGGGCGCAGCCACCGTGTCTCTATGCGTTGCACACGCACGACGCCACGGGTATCATCCACGTCGAGGCCCCAACAGTACGCAACTTTACCCTGGGCCAGTTTTTCGGTATCTGGGGCATTCCCCTGACAGGCTCGAAAATCGCGACAAACCACGGACGGGTCATTGTGTACATAGATGGAACCCGATATCGTGGCAATCCGAAAGACCTGGCCGTTAGGGCCCAATTGATTACGTTGGAAATAGGCAAGCGTGTTGCGCCTCCGTCTTACCTCTTCCCGCAGCATGAATAGCGGAAAGGCGGTACAAACCGCAGCTCTGCCAGCGCGGTCGATGCACGTCCACTATGAAAACTTGGTCCAACGATCGTCGTCCTTGAGAAGTCGTGGCGGCGCCACGAGGCCGAAAGTCTAAACTCGCATCCACCACATCATGTGTGTTTGCATCATGTACGATTTGGCCATCGCCATTCCCGTAGGCGTGCTCAGCATAGCAACCATTGGCGTCATGGGCGAGGCACTCGTTTCTCCTTGCTGTTGCAAGAACACGTGAACGTTCCCCAACCTGCGACGTCGGGCTTACCTTCGAGCGCGCACGAAAGATCGAAGTGGTGTACTGCCAGAACGAGATTGAATTTTCTGCCTACTGAAGCGCCGTTTTTAGGCGAAAGCACTTCGACGGATGGTTTGCCGCCCGTCATCGCGCTGGGCAGAGCCATCGGCGAAGTAGGCTCGTAGTTAAAGGCTGCGGTTGCGGCGAGACTGCTCATCGCGTGAGCGTCGGTTGCGAGGACGACCGTTAACATACGCTTGCCGGGCTTCAGCCCTTCCCCGGAAACGATCGTGCCATTACGGTGTGGTCGGCGGCCCGCCAATGGGCAGCGCCCACCATACCATCGATCGCCACCGCGGGCCGGCGTTCTGCGCCATGGCGCTCTCGAGATACACGTGAACGTACTCGTAGCGAGCGAACGGCGTGAGCGCAAGGTCCACGTTGCCTGTATGCGTTATCGTCCCGAGTCCGTCGTCCGTCATCTCGTTCCGCAGCCCGAGCATTGCACGCCCACTGAAGAACGGCTCGTAGATTTCCAGCGTCAAAGCACGGCTCCGTGCCGGCGATACTCCCATTGTCGCGCCCACCGGATTCATCGATCCAGGGTTGCCGTCGTAGCCCCATTGATGTGTTACGAAAATGCCCGGAACATACTTTGGACCCGGATCGCGCTGCACGTACGCCGCGATCGTGTGGTAGTGGTCGACCCCACCTTCGGCGAGCGGGAACGAGCCGATTGAGCCGCACAGCCGCCTTCGAGCGGTTGTCCACCGTCGGCGTACGCCGCGATCCACTACACCGTTTTGTAGGTGCCGACAGCACGAATCCGAGGATCGAAACTCCAAGCCACCTGTCATGCCGTTCCGGCCGCAATTTCGAGCGCTCGCGCCGCCACCACGACGAATTGCGTTAGGTACGTCTATCCCCCGGAACCACCGCCGGCGAGAGGCAACAGTTCGTACGCACCCTGGGTCACAATACTCTCGCCCGACATCAACTTCGAACCGGAGATCGCCACGCGGCTCGCCGCCTGGAGGCGTATCTGAACGTCGACGCGGCGGTAACGGCCTGCGCCCCTCGCGACGTACACCAACGTCTGTCCGGTTTCCGGATCCTTTACGACGGCGCTCTCCGGTACGATGAAAGCACCGGGTACGTCGCGTACCGCGATCGATGCCTTGGCCGCGGCACCCGGCGTTAAGGAGCGGCCCCGGGCAGGGCGGATGCGTACCGTCATCGTTCCGGTCTGCGCCGCGAGCGCTGGGCTCACGGCGACGACCGTGCCGTCGATGCGGTTTACCGAGCCGTCAACGCTGATGTTGGCCGCAGCACCGGGCCGCACGAGCGTTGCTTGATCCTGGCTCACTTGTACCTCCACCACCGTGCGGTTCGGGTTCACCATCGCAAGCACCGGCGTCGCGGGATCGGCTGTTTCGCCGGGATTCTTCAGGCGTTGCGTAATGACACCGTCGAATGGCGCGACGATATCCAACAAGGACGCTTTTGTGCGTGCGGCGGACAGCTCCGCCTGCGCCTGTTGCACCGCAGCCCGCGCGACCGCGATATCTTGCGGCCGCGGAC
>DAHXOK010000101.1 GCA_027364935.1 Vulcanimicrobiota bacterium | reverse complement strand
AAGCGGGCTCCGGCGGCACGCGCCTCCGCCCGACGCTCCTCGGTGGCCGGCGCGACGCGCGCGATGCTCGCCGCAAATGCGGCCGCGTTTGCTTCGACCAGCTCTGCCCCCGCGCCGAGGACGTCGCGGTTCTGCGGCGCGTCGGCTGCAATGACCGGGAGGCCGGCCACGAGCGCTTCGGCGAGGACCAAGCCCTGGGTTTCGCTCGTGCTCGGAAAGACGAACGCATCGCTGCTCGCATAGAGATCGGGCAGCCGCTCGCGCTGAACGTCTCCGATGAAGCGAACCTTCGCGTTCAGACCGAGCTCCTGCGCGAGCTCGTGTAGCTCGGCTGCAGCCGGTCCGTCGCCGGCGATCGCAAGGAACACGTCGTCGCGACGCGCGAGCGCCAACCCGCGCAGGAGAACGTCGAGACTCTTCTCCTTCGCCAAGCGTCCGACGAAAAGCAAGAGGCAGCCGCCCGCCGCGCCCAGCGACGCGCGAAGAGCCTCGTCCCGCCGTCCCGACGCGAAGTGCGCGACGTCGATTCCGCTCGGCACGACCGCAATGCGCGTCGTAACGCCGAGCGAGAGGAGGCGCTTGTGCATTGCATCGGTCGGGACGACGACGGCGTCGACGGAGTTTCCGAACGTGCGCGTGAGCGTCTCGGTAGCAAAACGGGTTGCGGACGGATCGAACGGCACGTAGTGCGTGTACGCCTCCAGCTGCGTGTGATACGTATAGACGACGGGCATGCCGTAGCGACGCGCGTATCGCAATCCCATCCATCCCGTTACAAAGGGCGAATGCACGTGCACGAGATGGAGGCGCTTGATGACGCTGCGCACGCTGCGCCTCCCCACCAGGGGCACGGTCAGCCGGTACGGCGTACGCGTCGGCAGCGGCAGCGAGGGCATCCGGAAGAAGACGTCCGAGTCGCCGTCGTCGCCGGGCATCCGCGGCGCAAAGCAGTAGACTTCGTGCCCTCGGGAACGTAGACCGTGAGCGAGACCCTCGACCGAGGCCACGACGCCGTTGAAGACCGGCCGATGGACCTCCGTGAAGAACCCGACACGCATCTCAGCGCCTTTTGCGCCGAGCGAACGCGTGTCCCCCGCCTCGGCAAAAGGCAGGACTTCCCTCCTCCATAGCGACTTTTGGCATAGTCCTCCGAGCGAGACCCCGTGCTATAGTGCCCCGGTCATCGAGCCCCTCCCCGGGAGTGCACGCATTCCTGGGGTCGCTAGAGCCTCCAGCGACTGGTCGCGACCGTCACGAGGCCCTGCCGCTCGCACCAACCGACGACGGCCTCAACGGTAACGTCCTGCCCTTTCCCGGGCGTACGGCCGGACCTTGCCCAGAGGCTGGGACTGGAAGGAAATTCCGGCGTGATTCGACGCAACGGGCTTCGGCCGAGCCTCGTGCTTGCCGCAGCCGTCCTGGCTATGGGCTTCGGCGTAGGCAGCCTCGCGATCTCGCCGATGGCGGCGCTTGCCTCTTCGCCGGCTGCGCACGTCGTAACGCTGCAGATCGACGGCAGTACCCGCGTCGTGACGACGACCGCGCCGACCGTCGCTTCTTTGCTCGCGCGACGCGGCATCGTGCCGCGACCCGACGACTACGTCTACCCCGCGCTGGAGGTTCCGCTCTCTGACGAGCTCACCGTCGTCTATCGCACGGCGGTTCCCGTCACGATCGTGTTCGCGCACCACGCACGGCACGTCGTTTCGTCTGCGCAGAGCGTCGCCGATCTGCTCGACGAGCAGCAAGTATCGCTCGGCGCCGACGACGTCGTCACGCCGGCGCTCGACGCCGCGCTTCCGCGCGACGGCGTCGTGCGGGTCGTTCGCGTCGTTCGATGGGAGCGCCGCGTCATCGATCGCGTCGCATACGAAACCCTCTATCGACTCGATCTCTCGGATCGCGCAGGACACGCGCGCGTCTTCTCTCGCGGTCGCGACGGCATCCGCGTCGTCGTTACGCAGTTCGCGCGCCGCGACGGCGGTCCGATTCGGCGACGCGTTACGAGCTACATCGAAAGGCCCCCGCAGCCACGCGTCATCGACGACGGGCTCGGCCCGTACGGCGCGTATGGCGATTTCAGCCGCAGCGCCGTCGCGCGGTTCGCTTTCGTCGCGAGCAGCAAGGTCCGCATGATCGCCACCGCGTACACGCCGCACTGCTATGGTTGCAGCGGCATTACCGCCACGGGCCGCCCGGCGGGGCCGGGCATCGTCGCCGTCGATCCACGCATCATCCCGCTCGGCTCGCGGCTCTACATTCCGGGCTACGGCTTCGCGCTCGCCGGCGACACCGGCGGCGCAATTCGCGGTGACCGCGTCGACCTCGGCTTCTCGTCCTATGAGGACGCGATGCGCTTCGGCCGCCGTGAGGTCACCGTCTACACATTGAAGTAACCGGCTCCCAGCGTACGCATCCGCGCGCGCTCCTCGCGGCACACGGATTGCGCCCCAAGAAGCGCCTGGGACAGCATTTTCTCGTCGACCTCTCCGCGGCGCGTCGCATCGCGCATCTCGCCGTCGCACCCGGCGTGCCCGTACTGGAGATCGGCGCGGGAACCGGAACGTTGACGGCGTCGCTGCTCGAATCCGGCGCACCCGTCACGGCGCTAGAAATTGACCGCGACCTCGTTGCTATTCTTCGGCAGCGAGACGATCTCGCGAACGCGACGATACTCTGCGCCGACGCGCTGGAATTCGCGTATGCGTCCTTCGCGCGCGCGGGCCCGTGGCACGCCGCCGGCAATCTCCCGTACAACATCGCGACGCCCCTCGTCACGCATCTCGTCGAGATGGAGAACGGGCCGCAAACGCTGACCGTCATGGTGCAGCGCGACGTCGCCGGCCGATTCGCTGCGACGCCCGGAACCGCCGCGTACGGCAGTCTCTCGGTTGCCGTTCAATATGCGATGAGCGTTCGTCGCGCGTTCACGCTGCCGCCGCGCGCCTTTTTTCCGCAGCCGAAGATCGAGTCGGCCGTCGTGCACATGGTACGCCGTAGTACGCCGGCGGTACGGCCGCGCGACGTCGGTCGCTTCCGGGAGGTCGTGCGCGCCGCATTCGCGTACCGCCGCAAGACGCTCGTCAACAGCCTGATCCTCGCGCTGGCGCTGGACCGGCGGCGAGTGGAACGAGCTGTAACCGCCGCCGGAATTCCATTGGAGCAACGTGGAGAACGACTAGATCTCGCAGACTTCGCCAAGCTGGCCGACGCATTGGCCGAAGGGTAGCTTCTCTCCGGGCTGGGTGCTCGTCGTCGTCGGGCTCGTCCTCGTCCTGTTTTTCGCGGCTGGGGTCGCCTTGGACGTATGGCTCAATGCGACCGGACGCTACGCGCAGTTCTTGACCGCAGCACGCAATCCGGCGGCGATGAGCGGCACGCTCTTCGTCGTCTCGTCGGCGTTTCAGGTCGCCGCAGAAGCGCTGATCGTACTCGCCATCTGGGCGCTCCTGCCATGGCTGACCCGTTTTTCGCGGGCACAGCTGGGCTTTCGCTCGATCGACGCGCGCACGCTCGCGTACGCGATCGCGGGCGCCGTCGGCATGATCGTGGTTGCCGACGTGGGGTCGAGCCTCGTCGAGACGTTCACGCACGCCGTGCACCCGCAGCTCGTCGAGCGCATGTTCGAGAACGTGCGCGGCAACACGCCCGCCGTGATCTTCTTCTTCTTTTTTGCCGTGGTCGCGCAGCCGATTGCCGAAGAGACGATCTTTCGCGTCTTCATCTTCAATCTCGGGCTGCGATACGGCGGTTTCTGGCTCGGCGCAATCGTCAGCGGCGCGCTCTTCGGCGCAGCGCACATGGCCGGCGGCGGCTCCGACGCGGTCAGCGGCGTGCTTCTCGGGCTAGGCGGCGTGGTGCTCTGCTGGGTCTATTATCGCTCGCGCAACGCGTATGCGTCGATGATCTCGCACGGGCTCTTCAACGCAGTGAGCACCATCATACTGTACTTCTTTCCGAAGATCGCCGGCGGCTAAGGAACTATCTCTCGAGCGCTCTGTGTCATCCTGAGCGTAGCGAGCACGACGTGCTCGCGCAGTCGAAGGACCGACGGTTGTATTGCGCGCAGAGTCGCTCCCGAATCCGACGATGGCATTGCACTTGTCATCCTGAGCGTAGCGAGCACGACGTGCTCGCGAAGTCATTGTCATCCTGAGCGTAGCGAGCACAAAGCGCTCGCGCAATCATTGTCATCCTGAGCGTAGCGAGCACGAAGTGCTCGCGAAGTCGAAGGACGGCTGGGACTCCCGCGACGCTGGTTCGGTGCTTCGACGTTGCTAGAGCTTGAGGGCCGCGAGCACTGCTTCTGCGGGAATCGTGCGCGTGTCGAACGTCGTCTTTCTATGCCACCCCACGGGCAACGTCGTCGTTGCGAGGCGACGGTCGAAACGGCGCTCTCTGACGTAGCTGCCGACCAGATGCATCGCATCGGGATTGGGTTCGTCGTACCATTCCGGGAGATGCGCCGCCCACAATCCGACGATTGGCGTACCGCGGCGAATCATCGCGACGTGAAGCGGACCGGCTGGAACGGCAACGACGCCATCCGCTCGCGCAAGCAGCGCGAGATACGCGCGCGCGAATGGCGCATCGAGATCGCCGAAGAGATCGTGGTAGCTCGCGACGATTTCCCGCCCAGGCCACCGCCGCT
>DAHXOK010000100.1 GCA_027364935.1 Vulcanimicrobiota bacterium | reverse complement strand
CGAGCACCGCGTCGGCAAGATGCCCGGTAAAGGTCGGCGATGCGATGATGTTCGGTGCGATGGTGACGGACTCGCCTGCTGCCGCACGAGCGACGACGCGATCGATGAACGAGGGCTTGTCTCTGCGCTCTGCTCGCCCGTAGAGGCCGCAGGTCCGCACGACGTACGCGCGTGCACCGGAGCGCAGCGCCAGCACTTCGCCCGCGAGCTTCGATGCGCCGTAGGCGGAGAGCGGCCGTTCCGCATCGCCCTCGCGGTACGGGCGCGTAGTTTCGCCATCGAAGACGTAATCGGTGCTGAAGGTTACGAACGGGACGCCGGCCTTGGCGCACCTGCGCGCGAGAGCCCACACGGCATAGGCGTTCGCCGCGAATGCGCGCTGCGGTTCGAGCTCGCAGCGATCGACGTCGTGAAAAGATGCGCAGTTGACGACCAGCTCCGGCCGGTAGCGCTCGAATGCGCTCTGCACGCTCGCATCGCGCTCGAGATCGAGCTCGTCACGCTCCGGCGCGACGATCTCCACCTCCGTCCAGCGCCGGCGTATTGCGGTGCCGAGCTGGCCGTATCCGCCGAGGAGAAGCACCTTCACGCGGGATAGATGTCAGGCATGCAGTGCCGTCCCCTCCGTCTTGCCGGAAGCTTCATCGTTCAGCCCGACGTCTTTGCAGACGAGCGCGGGTACTTCAAGGAGACGTTCTCGCAGCAGCGCTACCGGGAGCTGGGGATTACCGACGAGTTCGTCCAGGATAATCTCTCGCTCTCGGCGCGCAACGTCTTGCGCGGCATGCACGCGGATGCGCGCATGGCAAAGCTCGTCCAGGTGCTCGCTGGGGAGGCGTTCGACGTCATCGTCGATTTCCGGCGCGGCAGCCCCACGTTTCTGCAGTGGGAAGGCGTCATGCTCCGTGCCGACGAGCACACGCAGATCTACGTTCCGCGCGGCTTTCTCCACGGGTTCCTCGCGCTCGCCGACGATACGATGCTGCTCTACAAGCAGAGCGCGCCCTACGACGCGTCTTCGGCGGTCGCCGTCGCCTGGGACGATCCAACCTTGGGGATCGACTGGCCGTCAATCGGCGGCTCGCCGCTGCTCTCAGAGAACGACCGGCGCAATCCGTCTGCGCGAGCCGTAGAGCCGTTGTAGGCATCTGCCGCTACCGCAGACCGTCGCTGCTGCGCGACCAGTTGGGCGGCGTGGAAGAGCGACGCGATCTCGCCCGCATCCGTCCACCATCCTGAGAGCATATCGTAGTACAGGTCTCCGTCCGCGATGTAGGCGTTGTTGACGTCGGTGATCTCGAGCTCTCCTCGATTCGAAGGTTGCAGCTCCCGGCAGAAACCAAACGCGCGGTGGTCGTACATGTAGACGCCGGTTACCGCATAGGAGCTCTTGGGGTGCAGCGGTTTCTCTTCGATCCGCGCGATGCGTTCGCCCCGGATCTCCGGCACGCCGAAGCGGTGCGGATCCGGGACCTCTTTCAGGAGAACGCGCGCGCCGGAAGCCTGTCTTTCGAACCGCCGCACGTAGGGCGTGATGTCGTCCTCAAGCAAGTTGTCGCCGAGGATGACCACGATGCGTTCGCCGGCCGCAAAGTGCTCGCAGAGCGCGAGCGCATCTGCGATGCCTCCCTCGCCCTGTTGGTAGGCGTAGTTCATGTGCTTGAGCCCGAACTCGTGGCCGTTCCCGAGCAGGCGCAGAAACTCGCCGCCACAGTTTCCACCGGTAACGATCATGATGTCCCGGATGCCCGCGCGAACCAGTGTCTCGATGGGATAGTAGATCATCGGCTTGTCGTAGACCGGCAAGAGATGCTTGTTCGTAACCTTCGTCAGTGGTTTGAGCCGCGTGCCCAGACCTCCAGCGAGAACGATGCCCTTCATGGTTATCAGGCCCTTTCTTCAAAACGAGCGCCGTACTGCCGTTCCCAGTAGGCAGTGAACTCACCGCGTTTGATCCTGCGCCACCACTCTTCGTTGCTCTTGTACCATTCGACGGTCTCGCTCAGGCCGGTATCAAACGGAATCCGCGGCCTCCAGCCGAGCGCGTGCGCCTTCGCACCGCTCATCGCGTAGCGGCGGTCGTGGTTCGGCCGATCGCTCACGTGGCGCAGATGCGTGAGCGGCGAACGGCCGCACGCGCCGAGCAGCCGATGCGCGATCTCGAGGTTGGTGCACGAGTTTCCGCCGGCAAGATTGTACGCGTTGCCGCTAACGCCGGAGCCGAGAACGTGCAGGATGCCGCGGGCGTGGTCCTCGGCGTGGAGCCAGTCGCGCACCTGCATGCCATCGCCATAGAGCGGAACGGACTCGTTGTCGATGAGATTCGTAATACACAACGGGATGAGCTTCTCGGGATACTGATACGGCCCGTACGTGTTGCTGCCGCGCGTAACGAGCACCGGTACGCCGCGGTCGCGCCGGTACTCCTGCACCAACGCTTCGCCTTCGGCTTTGCTCGCGCTGTACGGGTTGCTCGGGGAGAGCGGGCTCTCCTCGGACAACTCTCCGGTTACGGCGTCGCCGTAGACCTCATCGGTTGAGACCTGCAAGAAGCGCGCTACGCGCGCGGCAATCGCGGCTTCGAGCAAAACCCGTACGCCGGTAACATTCGTCTTCTTGAAGGGCTCCGCGTCGATCAGGGAGCGGTCCACGTGCGATTCCGCCGCGAAGTTGACGATCGCGCTGACGCCGGGATCGATCGCCGCCTTGACGGCAGCTGGGTCGCTGATGTCGCCCCGAACGAAGCGATAGCGGCTCGAGCACTCGACGTCGCGCAGATTCATGAGATTGCCGGCGTACGTCAGCGCGTCGAGGTTGACGATCTCGAGCTCGGGATCTTCGGCCAGCGCAATCCTGATGAAGTGCGATCCGATAAATCCCAATCCACCGGTGACGAGCCAACGTCTCGACGCGGCGAGTCCGTGCTCCACGCTCACCTTACCCTTCAGAGAGGCCTTCGGCTAGCGAGGTTCGTTGGCCCCCAGCGTGGGCCATAGGCAAGCACGGTTAAGCCTGCGTTAGAGTAACCGGACGCGCGCCGTGGAATGGAAGTGAAACGCAAGTTCAAAACGCCTTCAAAAGACGAAGTAACCAAGCCCCATGCTATCCGATTCACTGCGAGGGTCAAGGGGCGGCATTCTCGGGGCGTTCGCATCTTTTTCGCAGATGGCTAACAAAGGGGGAACGAGAGCCTCGTCTGTATCTTCGGGGGAATCGGCTACTCGCCGGTAGAGGTTCGGTTTTAGAACGTGGTCGTACTCGATGGCTCTAAGGTAGCTAGCCTGCGCCTTGCGCGCGGCCTGACCTCGCAAAAGGCGCTGGCGGAGAAGACGCGCGAGATCGACGGAGAGGGCTCCGGCGTCGCGATGCGCCTCGTCTGGGATGCCGAGAACGGCAAGCCCGTCAGCCCGAGAACGCACCATCTCATCGCCAAAGCTCTCGGGGTGCCGCCCGAAACGCTGGTGCTGGCGAGCCGCGCCCGGCGCGGCGCGTTGGTCTGGCTCCTTTCGGGTGGCGCAACGCTCTACGGCATCGCGTTGGCGGCCGCCATTCTCGTCACGCTCGCGGTCTGGGGCGCCGGGCGTGGCCAAGATCCCCCCGTTATCCCCGTTCGGGCGGGGCACGGCGCGCCGCGGGTTTCGATCCAGCGCGTGAGATTCACCGATAGCGCCGGTGGCTACACGATGGAGATCCGCGGATCCGGCTTCGGTGCGAGCCCGTTTGCGCGTCCGTTCTCCGGCACGGCACCGTACTTTCGCATCTTCGACGATACCGTGTTCTTCGAGGCTGGATATGCGGACGATAGTATCCATTTAAACTACCTGCATTGGGACGACCGGCGAATCGTCATCGGGGGCTTACCGGCGCTGCCGGGAGACGGCGTCGTCATCAACGTCTGGAATCCCGTAACGCACGTCGGCGCCGCGTGGGGCGGCAACACGACGCCCGTGCCGCCGGACGCGCCGAGGATTACCGCGGCGTACGTCTCCCCGCATGAGATCAAAATCGTCGGCTCGGGCTTCGGCACGTCGCCCGCGCCCGTACCGTTCTCGAGCAACCAAGACTACGTCGTCGTCTGCGACGGCGCGTATCACCCGTGGGGCACTGGACGCTCCGTAGCGCTCATGGTCGGAAACAAGTTTTCCGATACGAAGCTAGCCTTCGTCCATTGGTCCGATTCGCTCATCGTCATCAGCGGCTTTAGCGGGCCGCCTCCCGGCGGCGCAATGGCGATCGCCCCCGGAGACCCGGTAACGCTCGAAGTCTGGAATCCCTTGAGCCACCGCACGGTCCGGCGCACCGCATGGGGCGGTATCGCGCTCGCAAACGTCCCGTAGGCCGCCCTTCTCCCTCTCCCGAATACCGGCCGCGATGGCGACGACTGCCTCTTCCTTGACGCGGTTCGCGCAGCGGACCGCTCGTCTGCGCGCGTCGACCATTCGCGAGATGCTCAAGGTGACCCAGCAGCCGGACGTCATCTCGTTCGGCGGCGGGTTGCCGGCACCCGAACTCTTCCCGTGCGACGAGATCGCGGCGGCCACGCGCGAGGTGATGGAGCGGTACGGCGCGGCGGCGTTACAGTACAGCGTCACCGAAGGCATTCCGGAGATGCGCGCGTGGGTTGCGCGGCGGCTCTCGCCGTATTTCGGCCGCGACATCGCGCCCGAAGAGGCGCTCATCGTCAACGGCTCGCAGCAGGGTTTGGATTTGCTCGGTAAGATCTTCATCGATCCCGGCGATCACGTCGTGCTCGAGAAACCGTCGTATCTCGGAGCGATTCAAGCCTTCGACGCGTACGAAGCGCGCTATCTCACCGCCGACACCGACGAAGACGGCATGCTCCCGGAGTCGCTAGAGCGCGTGCTCGAGCGCGCCGATCCGTTTCCGAAGTTTCTCTACCTGATTCCGAACTTTCAAAATCCCACCGGGCGCACGCTCGCCGCAGACCC